>NZ_JBBHKC010000005.1:0-423336 GCF_037482985.1 Pedobacter immunditicola | reverse complement strand
ACACAATCCGAAGTTATTCCACAAAGGAACAAGCCTCATTTCATAAGAAACGATCAAAATAAGAACCCAGCTTTAGCACACCTATATATACTACGATACTCTATCAGCCATGAACCTACCTCCGATCTACCTTTTAGGGAGAAAAGGTAGATCGGAGGTACATCCATGGTAGATCCACCCTAGATCCATTACCACTTGACTATTACCCCACATTAACTTCGATGATCAAAACATTGATCAACCAATTGCACATAACGATAAGGTAAAGAACAATCACAGCGATAAATTGTATCATTATTAAGTAAATCCCTGAAGATATGGAAGCTATCCTCGAACTACTATTTGCATTGCTTACTGGCAAACTGGAAGAAAATTGGAAAACTCAAATGGAACCGGAAACACAATTAATCTACTTCGCAGACTAGTCTTTTATTCATAAATTAAAGCCGAGATAACGTGCTTAGCTAGAATTGTTCAGAAAACCTGAAGAAATGAAATCCGAACGTAATTACATTGCTATCAACAAACAGTCCTGGAACAATAGAATCGATTCACATCTGAAATCGGATTTTTATGATGTTGATGGATTTTTAAAAGGCAACTCATCATTAAACGACATTGAACTGGAACTTCTGGGAGAAGTAAAAGGTAAAAGTATTTTACATTTACAATGTCATTTTGGACAAGACACTATTTCTTTAGGAAGATTAGGCGCAAAGGTAACCGGAGTTGATTTATCGGACGAAGCCATTAAACGTGCAAATGAACTTGCGCAAAAATCCAATGTCAACGCAACTTTTATCTGCTGTGATATTTACGACTTACCTCAGTATTTAACCGAACAATTTGATATTGTCTTTACAAGTTATGGAACTATTGGGTGGCTCCCGGATCTTGATCAATGGGCAAACCTAATTTCCCGTTTTTTAAAGCCCAATGGAAAATTTGTATTTGTAGAGTTTCACCCATTTGTCTGGATGTATGATGATGATTTTGAAAAAATCAAATACAACTATTTCAACACGGGTGCAATCGTGGAAACTGAAAGTGGAACATATGCCGACAGGGATGCAGAAATTCACCAGGAATATGTAATGTGGAACCATAGTATGAGCGAAGTGCTGAACAGTTTAATTAAAAACGGCTTAGAAATTCATTCGCTTGATGAATTTGACTACTCACCCTACAACTGTTTCAATAAGACTATTGAAGTCGAACCAAAAAAATACAGAATAAAACATTTAGGCAACCATATTCCGATGATTTATTCAATAAAAGCAGAAAAGAAAGAATACTGACATCCATCTTTACCCGACACCTTTATATATAAGGTTTATAAAAAGGAAATTTAAATCATTATTTTTTTTTAAAAAAGAGGCTGTTTCACAAACCGCACGTCATGCTTGACGAATTCAACTTTTGGAACAGCCTCTTTTACCTCAACAGCTTATCCTGTGCCTACTACCAGCCCGGATTCTGCGTCAGTTCAGGATTAAGGACAATATCAGCATTAGAAATAGGTCTCAAATATTTTTTATCATCAAACACCCTGTTTTCATCATCTCTCCAGGTAACATGTCCGGAATTACCATTAGTTAATTTTGCAGCTTTACCATCCAACACATAATAGACTACCCCCGGTATTTTCGTTGCCGGAATTTTATCTACAAATGAAACATCAGGCGTTTTATTGCCATCCAGATCCATTGGGAAATCTTTTGCAGGCACATAAATCCCTTTCCATTGCATTTCCAGCAGATGACCCTTTTTCCAGCGCAATAAATCTTCGTAACGCAAACCTTCATAAGCAAGCTCCACCCCTCTTTCGCGACGCACCTCTAAAAGATATTTATCGCTGATTTCAGGAAAATAAACTTCTTTCAAATACTGATCTGCGGCCACAGGCGCTGCATTACTTACACCGGCACGATCACGAAGCACAGCAATGGTTTTTGCCCATACAGCGCCATCCATTTGTCCAAGTTCAGCTTTTGCTTCTGCAAAGTTCAATAACACCTCAGCATACCGCAGCAAGGGAATAGAGTTATAAGATTCAGCAACCCCATCAAAACGTTTATCATCTAAACTGAATTTGTGAATATGGTATCCGGTAAAAGTATACCCGAAATTGGAAGGAGCAGCACTTCCATCACTTCGTTTATAACCCAGCGTTCTAATGGTTTGCGACAAACGGTAATCCCGGTCTTTAACTTCCCTCACAAACTGCACCGTATCATAGCCGGCTACATCAGTAAAACGAGAACCATCAGTTTTCAAATAAGTATTGATGAATTGTTTATTTAAGCCCCAACGCGATCCATAAGTTGCACTGTTAAACTTCCAGGTCACTTCATGCCATCTCCTCAACGCATTGTTATAAACCAGGCCCCACATCACTTCCGAGGAAACCGGATTTTCACTGGTAAACAAGGTTCTATAATCAGCTTCCGGTTTTCCAGTATTGTGAATCCTGTACTGATTAGCATCCATTACTGTTTTGGCAGCCGAGGCAGCCTCTTCCAGCCATTTATTGGCTGTACCAGCCAGATTTAATTCCGGGTGATACTTCCTGAAGGTTCCTTCAAACAAACATACCCTCGATTTAAAAGCCAAAGCAACTTGTCTGGTCACAATGGAAGAAGAATTATCCTTAGTTTCCCTGATATGTGTTGCCGCAAAATTTAAATCCGCAAGCACAGAATCCATTACCAAAACCCTTGAATCACGACCTTTATACAAATCTGAGTCATCTACGGTTAAAGTACCCGAATACCAGGGCACATCGCCATAGGTTTGCACCTTATCATAATAAAAATAAGCCCTAAAAAACCGCGCTAAACCTATATGATGATTTCTGGCCTCCTGGCTGATGGCAGGGTGATTAGCTTTCTCTAAGAAATATATATTTTACTGGCGATGGCTGCAGTTACCGCAACCTCTTGTAAAAAAGACTTTATAGCGCTTGAACCTAAAGACTCGTATTCTGCAGGCACTTTTTTCCAGAATGAAGACCAGTTACGCCAAGGAGTAATGGCTGCCTACGTGCCGCTTCGCGACTTGCTTGTGAATGACTATTTCACTTCGGAAATGCGTTCAGATAACACCATTTATCAAGCTTACCCAAGTAACCGTGGAACCGCGTATCTTTACAGGGAGAGCATTTCCGACTTCACCAACAATCCAAACAATTCTTACAGCAATGCCGTATACTTTCATAGCTATAAAGGAATTTCCAGAGCAAACATCGTTCTTGGACGTATAAATGACGTTACGTTATCACCGGAAGCAAAAGCTGATATCGAGGGACAGGCGAAATTCATCCGCGCCTGGAATTACTTTAAGCTGGTACGGCATTTTGGTGGTGTGCCCTTATTTCTGAAAGAAGTGACAAAAGCAGACGAAGCATTCCTGGTTCGTTCGACTGCAGAAGAAGTGTATGCACAGCTAATTGCAGATGCTAAAGATGCCATCACGTTATTAGCTCCACCAGCAGGGTTTCCACAAAGTGGGAAAGCTACTAAAGGAGCCGCTACTATGCTTTTGGCAGAAGTTTATGCCACACAAAAAAAATGGGCAGAGGCGGAAGCGTTACTTAATACGCTGCCGGCAATGGGTTATGCACTCCATGCCAATTATGCAGATGTATTTTCTACAGCCAACAAAAACAGCAAAGAGTCAATTTTTGAAGTTCAATACCTGGAAGGTACTGCAGTTGGTACAGCCCCGAATAACTTTATTTACCAGTTTTTACCGAGAACAAATTCCACGGAACTGATTACCGGCACTAAAACCAATAATGGCTCTACTGGTGGCTGGAACACCCCAACAAAAGACCTGATCGACGCTTATGAAGCCAACGATAAACGTCTTGACGCTTCCATTGCTATTGCCGAAGGGGCTTATAATGCGAGTGACCTCCTGGTGATATCAGCAAACAAAAGCATCGTAAACTATATTCCTGGCCCAGGTAAAACAGGTGTTCCCTATATTAAGAAATACCTGAACCTGCCCCACCAAGCGCCAAATAATGCAGGTGACAACTGGCCGATCTATCGTTATGCAGGTGCCTTGTTATTATTAGCAGAAGTACAAAACGAACAAGGAAAATCACCATTTGAAGCCCTTAATGCGGTAAGAACACGTGCCGGACTACCTGCGGTGAATGAAAGTAACCAGGCGGCATTAAGGGGTATCATTGCCCATGAACGCCGTATTGAACTTGCCTTCGAAAACCACCGCTGGCATGATTTGCAAAGAACAGGTAAGGCTGTAGAAGTGATGAATGCATTCGGAACGAACCTGAAACAACAGGTAAACTATTTGTCAGCAGATGCTTACCAGGTTACACCGGATAAATTATTGTTCCCTATTCCACAATCAGAAAGAGAGCTTAACCCTGCTTTAGTACAAAATCCAGGCTATTTTTAAGCAGAAAGCCGTATAAAAATTAAGCCTATCTAAATAAAGGCATGACGAACAGGTAAGCAAAAAAGCCTTCCAAAGGTCATGCCTGATTTTTTTTTGTTAAAATATGTTAAGGTCTTGAAAGGTTCAATGCCTTTATATAGCTTAGCGCCTTATTATTTTTAATTGACGTTATCGTATTATTAACTTATCTTTGCAGAATGTTTAAAATTAAACACGTATTTTTATTAAGTTTCATAGTTATAGCTTTGAGCATAGCAGGTTGTAAAAGCCGTTTTGAGAAGATCAGGCTCAGCAATGATGTTGCAAAGAAATATCAGGAAGCAATGAGGCTTTATAATAAAAAGGATTATTCGAAAGCATTGATCCTATTTGAAGACTTATCACAAAAATACAGGGGAAGAACAGAAGCAGAGGAGCTAAACTACCACTATGCACTTACCCTATTTAATTTAAAAGATTACACCACTGCAAGATTTCAATTTAAATACTTTGCCGATACCTACCCTACCAGTAAATACGCTGAAGAATGCAGGTATTTAGGCGCTTATTGCTTTTACCTGGATTCACCGGACTTTACGCTTGACCAGGAAAACACCTATAAGGCTATTGATGCTATGCAGTTATTTATTAACTTGTACCCAAAGAGTGAAAGAGTGGAGCAAGCCAGTAAATACATTGCTGACCTGCGTGGTAAATTAGAAGACAAAGCATACGCAAATGCGAAAATGTATTACGAACTTGGTGGTTATGACCTGAGTAATTATAAATCTGCGGTAATCGCTTTAAAAAATGCCCAGATAGATTTTCCAGACATTAAATATGCAGAAGAAATGAACTTGCTGATTGTAAAGTCGCAGTTTGAATATGCTAAAGCAAGTTATGAATTCCGTCAGGAAGAAAGATTTACAGAAGCCATTACCTATGCTGATGAATTTTTAGAAAATCATCCGGAAAGTAAATTGACTGAAGATGTTCTGGCCTTAAAAAAAGAGAGTGAAAAAGGCATTGCAAATGCGAAGCAAGTATTAGCTACTCAGGAAGAACAAGTGGCTAAATATAAAGAGAGCTTACAAAAAGAAGCACAAAAAGACAGTATCAACAAAGTGATAAAAACCCCAATAAAATAATGAATACTATTAAACCTGCTATACCGAATACAACGGTAACGAGAAATGTGAATGAGTTAGATCAAAAAACTCAAAATGTTTATGAGTCTTTAGTCATTATTGGAAAAAGGGCTAATCAGATTTCAAATAACATTAAGGAAGAACTTCATGGCAAATTAGCCGAGTTTGCTTCTGCAAATGATAATCTGGAAGAGATTTTTGAGAACAGGGAACAAATAGAAATCAGTAAACACTATGAGCGTTTACCTAAAGCAACTTTAGTGGCTATAGACGAGTTTCTTAATGATAAAATTTACTACAGAAACCCTGTTAAAGAACAGGAATAAATCAATGCATTGGCTTAACTTGCAGCATCACATGCATTGAAAACCATGCTAAAAGACAAAAACATTATCCTTGGCGTTTGTGGCAGCATTGCTGCATACAAAGCCGCAGTTCTAGTGCGCCTTTTTATCAAAGCAGGTGCAAACGTCAAGGTTATTCTTACAGCCGATGCGGCAAACTTCATTACGCCGCTTACCCTGGCTACCCTTTCTAAAAACCCTGTTTATACACAATATTTCGAAGAGGAAACCGGTGTATGGAGCAATCATGTGGAACTAGGTCTTTGGGCCGATTACATGATCATTGCCCCTGCCAGTGCCAACACCATTTCTAAAATGGCCAACGGCCTTTGCGACAATCTTTTATCAGCTGTTTACCTCTCTGCCAAATGCCCGGTTTTATTTGCCCCGGCAATGGACCTGGACATGTGGAAACACCAGAGCACGCAAAGTAATATTGCACAGCTCCAGGGTTATGGCAATATCCTTATAGCGCCCAATAGTGGCGAACTGGCGAGCGGACTTTTTGGTGAAGGCCGCATGGCTGAACCCGAAGAGATTATTGATTTTTTAATCGCCTTCATTAAAAAAGACTTGCCGCTGTTAGGCACTAAAGTGCTGGTGACCGCCGGACCAACCTACGAGGCTATAGATCCCGTGAGGTTTATTGGTAATCATTCTTCTGGTAAAATGGGTTTCGCCATCGCAGATCAGTTTGCAAAGCTCGGTGCTGAAGTAACCTTAGTGAGCGGTCCTACAGCAGAAAAAAGTGCCGAGCGCTTGACAAGAGTGGATGTAAGCAGTGCGGCAGAAATGCTCGATGCTTGTCAGCATTATTTTGACGACAGCGACATCACCATCATGAGTGCCGCAGTAGCCGACTATACCCCACTGGCCGTTGCTGAGCAGAAGATCAAAAAAAACGATTCTGAACTCTCTATCCTACTTAAAAAAACTACAGACATTTTAGCACAGCTGGGCAGCCGAAAAAAAGCAAAGCAGATCCTTGTTGGCTTTGCGCTTGAAACCGAGCATGAAGAAGAACATGCCAAAGCCAAGCTGCTGAAAAAAAACCTGGACTTTATTGTGCTGAATTCTTTAAATGATAAAGGCGCCGGCTTCAAAACCGACACCAACAAGATTACCATTTTCAATAAAGACTTCGATAAAAAAGAATTTCAGGTCAAAACTAAAACGGAAGTAGCTGTGGACATCAGCCAGGAAGTCCTAAAACTTTGGGCAATAAAAACCCAATAATTATCCTCCCCTATTTTTACATTTTTGTCCGATAAAATATTTTATAAAAAATCTTTTGTTTATACGAAAATATTCGTAGATTCGAATACGAAACAATTCGTATAACAACTATGGAAACAGTAACCTCCTTTAAACCAACCGAAAGCGAATTAGAAATTTTACAGATCCTCTGGGAAAAAGGTGACTGTACAGTTAGAGATGTACACGAAATTCTGGAGCAAAGCAAAGATGCCGGTTATACAACAACCTTAAAGCTGATGCAGATCATGCATGAAAAAGGACTTGTATCGCGCGACACCTCAGCTAAGACGCACATTTACCGCGCACTTGTCAACCAACAAAAAACACAGGAACAACTGGTCAATAAAATGATCAACAATGTTTTTAACGGATCGGCGTCCAGGCTGGTGATGCAGGCCCTGGGTAACCATAGTGCGAGTAAAGAAGAGATCGATTCTATTAAAGAATACCTGGAAAAACTCAGTAAAAAATAATACCATGGAAGCACTGGTTAACAACATCATTAAGGCCACCGGGTGGAGCATCTTTCATTCCTTATGGCAAGGCGCATTTTTATATGGCCTTTTGGTTTTAATTTTCATCATGGTACCGAAGCTCAGTGCCCGGGTAAAGCATGATATGGCTTACGGCACCATTTGCCTGATATTTATTGGATTTTGCGGGACCTTCTTTTCTGTGTTCACCTGGCCGCCACTCAGTACGGTAACCCATAGCCTTTCACTTTCCAAAGTTATTCCAAGCACAGTCAACTACCAGACAGAACATTATTTTCCGCTGTTGGTTGGCTTATACGTCATCGGTCTGCTTTTACAGCTGGCCATCCTTTCCACAGGCTATTACAAAATACTGAAGTTAAAGCATTCGCTGAAACTGGCTGTACCAACAGAATGGCAGGTGCTTTTCCAGAGCATGCGAAAAGAACTTAAAATAAAGAAGAACATCGGCTTTTACCTGAGCCACCAGGTCAATGTACCCTTGGTGATCGGTTTTATTAAACCTGTGGTGCTTTTCCCTGTTGCTTTTGCCACCCAGTTAGACCTGGTACATGTTGAAGCTATCCTGATCCATGAGCTTGGCCATATTCGCAGAAATGATTACCTGTTAAATATCGTAAAAACTGCCATGGAGACCATCCTGTTCTTCAATCCCTTTACCTGGCTCTGCAGCAACCTTGTCCAAAGGGAAAGAGAACATGCCTGCGACGACCTGGTTTTACACAAAACGCATACACCCCTTACCTATGCACATGCCTTGTTGCAGATTGAATTACTAAAAGAAAAGGATACCCCGGTATTTTCAATGGCTGCAGGTGGCAACAACCATGATTTATACCAACGAATTAAAAGAATTACCGATATGAAAACGACTTATAACACCGCCAAGCAGCAGCTTTTTGCTATTGGCATTACGATCGCCACATTAATATCACTTGCCTGGGTTAATCCGTTAAAATCAGAACCCGCTCCCGACCGTAAAATAAAAGTAACAACCAAAGTAAGCACAGTGATTGCAACTGCCCCTTTAACTGGCTATGCAATTGCACCGTTGCAAGATGATCAGGATACCACAAAAAAGAAAACAAAGACCATCACTAAAAAAACCAAGGAAATCAAAAAGTCTTCTGGTGCGACCAAAAAGGCTCCTGCATTGCCTGCTGTTCCACCAGCACCTCCTGCTCCTCCTGTGCCTGGCCAATCCGTGCCTGCAGCTCCTCCTGCTCCGGTAAAAACGCCGGAACGTGCAAAACAAATGGAGAAGGCTAAACTACAAATGGAGAAAGTTAGACTTCATTTCAATTCTGCAGAGTGGAAAAAACACGAGGCAGAATTGAAAAATATGGGTGAAGAAATGAGAAAGCACTTCAACTCTCCGGAATTCAAAAAGGAAATGGAAGAGCTTAAAAGACAAAACATTGTAATTGTAAAACGCTTCAATTCGCCTGAATGGAAAAAGCACGAGCTTAAAATAAAAGCGGATGCGCAAAGAATGAAAATTGACGCTCAAAAGATGGGTGCTGATGCACGGAAAATGAGTATTGAAATGGAAAGACATTTCAATTCACCTGAGTTTAAGAAGCAAATTGAGAAACAGGTAGAGGAGTGCAACGAAGAAAGCTTAAAAAAGCTGGATACAGAAATTGAGAAAGCTGTTGAAGCGACATTAAGAAATGAAAAAGTACAGGAAAGCTTGAAAAATAAATAAGCATCCATTGGCTAAGTTTTTATAATTTAGCAAAGGATATGCTACAAAAACTTTCTATACGTAATTACGCCCTGATTGATAATGTTGAGATAGAACTCGATAAGGGTCTGAATATTATTACAGGTGAAACCGGAGCTGGAAAATCAATTATGCTGGGTGCATTGTCCCTGATTTTAGGGCAACGCGCGGAGACCAAATATTTTTTTAACCAGGCAAAGAAATGCATTATTGAAGGCGCATTTAAACTCAAAGGCGATAAATTAAAGCCTTTATTTGAAGAGCATGATTTGGATTTCCTGGAAGACAGTATCATTAGGCGCGAGATTTCCATAGACGGAAAATCCCGCGCTTTTATAAATGACACCCCTGTTACCCTTACGGTGATGAAACACTTTGGCGAGCGACTGATTGATATTCATTCACAGCATGCCACACGCGAGCTTAATGACCCTGGTTTCCAGCTCGCGGTAGTTGATGGCCTGGCGAATCATGAAGAGCTCTTATCGGCTTATAGGGAGGATTTCAAGCAGTACAAAAAAAACCAGCACCGTCTACGGGAGTTGCGTAAGCTTGCTGACGAAGCACGCAACAAACAAGATTATGAACAGTTCCTGTTCACTGAGCTGGAAAATGCCAATTTAGAGATAACGGAACAGGAAACCCTGGAAACAGAGTTGCAGGCACTGAACAATGCCGAATCCATTAAACGCAGCCTGGTCAATAGCTACCAGCTTTTAAGCGAGGAAGAAGTAGCTGCATTACCGATACTGAAAGAAGCCATCGGACAATTGCATGCTGTGGAAAAGTTCCATGTTACTTACAGTGAACTGACGGAAAGATTGCGGTCTACCCTTATCGAACTGAAAGATATCAGCAATGAGTTAGCGCTATTGGGAGATGATGTAGTGTTCAATCCGGCCAGGATTGAAGAAATCAGTCATCGACTGGATATCTTATATACTTTACAGCAAAAACACCGGGTTAACACGATTGCCGAGTTAATAGATATCCGTGAGGAACTTTCCAATAATTTAAGCCTGATTTTAAGTGGTGATGAAGAAATTGAACGACTGCACCTCGAAACGGAAAATTTAAAAGCAGCACTGGAGAAAACTGCTGAAAAATTATCTGCCAACCGCAGCAAGTCTATCAAGGCAACAGAAGTTCAGGTCAACAAAATCCTGACCCAGGCTGGTATGCCGAATGCCAGAATAAAGATCGAGCAAAACATATTGAAAGACTTGACTAAAGATGGAAAGGACAATATTTCCCTGTTGTTTTCTGCGAATGTTGGTCAGCCACCGGCTCCAGTATCAAAAGTGGCATCGGGAGGTGAACTATCCAGGATCATGCTGGCCATTAAATCTATTTTAGCGAAACACAGTGACCTGCCCACATTAATTTTTGATGAAATTGATACGGGTATATCAGGTGAAATTGCCTTAAGAGTAGGCCAGGTAATCGGTGAATTGGAAAGAAATATGCAGGTAGTCTGCATTACACACCTACCCCAAATTGCAGCCAAGGGAAATGCACATTATTTTGTCTATAAAGATGAAAGTGCCGAAAGAAGTACCACAGGCATTAAAAAGCTAGACCATGAAGGTCGTGTTTATGTGATCGCTGAGATGCTGAGTGGTAAACCACCGGGTGAGTCTGCATTGGCCAACGCGAAAGACCTCTTGAGCAAAGGGCGATTAAATTAATACACATGTTTAAATCCTTAGCAGGCTTTGTTTTTCTGTTGCTGCTTTCTGTCTCCGCAGTTGCACAGGGCTTGTCTATCTCAGGTGTGGTGAAGGATAAAAGCGGCGAAACACTGCCTGGTGCTGGGATTTACCTGAGTGGCTATAAAGCGGCGACGGTAACGAATAATGATGGTAAATTTATACTTGCCAATTTAAAACCCGGCAACTATAATGTGCTGGTGGAAATGATGGGCTTCCTCCCCTACACTAAAAATGTAATCTTATCAGATAAGTCGGCAGCGGTTGAAATCATCCTGGAGGAAAATGCCATTCAGCTGAGTGAAGTAGTGATCAGGGTGGATCCTAACAGAGAACGGTACATCAATCTGTTTAAGGAGTTCTTTATTGGAAAAACCCCTCATGCAAAAAAATGCAAACTACTAAATCCACAGGCGCTTAACGTTGATTTCGACAGCAACAGACGATTGCTGACTGTGAAATCAAACGAGTTTCTGGTCATTGAAAATAAGGCTTTAGGATACAGGCTGAAATATTTGCTTCAGTATTTTGAATACGATTACAATACCCGGATTGTTTATTACTCCGGTCTGCCGAATTTTGAAGAGCTAAAGGGATCGAAAGCCAAAAGGAAGGCTTGGGCGAAGGCCAGGGAAACGGCTTATAATGGCTCTTCACAACATTTTTTCAGGTCACTCTACCTCGGGAATGCTAAAGAAGAAGGATTTGTGATCAACAAACTGGTGAAACTTAAAAATTCCGGCCGGCCATCCGACAGTATGATTGATGCCAATATGCGCAGATTGATGAGGGCACAACATGGCGTGATCCGTGTCGGCTCAATTGCAAGTGACTCTCTGAAATATTGGTCTGGAATTAAGCAGATGCCAAAGGAAATCAGCACCCTTAACCGCGGTGAAGTATTAATAGACACATTAGTTAAGCAAAAATATAATAACTTAAAAACCATCAATTTTGAAGATGACCTTTATGTCATTTATACCAAAGAGCGGGAAACCAATGAATACACCAATACTTCTGGGCATGCGATCAGCAGACCCCTGGATATTCCCAATTACCAAATCTCGATCGTCCATATGATGGAAAGGCCGGTTCATTTTTATGCGTCCGGAGGGATTTTTCAGAGCAAGTCCTTGCTTTATGAAGGCGTGTGGGCCTATGAAAAAATAGCCGACATGGTGCCGATGGATTACATCATCCCAATAAATAAATAAATAACACTTCTTAAATACTAAGAAATTTAGTATTTTTGAGCATGATCAATGAGGAAGAAAACAACAGCAATTACCTTAAGGGCCGTGGTGCACAGTTAAATCCACATAATCATTTTCTGAAAAACGATTATGTAAAGGAGCATGTGGAGGGTATTGATGATTGGGAAGTGGAGAATACCAAAACTTCCTTCATCTTCGCGCAGTCCAGTTCGGTGGTTAACAAAGTTGACAGTCCGGATGTCGGGATGGGCTACTCGCTAAACCCTTATCAGGGCTGTGAACATGGCTGTACTTATTGTTATGCGAGAAATGTGCATGAATATTGGGGCTTTAGCGCCGGATTGGATTTCGAGCGTAAAATCATTGTGAAGAGAGAGGCTCCGGCATTATTCAAGAAGTTCTTAGAGCGGAAAAACTGGGATGCCAGTACGATTTCCTTATCAGGCAATACTGATTGCTACCAGCCGGCAGAAAGAAAATTCAAGATCACCAGGCAACTCCTGGAAATAGCGCTCGCTTATAAGCAACCAATAGGCATCATTACCAAGAATGCCCTGGTGTTACGTGACCAGGATATTCTGCAGGAAATGGCTAGATTAAACCTCTGCATGGTTTATGTTTCAATCAACAGTTTAAATGAAGAGTTGCGTGCTAAAATGGAGCCGCGGACCACAACTGCCAAGCAAAGGCTCAAAATTGTGGAAACCCTCAGCAAAGCCGGAATTCCAATGGGCGTAATGGTTGCACCCCTCGTTCCGGGCTTAAGTGATCATGAAGTGCCCCAGATTTTAAAAACTGTTGCTTCCTGTGGTGCGCAAAATGCCGGTTATACGGTGGTGCGGTTAAATGGTGCCATTGGGGGGATATTTGAGGATTGGTTAAAAAAGAACTATCCGGACCGTTTTGAAAAGGTCTGGCACATGATACAAAGTTGTCATGGGGGCCAGGTTAATGACAGCAGGTTCGGTCAGCGGATGCGTGGAGAAGGCAATATCTCGCAAATGATCAGTGACACTTTTAAATTGCATTGCCGGTTAAACAAGCTGAATGTGAAGCCAATTGTTCTTGATTCCAAATTGTTTCAAGTACCGGGGAGCCAGTTGAATTTATTTTAGCCAGAAGGCCTTTTCGTTTTTATAAGTTCTCAGTAAAAACAAAAGGCTGCATCGATTTGAAGTGAACCCCAAAAGTTTTTGTCTAACTTTTGGGGTTCACTTCACATTGATACAGCCTTAATTATTTTCATGCAGATTGAAAACCTTTATTCAGGGCTTGCGCCTTCTTCTTTGATTTTCTTGCCGCGATTTTTACTAATCACTTCAATTTTATCAGCCTCTTTGTCGTAATCAATTTCGAGAACGGCACCTTGCTGAATTTCACCTTTCAGAATTTCTTCTGCAATAGGGTCTTCCAGGTATTTCTGGATGGCACGTTTTAACGGTCTTGCTCCAAAGTTGATATCAAATCCTTTGTCGGCAATAAAGTCTTTCGCTCTTTCAGTTAATTTCACTTCATAACCAAGTGTCAATACCCTGTCGAATAAAGATTTTAATTCAATATCGATGATTTTGAAGATTTCGTTTTTACCTAAGGTATTAAACACAACCACGTCATCCACCCTGTTTAAAAACTCAGGAGCAAATGCACGTTTCAATGCATTTTCGATTACACCTCTGGAGTGCGCATCCACCTGGTTTGTTTTAGCCAATGTGGTGAAACCAACCCCTTGTCCGAAGTCTTTCAACTGGCGGGCGCCAATATTGGAAGTCATGATGATGATGGTATTCCTAAAATCGACCTTACGACCAAGACTATCAGTAAGCTGACCTTCGTCAAGAACCTGCAACAAGATGTTAAACACATCAGGATGCGCTTTTTCAATCTCATCCAGAAGAATTACAGCATAAGGTTTACGGCGTACTTTTTCAGTCAGCTGTCCACCTTCTTCATAACCAACATAGCCCGGAGGCGCACCCACTAAACGTGAAACTGCAAATTTCTCCATGTACTCACTCATGTCGATTTGAATCAGGGCATCGTCGCTATCGAACATAAAGCGGGCAAGTTCTTTTGCCAGCTCAGTTTTACCCACACCTGTAGGGCCAAGGAATATAAATGAACCGATAGGCTTCTTAGGATCTTTCAACCCTGCACGTGTACGCTGAATAGCTTTAGTTAACTTCTTTATGGCATCATCCTGACCAATAATTTTGGTAGCAACGGTATCGTACATATTCAACAGTTTTTGGCTGTCTGTTTGTCCCACCCTTTGCAGTGGAATACCTGTCATCATAGAAACCACTTCTGCCACGTTATCTTCTGACACGGTATAACGTTTGGTTTTAGTTTCTGCTTCCCATTGTGCTTTGGCACGGTCCAGCTCTTCTAAAAGATTTTTTTCTGTGTCTCTTAATTTGGCAGCTTCCTCATATTTCTGACTTTTAACCACTTTGTTTTTCTCCACCTTAATGTCTTCGATCTTGGTTTCGATATCAATGATGTTTTCAGGAACATGGATATTTGTTAAATGCACCCTTGAACCTGCTTCATCCAAAGCATCGATAGCTTTATCCGGCAGAAACCTGTCAGTGATGTAACGGGAGGTGAGGGATACACAGGCGTTAATTGCTTCATCTGTATAAGTTACCCCATGATGATCTTCGTATTTTTCCTTGATACGGTTTAAAATCTCGATAGTTTCATCAGGAGTTGCCGGCTCGATCATGACCTTTTGGAAACGACGATCCAGGGCACCATCTTTCTCTATGTACTGGCGGTACTCATCTAAAGTAGTCGCACCAATGCATTGTATTTCTCCCCTTGCCAATGCTGGTTTGAACATATTTGATGCATCCAATGAACCAGAAGCACCACCTGCACCAACAATGGTATGGATCTCATCAATGAACAAGATCACATCGGTAGATTTTTCAAGCTCGTTCATCACGGCTTTCATTCTTTCCTCAAACTGACCACGGTATTTAGTTCCGGCAACCAATGATGCCAGATCTAAAGTAACCACACGTTTGTTAAACAATACCCTTGATACTTTTCGTTGAACAATTCTAAGGGCAAGCCCCTCAGCAATGGCAGATTTACCAACACCGGGTTCACCGATCAGAATGGGGTTGTTCTTTTTACGACGGGAAAGAATTTGAGAAACACGCTCAATTTCTTTCTCCCGGCCAACAATAGGGTCCAAACGACCTTCTTCTGCGGCCTTTGTTAAATCTCTTCCAAAATTATCAAGCACTGGAGTTTTCGATTTAATGTCAGAAACTTTTTTAGGATTGCTGAAGCTTTCTTCTTCGCGGTAATCTTCATCTCCGGTAGAGGCACTGCCTTGCGGATCATCTTTATAACCGTTTTTATTTACTTCAACTTCTTGCTTAAAGATCTCATAATTAATGCTGTACTGCAATAAAATTTGCGATGCAATATTATCGTCGTCGCGTAGGATAGACAATAACAAGTGCTCAGTACCGATCAGGTCGCTTTTGAATATCTTAGCTTCCAGATAAGTAATTTTTAATACTTTTTCAGCTTGCTTAGTCAGCGGAATATTACCAAGATTTACAGTTACACTTGAAGTACCACGTACCGCATCCTCTATAGAACGACGTAATTTAGTGGTATCTACTCCCAATGACTTTAATATCTTAATAGCCATACCATCGCCTTCGCGGATCAAGCCTAATAAAAGATGCTCTGCGCCTATGTAATCGTGTCCTAATCTCAGGGCTTCTTCCCTGCTAAACGAAATCACGTCTTTTACTTGTGGTGAAAATTTAGCTTCCATATTTACCTTTCTTAACCAGAATACCCTAAACTATAAAAATGTTTTGAATAAGGTATACCGGATATAACTTTTTAACAACAATTACGCCATACAGCGCAAAAAATGCTTGGGTACTGCCGATATTTCATAAATCTTACTAACTTCTGACTTAATTGGCGATATTTGCATGTATTAGAAGTAATTATGTCAGACGAAAAAATAATCTTTTAAAAATTACTAACTTTTTTGTGTCATAGCCCTCTAAACGCTTTAAAGGCACTTTTTAAATTCCAAAACACCTAATATTTTACCTGTTTTAAGCCATTTTGTCCCCGTTTTGTCCCCGTTTGTGTCCCCTTTAAGACGGTGTAAAAATGGTGACAAATTTGAAAAATTTCCTGCCATCTAGAATAAATACAAAATTAAAAGTATGATATTCTATTTTTTCAAACACAAGAAACCTCTCGATTGGGACTTTAAGAAAAGTAATGAAAATTCTGCAATAATCATCAAAATCCTTCAAAATAAATTTTTCCTGATATTCGGGTGATAAATGCTTGAGATTAACAGTTATCTTGTTATCAACCAAGACAATAAGTCCAATATAACTACTACTTGCCTTAGTTAGTATTTTATTTGACCTCACTATTGCAGCCATCCATCTGTTAAAGCCAATAATCTGTTCTGTTGATAATCCCATAACAAAGCAAAAATACTAAAAATATTAGCATTTAATAAAACTTTGTTAGTACATATTTTTAAAATTAGATTTAGTTTCAAACTAATTAGGTATGGATTATCAAGGTGACAAACAAGACAGATTTATACAGGAATTAACGGCTTTAAGAAAAATCTCATAACGGCTGATAAAGTTGAGAAGAAAGAAATTGAGAAGGAAATAAAACGGGTTGACAAAGAATTCACAATCTTAGCAAACGAAATAATTGAAAGTCTACCAAAAGATTATTTTGTTTTAAATAAATGACTTAATATAAAATAAATCATTATGTTTACTCTTAAGAGCGTTAATTGTTAAAAATTAGTGTTGGTTCAAGCCTACATCATTTTTGGTGTAGGCAACACTAATTCTCCCTATCAGTTGGATTCACCTTATCACTAAGTTTTCCAAAAATCCCTGTAATAATCTCTTTGAATTTGGTTGCTACGGATATACCAGTAAGACTTTCAATATTTTCAACAATGCCCGAAAGAAGGGCTATTATTGGAATACCTGCCAATAATTTGAAAACCGCCATTGTTTCACCTAGATAAGCCTCTTGAAAGTAGTGGATCGTTAATATATAAAGTAAAAATAGGGTTAAATCCTTAATCTCTTTAATTAGGAATTCTTTAAGATTAACTCTTTCGCTCCTCTCCATTCTCACCCAATAAGTTGTAATAGCATCAACCACCACAAGGAATATCAATAGACCCGTTATCTGTCTGGCAGGCTCTAACCATATTAGAAGTAAGCCAATGAGTTTTAAAAACCACATTTTAAGGGTAAATAAATTGTTTAAATAATCCATACCCTTATGTGTTATAAATTTTAAATTCTCTTTTCCTACGGTTCAACAAAATGGGTTTACCTCCTGAGTTTTTCCAAGCCAAAAACCATTTTTCAATGTCTAAAATATGTGATTGAGTATTGATTTTTTTAACTAAAGTAGATCCAGTAAATGCACCAACACCAATATTAAAGCAAAGGCTTACTAAGGCATTGAACTGGTTTTGTGTTAGGGCTACTTTTATAGCCTTATTCACAGCCTGTTCAAATGTCTTGATGATTTGATTGAATATCTGGTCACATTCAACCCTTGTAATCTTCTCACCCATTTTAACCTTTTTTCCGGTTGAGGGGTAGTAAGTGAAACCGATTCCAAGGGTGGGTATGCCCGCTGAACACAGATATGAATTCAAAACCACACCTTCTTCATTATATATTAATTGTCTTCCAATTTTATCAATTTGCATTAATTTCTTCCTCCCGCCCTTTGTCGTCTAGGTACTATTTCATTGCTGATAGTGCTATAGTCACCATCTTTGTATTTTAAATTCCGTTCGGCTTTATCTGTTGCCACATCAGCATCATTCAATAGTTCAAAAAAATCAACTTTATGTAAGTCTAATTTCAAATCACTTGAAGATTTATAAGGCATATAAAGCCCTATAAGATGTTGTATTTCATAGACCTTAGCAAAGTCAAACGCCCCATAAAAACTGCCGGAAAACAGCTTAAAAGGTGTTCTGTATTGATTTAATATAGCTTGGGAACACAGTTGAAATAATGGCTTAGACTCTGTTTTTCCTTCTCTATACCAGTTCGCTGTAGGTAGCTTACTAGTTGATGATTTAAGTAAAATTTGATTGCTGTACCAATAGTCACCAAACTCTCCAAGTGTCGGTTGTAAATCACTATTTGTTTCACGAACATTTTTATCTGATGTGATAGAATAAACGTCACCAACTGCTCTAGCAGATGTCCCTGCAGTTATTGCTACCGTAAACTCCCTGATAATGCAGTCTTGATTATATGTAGCAGTGAATGAGGGTAAAAATGCTATATCTAATGTCACAGTATCAACCGGTAATAAAACCTCTAGAGAATTCACAAACCATTCATCTGTGCCACTAACAACTGATTCAGGTGCAGGTATTTTACAAAAAGAAGGTGTAGCCCCTTTAAATTCAGCTTTATATTGAATTGCGTTAGTTACTTCAGTATCCCGTTCACAATACAAATAATGTGTACCTAAACGTACAGTAGTTGCTTTAACCATAAATCTCACATTGCCTTGATTGGCAATCGTAATAGTTAATTTGTCATCAGCTCTTTTATTTTTAGAACCAACAAAAGCATTTCTGATAGGATAAATCCTATTGGTAGTGTAACTAATTGCATTATCTTCTACTTTAGTTAAAATGTGTAAAGCAGATCCTGACCTTGTAAAGTCCTTTTTTCCAATTGAAATATTACCGGATTTCACCCAACTTAGTGGACTGGTATTACTTGAATCCCAATTTCTGAAATAATTATTATGGAGTAAATTGTTAGGATCAGTTACGTTATTCTCAATTTGAACTTTATTATATGCAGGGACATAGGTAATATTATGGTCAGCGTTGATGAATGATAAACCACTGGTTTTAGATATTTCACTCCTGATATTTTCATTGTTTACCGTTGGATTAGTTGAATCTTGAATCCCATCAAAATTGATACTGTAGGTTCTTCTGGTAATAACATCATTAAGCTTATAATTAACCCTTTCAATGTGATATTTCCCCTTTTTGTAATAAATGTAGCATTGAAATAATTCCAATATCATTTTTAATACCTCATCACATTTTAGAGTATTTAAATCGTCCTCTAAAAAAATAAAAGGGTTTACAGTTAAATTATTGAAGGCTTCATTTTTAAGGTCATTACGATCGATTCTAGCTTCAAGAACATCATTTGATGTAATGAGTTGTGAACCATTTTTAAGCTTACCTAAGCAGTTTAAAATAGCCTCAGCAAAGGTCATATCTGTTAGATAAGGTGATCCATTTTCAGCAGTAAAATCAAGAAATTTTAAATCACCCAAACCATCAGTAGCACGTAGTGAAATCAGATATGGAGCTGATTGAAATGGCTCACTGTAATTGTCTTGGATCACATAACCTTGCCAATGTAGGGTATCATTCAACCATACTTGGACTTGATATTCTTTCGCATCAGCAACCATTATTTCGCTGAATTGACCATCAAAATCAGAATAGATATTTAGAATACATTCACTACCTCTAATGATTTCAAATTTATTTTCACTGTTACTGGTATAATTAATCTCTACGGGTGTAGCACCCATATTTTCAATCTCAATTATAGCTGAATCATAGTCTTTTTTTAATATGTAAACTTGATATTTTAACCCTTTAATTGAACTAAAGGCACATTTGTATTTTATTCCGTATGCCATTAGTTAGTTCTGAATTGCTTTTTTTGTTCGTTATTCAAGATACCAACTAGGCTATTACCTTGAATCCTGAATTCTACTTGTCCTGACATACCGCCACCCATATCACTAAGCATTCCTTTTAATGAATTCAATGGAGCAATAACTTCTGGATTTCTTGAAGCACCGGGATATTCATCACCTACTAAAGCATTTGTAGGACCAAATACAACCCCACCATTTGCAAATGCGGTGCGTCCAGAATCTTTTCCCTTTTTACCTCCACCACCACCAACTGCACCAAATGCACCTGCTGCTAGTTTTAAGGCTAAACCTGCTGCAATAGCTGCTGCACCAGCGAAAATACCAGCACCAGGAATTAAGGTTGCTAGATCTAGTTTTCCTTTTAATACAGCTGCTGCACCATACTCAATTAATAAATCACCAAAATTTCCAAGGAATCCACCAAATGACTTAATGATAGACTCTCCAAATGCTTGTATGATATTACCACCACTTGTGAATGCATCGCCAACTGCACTAAATGCATCGCCAATGCCTTGACCAAATCCAGTTGTAACCAAATTATTGAATTGATCATTGAATTGAATTTGACCCGCAATTATTTGAGCTTGCTCAGTTGTTAATTGACCTGCTAAATCTTTTAATCCTACTTGACTACTCATTTGAATAGAAGATTTCTCACCTTTTACTGGTGGTATAGCGGTTACTTTATGATTGTTAGGTTGAAGTAAGTTGAATTTTAATTGTTCAACTTGTAAATTCTTAATTGCTATAGATGCAGGTTCATAACCGTTTTTGATAAGTCCATTGATAGCCTGTTGATATTCTTCAATCTTTTTCTTTGCCTTCTCGTCAAATGTTGCTCCAAAAAGAGAATCAATTTGCTTTAATCCAACACTTAAATCATTATAAACCTGAGCAATTGCATCTTGTGATTTTGAATCTGTGGTACTTTTAGTCTTAGTTGTTGTGGTAGTCTTAGTTGATGTAGTAATATCACCTGCTGTAACACCTGTAACCTCTTTTTTAAAATCTTTAACAGCCTTTGTAGCTGCTTTAATGGGTATTTGAATTTTAGAAAATATTGAATCAATTCCAGATCCTAGCTTGGTTAATCCATTACCTAGGGTTTCCATTCCCAACAATTTGTAAAAAGCACCTAAACCATTAGCTAATCCCTTAATTGCACTCTTAACAACATTTACAATTCCATTCCAAAGGTTTGCAGTAATGCCTTTAATACCTTCCCATATCTTTGACCAGTCACCACTTAAGACGCCATCCCAAACTTTCATCAGTCCTGAAATAACTCCAAGGGTTGCAGTGATGATATCTTTAACAAAGTTGAAAGCAACCAATACCTGATTAATAATATTGTCACCAAATTTTTTCCAAATTGCTGCACCAACACTAACAATAGTTTGAAAAATGGATTTAAGAGAACTCCACATGTCAGAGGCATAGCCTTTGACAGTGTCCCAGAACTTACCACCTTCACCAGATGTAAAATATTGAACAATGCTATCCCAATTGTAAACAATCAATGCAACTGCACCTGCCACTGCTGCGACAACTAAACCAATTGGACTGATTAAAGCTGCAAACCCACCTATCAATGCAGGTAAAATAGTACCAGTTAAAACCCCTAAAGCAACAAGTATTGGTGGTATCACAATCGCTAAACCTGCAAATACTAAAACTCCTTTTTGAACCTCTGGAGATAAGTTTTTGAAATATTCTGTTACTGATGATAATCCATTGATAAGCTTATCAACCAGTTTAGATATATCAAGATTCTTATTGATTATCTCACCTATATCGGCAAGATTACCAAATACACCATCTTTAAGGTTTTCAAAGGCTGCATTCACACCACCAGTAACAGGTGGAAGTTTGGATAAACCATCAACAATAGCATCAACTACCATTGCAGATGAAACACCCATTTTTTTCAAATCATCGGATCTTGCAGACCCAAATGCTTCTTTTAATAAAGGTGTTACTTGTGGAATAGCATCTTTGATAATGTTTAAATCTTCACCTAATGGAAAATCTGTGTTAGCTAATTGAGCAAGTCCATACGTAGCCCGTTCAAATTGATCTTTACCACCACCAACTGTTGCAACCGCATTACCAAATGCTCTGATAGATTTCTCTGCTTTTTCTGCTGTGAATCCAATAACTTGAAGATTTATTGAACCCTTAGTAACTTCTTTCAATCCAAGCCCAGGCATTTTAGCAAGCTCGACTAATCTTGTGAATTGTTTGTTTGCTTCGTCTGCACTTCCAGTTACAGCAGTTAAGCCATTCTTTAAAGATTGAATATCTCCAAATGCTTTTATTGCACTAGCACCAAGGGCTACCAGTGGAAGGGAAACATAAGCTGATAAGTCAGAACCAAAATCTTTTAATTGTTGTCCTGCGCTTCTTAAAGATGTCTGTACTGTACCAATTGCCGATTGGAATTGTGAAATATTAGCTCCGAAAACATAGCTTATATTTTGTGTATTTATTGCCAATTCATTATTGTATTAAAAAACCCCTTAAACTCTTTTTAAGGTTGTTTAAGGGGTTTCACTATCAAGGTTATTTAAACCTTGTCTTTTCCTTTATTGTATCGCTCCACTGCTTGTAAAAACTCATCTTTTGTTGGCACTGGTTTTTTCTTGATTATCAGGTTATCACTTGGTAATGAAAACAACATTTCTGGTGTGATATGTTTGTCTTTAGGCATTTGCACATTGATAAGTAATGATGCAAGCATTCTAGTTCTCAACCATTCCCTTTCATCTTTTTGCATATATGCCTTTGCAACATTATGATATTCATTGTAGGTCAGTGTATAGAAATCTTTCAAGGTTAAACCAATCTCACCAATTGCCATTCCTTGAAGCTCTTCAAACTCTAAGCTTTTTTTTTGTCCTTAGGTGCTTTGTCCATCTCATCATTGGATAGAGATTTACCGCTGATTTGAGTCTCTAAAAATGCTTTGAAAATCTTATCGTAATTATCTTTATCTACTCCACCAAAATCTTGATACAGTTTGTAATAGTTAACTACCTCATTGATATCATTAATCAAATTGTAATTGCTTATTCCTGCATAAAGCAAATCAACTAGTAAGTCAAATGCCTTGATTGGATCTTGATCAACACCTTCAAATAATTCACCAATTTCATTTAAAGTGATGCCTCTTTTTTCGGTTAACAATTTGATGGCATACATCCCGAATTGAACCCCTTTTTTTTCTTTATTTATTTCTATTTGTAAAAATCCTTTCATATCCTCTTCTTATGTTATGATTTATACAGTAGCTTCAAATAAAAGCTTACCTGATCCTTTAAGGGATACTGAAAAACTTACTCCATCTTCCATAGGTGCATCAATTTCAAGACTTTCTAAGTATGCGGTACCCGAATAAACCATATCACCAGTCGCTAATTCTCTAGGTGAAAATTTTATCTGTAAAGCTGTTTTATTTTGGAATGCGGTCATTAATTCTTTGATGTTACCACCCCAAGCTGCAAGACCATCTGCTGATAATTCCCAACTTCTAGTAGTAGGAATTGACTCTGAATAACCCTCATTATCTTTGGTGGTGGCATCAGCCATATTTACGCTCATTGAGATCGAGCAAGATCTAGAAGATGCAATTGGTTCTGCACCGATGAAAAGAACTAAGTCTGATCCATTAATAAAATTATCTGCCATTTTTATCTATTTTATAAATTCCACTTGTGTGGTCGTTTATAGATAAATAGGCTGTTAACTGACTGATATTAAGAGATATTACTTAATAATATAGATGTTAAATTCAAGGCATAAAAAAACCCTAACCAACTGAATGATTAAGGTTCACTTTGTTTTTATTTAAATTATTTTATACTAATCCAAATCCTGTATTACAATCACCAGATGACGTTAAAACACCTGCAACCCATTGATCGCCATTATATGCACCATTAGTTTTAGTACCGTTAAAATATAACCCGTGAGCTAGTCCCCAATCACTAGTTGTTGATCCCGAACTAAACCCATAGAATTTATTATCGTTAACATTTCTTTTAAGTGTTATTTGAAGTCCAGTATTACCATCATTCATATATTGAGTCAGGTTAATACAAACATTACCCCAGAATGGAGTATCACCTTCATTAGGTGACCTGTGATAAACATAAGTAATATCACTAGCTGGATCTGTAAAGTAATCTACTTGTACAGGTGGTGTAGGTGGCGCTACTACACTTGGTTGAGTAATTTTGCTTGTCCCTCCCACAGTTTCAATTTCAACCCATCTAGGATTGGTATCGGATAACATATACCATCCGGTAGGGACTTGAGTATAACTGCCTTTAGCCAAACTTAAATTACTATTAGCATCCAATTTACCGTTGGAACTATAAATTAATTTTCTCCCAGCCAACAAAGTTCCAACCTTAGTAGCAGCTGGACCCCTCATAAAAAAGTTAACTTGATTCTCAAAAACTCCCTCACTATTATCAGGTAAACTTCCTTTTTGTGTAATCTTAGATTTACCATTAATAATAGCTACTCTAATCCATATATTACTGTTTGTATCTAAGTAATAACCATTTGGAACTGTACCTGCTGGTTGTACCCCTGATACGTGCCTTGTTGGTGTAACATAAGCACCTATGTCAAGTCCTCCTGATCCACTGAATTGACCCTCTGCATTTGTATATATTTGAGTTGTAGTGGTTGAATCTAAGGCACCAGTTAGGTTCACAGATGAAAACCTCATATCAAAATAATAATTATTGAGTAGAAAATTTTGTGCTGGTAATTCTCTAGTACCTTCCTCATTAGTAATAAAAGCTATAATGTTAATGGTATTTGGGGACGCATCAATAATGAATGGTACAAGCTGATCCGATAATACTGAACTCTGTTGTGATGGCAGTGTCCCGCCATCTAAAGTAGTCCAGGCACTACCACCTTCTGGCTTATATCTGATCCCAAAATTACTTGTGGTACTGTAATAACTTGAACCAAAAGACCCAAAAACTACCGACATACCGCCAATACTTATGGCTTGAACCTGTTCTAAATTACCATAGGTATTTAAACCAGCATCATTGAATAGAACACAATCACCGCCATCATAAAGCCTTAAATTGCTGTGTCTAGCATTGTTGTGCATATTAAAATTTGGTGTGCCAATTCTGCAATAGCCAACTACACCATCACCCTCGCCGCCCAGATTAGCATTAAATAACCCATCAAGATGGAATCTTGATTGCATTGTTGCTTTATCTGCTTGTGGAATAGCTGTTAGTGTTTGAATATCAGCTGTATTTTCTTTATTTCTTGTATAGATTGATTTGGTACGATAAGCGTTTATAGGTGCTGCCATTTATAATTGTTTACCTATAAATAGTACTAGTAAGCTTATATCTTGATCAAGGTAACTTAACAATATTAAGTAGTAATAAGGCTTAGTCATGTTGGCAATGCCAACATGAAATAAGCTATTAACATTACACTATCCAAATATCTCCTGCGGTTTTTGATGCTGGTGCTGACGTTGGAATTGTCATTTTTGTGGTCGCTTTAACTACAGGGGCTTCTACTGAGTTAGTTACGTACATACCATTCCCATTCCATTGTAAAGTACCCCCTGAACTCATCCAAAGTGATGCTCCATAAGCACTCGGATAGTGAAAACCGATCCCGGGATTCACTCCTTGTGTTTCAATTTGAGCTGTTCCATAAGCATTACCATTTAATTGTTGCCCTACACCTGCTGTTATTCGCCCATCAAACCAAGCATTACCCGTTCCTAACCCTATTGATGCATAGACGGTTCCAGCATCCCTGAAAACTATTTGGTGTGCCCCGGGGGCATACTTAGATGCAAAACTATATCCGATTCCATACATACTACCTATACTATTCCACTGATCACCTATTGTCCAAATGATTTTATCACCATTTCCGTTCTGGTCGTAGTCACCAACCATACCTTTTAGGTTGGTGGATTTAAAACCCCCAGTACTTGTTACTGACCCTTCAAAATATCCTGACCCATTGGCTGCAAATTTATAGCCGACATCCACACTATATCCAATAGAAACATTACCCCCATTTGGATTTAGCTTTAATAATTTAGTCCCAGTTTCAGAGGCTAAAACTACATCACCACTAGCAAATTGAAGGTAACCTTGTCTAACCGTTCCTGCTGTATTAAATCCTGAGATATAAGCACCATTATGATTAATTCTTAGGGCTTCTCCTGTTGAAACAGTAGACGTAATTGTTCCTACCATCGTACCACCACCCCGGGATAAAGCATAAATGCCGTAATTAGAATCATCTAAAACTGTTTTCCAAGCAGATAAAGTTCCAGCAGTCATTTTTCTATGGTATAATCCTTCGGTACCAGTGAAAGATTGTGCTAGTTCTGTATAATAGCCTGCAGCATTATCGTGCAGTATTTTGATTTTATTGTACCAAGAACCATTAACAGGTCCACTTGTTGAATCCTGAACAACACCACCGTATTTCCCATAAGTAGCAGTATTCAATTCCAAACCCGTAGGGTTAATACCAATTTTTGTTCCCTCAGTTATACCTAACCACGCCTTAACATTTCCTGTTCCAATAGGATGCCACTTATTATCAGCCCCATAACCCATTATATAAGTACCTATAGCTGTTTCAACACCAACATACTCCATTGTACCCCACTTAGCAGCACTTCCACTTATATTCAAAGCAAGTGTAGCATTAGTGACAACTGAGTCTAAGAACACTTTATTAGTATGGGTATGATTATTCGTGAATGCTGTATTCCAATTAGTTGAATTACCACCAGTTGCTGTAATTACACCTGTTGTAGATATGTTTGAATTCGATGTTAAAGCTCCATATAATGATCCACCATCTCTACCTACAAACACCTCTTTCATTAAACTACTGTTGTAGTTCAGAACCCATATTTGAGCAATACGTTTATCAGCTGATTTAAAGTTATTGAGTGTCCATCTCATCTTACTAATACCACCCCCTAGACCAACATTTACATAATGATAATTATTATTATTATTTGTGATGTCGGAATTTAAAACCCACTTAGCGTTTGCTACATCATAGGTTTCAACCTTAATATCATTTGAACCCCACCCTGAATTTCCAAAATTAATCCCAACCTTAGTTCCCCAATAAAATGTCTTATTAAAATTTATCTCAATTATTAAACCTTCAGCTGGAAGTGCCATATTGAACCCACCGTAACTTGGTGTGCCATCAAACCACATATCCATAATACCAGAAGATATACCAATATTGTTAGTTACAGTACCTCCACGTTTTGTTAAATATGCGATATCGTTTGATATATATGGTAAGATCGTTGTATTTCCCTCTGGATGAAGATCGAGTAACGTATTTTCAAGTGTTTTGGCAGATAGAATTCCACTAGCTGTAAGATTAGTTACACCAGTTAATGCACCAGTAACATTACCTGAACCATCAAAATTAACACCCCAGAGTGTCCTAGTGGTCTGCAGTTTAGTAGCAGTTGCAACATTACCATTAATTGATGCTAATCCTAAATCACCTATTATTTGTGCATTGGTTCGGGTTGATATTGTTTTACCATCAACACTACCTAAGGTTAATAAAGTACCTGTTTGGTTTGGGATTGTTGAAATTGATAAATTACCATTAACCTCTAGATCACCGTGTATTTTTTGTTTTGCCATTATTTATTGTCTTTATTATAAATAGTTCATTCTTGTTGAAATGACCTATTCCAAATAATAAAACCCCATATTTCTATGAGGTTCTTATAATTTTTAATACTTATGTTATTTTTTGATTATAACACGATATTGATTGGTAGCAGGTGCAATATTACATTGAACATTAACAACATTAGCTGATGATCTACGTGATTGCATAATAACCGTTTCGCCTGTTGATACTTCAATAATCTGAATGGTAACATCAGTTGTATTTAAATTATGAGTAAAATCAAATGATGTTAAACTTGCATTACCAAAAGTTGCTGCATATCCACCAACATAACCAGTAATATAGGTTTTCATTGTCAATGGGGTGATAGCCCTTGAATAGTCTGTACCTGCATTTACCTCTGCTTGGGTGGCTATTTCAATTAAACCTAATGCTGCATCCGTTGCTACTTTAGCTTGTAATGTAGCAGGTGTAACAGCTTTATTTGCATCAACACCTGCATTTACTTCTGTTTGGTTAGCTAATTGAATTATACCTTGTGATCCAGTACTAGCTTGTACAATATCAGCAATGTTTTTATTCACCACTAACCAATGCGCTAAGGTTGTTGGATTGTCTTGTTTAGCAACAATCATATCACCAACCTGAACATTTTCAGTAAAGAATGTACCAGCAACTGTAATTACATAAGTCCAACCATTCTTAATTCCCGCTATTGGCGTTACATCAAGCATTGGAGAATTTGCACCAGCATCGTAACCACCTTTATTTACCAAACCACCTGTGATTGTTGAATTAATATCAGCTATGGTATTAGTAATTTTCTGAGATGACCAAGTTTGAGTTGTGTTTGTTGAAAAATCGTTGACACTTGTTACAACTTGGTTTGTCCAATTTGTACCGTTAAACACTAATGCTTGGTTAGCTACTGCACCACCAACGATAACATCACTTAGACTACCTAAAGTATTGGCAACAATAACTCCTGCAGATGCTCCATCGCCCACCCATAGTGAACCCGCATTAACACCAGCTGCTTTAGCAACTGGAATTCTAATATCTGTTGCACCAGATAAAGTACCTGACATTGTGATGTTAGTAACACTTGATAATGCACCAGCAATATTTGCTGTTCCATCAAAACTAACACCCCACAAGGTTCTTGCTGTGGTTAATTTGGTCGCTGTTGCTGAATTACCGCCAATATTAAAAGAAGCTGCTGTACCTGTTAAACCAGTACCTGCACCATTGAATACAGTAGCTGTGATTGGTAATGAAGATGTAATTCCAGTGGTATTAATACTGAACCTGTTTACTCCACCGGTTGTAAAACCTAAAGTATCCGCTGCACCCCCATTCCACATACCAGTATTAGGATCACTTGTAAATGAAAAACTTGGTGCTAATGCTGTATCAGATGAATTACCATAAAACAATGCAAAATCTGCTGTCCCCGTACCTGCTGCTGATGTTATACCAGTCAAAGCACCAGCTATATTAGCACTTCCATTGAAAGATTGTCCCCATAGGGTTCTAGCTGTGGTTAATGTTGGTGCAGACCCTGTGATATTGATACCCCACGATCCACTTGCACCAGTACCTGTTAAAGTAGGTGCTACTGCGTTAACTCTGGCAGTTGTAAAATATTGATTTGTTCCTTCTGGTACTGCTGATGTATTTAATGTCTGCCAAGATTTATCACCTCTCCAAAATTGAGCGGTTGTACCTGCTGTAATAGAAGGCTCAGCTCCAATTATTGCAGGTGTAAGTAGTGCTGATGTAGCACTAGTAACGTGTCCTAATGTGTTTACTGATAATGCAGTAAGTACGTTTGCACCAGTTAATGTAGGATTAATTGCTGTCTGAGTCGGGTGAACATAAATATCACCTAAATTCAACCAGGCTACACCAGTCCATTGATAGGTTGTCTTGTCTGCAGTATTAAAGTATACATAACCTGCTTTTAGTGCTGCTGTTGAGGGTGCTACCGCTAAATTTTGAAGCGTTGCGTTAATTAATTGGTTTTGTGACAAATCAATGTCTGTCAAAAATGTTTGTTTTGCCATTGTTTCTTTTTATTCTTTATTCTTTAGTTTAGCGTTGCATACCCACTAAAAGCGGCATTGAACGTTATCGTTATCTTATTTTTATTTATATATGTCACAGATCCTGATACTATTGTATTAGCACTATCGATCACGGTCACATTAACTAGCTTGTTTAAATTGTGTTGGATTTCCCAATTTGCTGATGGTACATTTTGTGTGTATTCATAGTTTTTATCTGCTATTGATGCTACTTCTTGATTGATCCACTGACCATTAGAATACACCAATCCATCACCATTTACTGGTGCTGTAATTATTACATCTTCAAGATTATCTAAATGATTAGCCTGAATAATTCCTGCTGTAGCACCATCACCTACCCAGATTGAACCTTGTGTATTTGCGTCTGGTGTTGTAGTTGGGATGATTAGTTGATTATCAAATTTGGCTGTACCACCTATTGTAATATCTCTATCTGATGAATTACCACGTGATAATACCTTATCAAGTGTTTCACTTTCGCCTGTGATGAAATTGCTCGGATTTGTGATTGAATAATATCTTGCATCAGCTTCATCTTTTGAAAAGAATTTTTCTGCTAGATATGATAACCCAACACCTGTACCTGCCATTTGGTAACGACCATCAAGATTTGTTGATAGGTTACCTACGGTTAGATTTCCATTGTCTTTTGAAAATGATAAATTATTAATAGTTGAACCTGTACCGCCCGTATTTTTAAATGATGATGAGTAAATATTACCATCCTTAAATTTTATCTTCAAAGTTGTTGTTTCTCCAATTGTTAGAAATTCTAATTCTTGGATTATCTTGTTATTGGCTTCGTTCCACTTTTGTTTATCAGCTTCTGATATATTGAAAGATGGTGAACCACGAAATACAGGATCAGTTTCAACCTTTAAATATCCTGATTGCTCTGGTGTGCCCTCATTGTCAAATGATATATTTCCGACTCCTTTTAATGATCCAGAATATTGAGCTATCTCACCATTATCAGCAGTCTGTTCAATATTTTGTATATGAACTTCGCCGTAAAAAGCGTGTGTAAAATTTTCTTGTACTACACCAAATTTGACAAAGAACGGTTCAGCATTTTTGAACTTAGACAGGAAAAAACTTGTATCAAAGGCATTGCCATAGCTTACAAGCCCATCAAAATCAATTGACCAATCCTTTAACCCAACCATATAATCTTGCCAAGAACCACTGTCTTTAGTGGTTACATCAGATAAATTATTATTGATCTTTAAGACACAATTGGTTGAGTAGGCTACTGGTTCATTGTTTATATTATAAAGCAAGAATTCAGAACCTGAAAGGATGTTTCTCTGCATATATTATAATTGTTGAATTTTATTTTCAAAGCTGATTAGCTTTCGAATCACAACACCAGTACCTGATTGACTCTCAATATATCTGGTGTTATCTAATTTTGAAGTGTAAATATTCCAAGTATCATCCACATAAAATTTATTTCTAGTTAGAATTACTTTGAATATTTCATTTGAAATTGAGTCTACAAGACGTTTTCCCCCACCACTAGCGAATCTTGTGACAATATCAATTGTCATATTTGCACTATATCCGTAACCTGAATTATAAAGGGTGGGGGTTAAAGTCAAAGAGGAAATTATGATGTACGGTGCTTTGGCATCATCAGGAACAACGTCATATACAGGTATAAATTTACCTTCAATGATAGAAATCTGATTATTGAGCTTTTCAAAATAAGCTGTACGATATAAGTTACTTGGATCTTGTGCAAATTCATTCATTACCTATAAATAGGATAATGGAGCTGTTACACTGGTTGATATATCTTAATAATATTAATTTAAGGTCTTAAACTGTTCAACAATTTTCTATGTAGATTTTGCAGCTCACTGTTTACCGCTGGATGAAAATATGGCATTGGTCTAATGTTTACTTGTTTTAAATCATCACCCTTGAATTGAATTGCAAAATCTTCAAATCCTGTTGGTACATCTACATTGGTTCCAGTTCCATACTCTATATAAGGTGCGTAGTGCTTATTGAAACCAACATCAGCACTTAACCCATCACTTGAATAAAGAATATATCCACTCTGAGCAATACCACCAACCGAATCATTAAAAGGTATTTGAGCAAGGTTTTGCTTTGCTTTGCGCTCAATGTTTATCGCTGTCTCTGCGATGGCTTGCTTTGCTTCTGATTCATTCTGTCTTGCTAAACGGGCTAACCTATCAAGGGCAGTATCAAGCCCATTAACACTTATATTGAAATTTGATCTAGTTCTCATAACTATAAATAGTATGTTAGTAGAATATTAACCTCTTTATATGATCTTATCTGAATCTTTTTCTATTTCGACCTCATTATCAAGTTACGCCAAGGAAATAAATGAATCATTAACTCAACTAACCAATAAATCTTTTGATAATATAGTAAGTTATGACATAGATTGTACTTTATTGAGTGACTTTGGAAAAAGTATTGAATGTGAAAAGACTTTAAAATTTATTACTGACTTAGAGCAATTTATTGATATACCAGCAGTATACTGGTTTGAAATTGTATCGGAACATACTACATTGGAGATATATAATTCTGCAATAAGCTTAAAGGAAAACTCATTAAGGAAGCTACCCGCCCATAAAAAGTTATTTTCCAAGTGGGATTCTAAAGTACTCTATGTTGGAAAAGTAAAAAGCAACATATCAGGTAGAATGTATGTGCATCTTGGTTACCATAGAGCACCAACAATACAAGGTTTACAACTTTGTCATTGGGTAAATATTGAGGGCTTGAAATTAAGATTGAATGTAATATACCTCCCTAAAAATTTAGATATGCTTGCAGGGACTTTTGAATTCCATCTAGCCAAACAATTGCATCCAATTTTGGGAAAACATAGATAATAACAAAGCCCTGCATTTCTACAGGGCTTAAATTCAGTTACATAAAGTAAGGTATAGGTAATAATTTCAATCTTATTAACATATAAACTGCGTTTACAGCTAATTTAAACACTTGTTGAAAACTAGATTTCCAACAAAGTTGTAATTGCCTAGTGTTAACCCTAACTTTGATTAACATTGTAAACAATGGTGCTTCACTACCCTTGTTTAATTTTAAAATTACTTCATTCATAATTTGTTAAAGCAAATTTTTAAGAGGGCTGATATTACAAGTATTAGCCCTTTTTGCTTGCTGTAAAGATAGGTACCTCCAGCTTTGTTTCCATCCTATAAGTTGTTAACAACTCTTGCAATTTATTAACATACGGGAAACAAACTGACATATAAATTACTTGAAATATTTGCTCCTGATCGATTCTATTTGACCGTATCCGTTCGCCCAGCCACAATTAGATAATACACACCTGATACAAACATCGTATCCAGAAACGATTCTATTGGTAATTTTGATACGGGTCTTCTGGTATATCTGTACTGTTATCAGATTCACTGGCAATAAGCTTAAATTCTTTGTTTAATTCATCAATATTAACAATGCTATGAATGGTTAAATTCTTTCCTTTCATTTTGATATTATGACTTTTAGCAATTGAAATATCTGACCTGTAACGCAAATAGACCTCAAAATATCCTTCTAATATCAATTGTCCCTCTTGTAAGGTTCTAGTCTCATCTTTGGTTATGATGTGAGCATAATCAGCAAAATCTAGCATATAATGAACATAAGTACCACCTTGACCATTACTGACTTGATTAGTTGACCAAAACTCAATGAGTTGATTATATTTCTTGGCATTTTTCATTTAAAGAATGATGTTAGTACGAAATTGATTCAAAATTTTGATGGTGGTATTTGATAAAATATTACCGCCATTCTCTGGATCTAGGTAATTTTCTCTATGCTGGTAATTACTTGCAATATCTTTCAATAATGCAACATCAATCAAGGCATTAGATTCTGTTGTAATCCTTGTAGCCTGTATCATTGCAGCAGCTTGAAGAAGTGATATTAATGCATCATCAGTTGTATTGGTTTCGTGAATATTTAGGTATTTTTTTACTAATTCTAGTGTCATAGTATATATATGTATAAAAAAAGGTGATGGATATTTTCCACCACCTTCAAGTATTGATTATTGATAGTAACCTAGATTAGGCTGTTTTCAATTTTGCTTTAGCTGTTCCAAATGCTCCGAAAATAAAAGATGCAGGGTTGTAAATAGGTACTGCAATTCTTTCTTCAAGTGCTATTGTAACTAGACCATCCTCAACATCTGTTGAGTTTTGATTGTAAAAATTGATTGACAAACCTTCACGTTCTACTAATTCAGCACCTAATTGAAAGTCTCCGATTAGGAAGTTACCTTCTTCTATCACATTTGAACTGATAACTGGCACACCAGCAACGCTCATTGATCCGTTTGGAAACAAGTAACCGCCTTGGGTATCTTTTGTAAGCTCAAGTCTTGCTTTGTCACTTGGGTGAACCAAGATTGCAGTAGCACCATAGTTACCAACTTCTACCATATTAACACCTACACGCATAACATCATACTCATTTGGAGTACTAGCAACACCTAATGTTAAAGTAGTAGTTGTAAAAGCGACTGCTTTAGCTCTAATTAGATCTAAGATGTATTTATCCTCTACAATTTTTAATTCAGCAGGGGCACGATTTGTGATAAAGCTTGAAATACCTTGCACGTCTGCTAATTGCTCTTTTGACACTTTTAAGAAAGTACCAATAGTTTTAACTGGTGCTAATTCACCTTTTAATACGAATCCTGATTCTGGTCTTTTGGTACCCTCAGCAGTAGTACCACTGAATGAAGTCCAAGACTGTGACTGTACATAGTTAACTGCATTTGAACTGGTAGAACCAATTGACATTAAATTTCTAACACTTACTTTTCTGTTTGCGTAACCGTGGATTCCTGGTACTTGATCAGGTGCAACGACACCAGCTGGTGTTAAAGATGCTTTAATTACAAATTTTGCACCTTTTGCCAAAACATCTTCGGATGTGGCAGATAGTTTAGTTGTTAATTCATCTTGAAAAGTGATTCCTTTAGATGTTAGGTCAATATTCTTTGCAGATAATTGGTCAAATTGATCTTGAAGACCTTTAATTTCATTTTTTAATTCGTTATTAGACTTTTCTAAGTCAGATTTTATTTGAGAACCTAGGTTCTCCATTTTTTCATTTAATTCCATTTAATTGTTAGTGGACTTTTTATTATATCCTTTGAAAAAGGATTCTAGTAGTTCTGCATCATTGTTTTTAACCTCAATTTCTTGCTTGATATCTAGCGGGTTTACGTCTTCCAGACTGTCTTCCAACGGGTCTAGTGCTTCAACTGCTTTTATTGATAAATCAAGGAATGCGGTTTTAAACTGATTCAGGTATATTGTTAATAGTTGTGCAGTCTCAGGTGTGATATCACCTTTTAACATTTTGGACACCTTGTCAAATTGACTGGTGATTGATTCTTGATCTGAGAATTGAGATTTGAACCCCAGGAATGGAGTATTAGCGTTTGCACCGAATGTTACTGTTGAAAACTCAAATAATTTAACCTCTTGAATTTCGTTGTAACTACCTCTATTAGTTGATTTAACTGTTTGAAATCCGATTGAATGCTCATTTATAACACCTTCTTTATAGAGTTGCAAAACATCATTACCAAGGCTTGTATTGGCTATTTGAGTCTCAAAATAAAGACCTTTATCATCTTCAATTAACTTCGTAGGTCTACCTAGTACCTGTGTTATATCGTGTTGATATAAGTGGAAGATCCTTGGATTAGCTGACTCTACGCCATTCTCCATTAGGGTCTTCGCAAATGCACCTTTTACAATTAAATCACCATCAGCATCAATTGTATTGAATGTACTTGCATAACCGCTTATAATACGGCTGTCAACGTCAACGTTGCTAATATCTATCGTAAAGTTTTTTGTAAGTAATTTCTTTTGGTTACCCATTTATATCAGTGTCTTTCTGATAAATAGGTCGTGAGGTGGGAGTTATTAACAACTAATACTTAATAATGTATTAGTTATTATATTTGAGGATTAATAAAAAATAATGGTTCAAAGAATAAAGAATTTTTTCAGTAATGGTTGGGTAATTACTATTGGTAGTGGAATTACAGTAATTTATCATACGCAAATACTAAATTTCATATATAACCTTATAGGTAGAACCCCTATTATAATAAATGAATTCTGGTCGGGACTTCAACACCTCATTTCATCGGTTTTGAATTTCCCAATTAAATTATGGTGGTTAATTGTAGCTTTTCTATTAATTGGATTGATAAGGCTTCTTGTAAACCTTTCAAATAATCAACCAGTTGAAAGAGCAGTAAATTCTTCAAGTCCGGGAGTAACTATAACACAAGGAGGTATACCATTTGAAGAATATCAACGTCTAAAATCACAACAAGCTTTGGATAGAAAACTAAAGTATGTTGGTGATAAATTTGATGGGTTTGTTTGGAAATGGGATTGGATTTACAATGATCTAATAGAACAATATGAAGTTAAAAACATTACACCTTGCTGTGCAAGTGTAGATTGTAAAAACAATGGACTCACATATGTTACTAGGAACAAAATTGGTGAAATCTTTAAGTGTGTAAAATGTGGTGAAGCGTACAATCTGAAGTTAACTGATCTGGAAGTGCAAAAAAAGGTGGAAGCGCAAGGAAAGTATTTACTAAGTCCTTACTATGAACATAATGAGCGAAGGGAGAATAACCAAGTATCAAATTATTTGATGAGAAGACCGCTTAAGGAAGATTAACTCTTTAATCCTCATATTCAATATCATCATACATCTCTTCAAAACTTGTATCAATTCCACCTGCTTTAAGAAATGCAATCCTATCTTCAAATACATCATCACCTACTTGCTCAGGAAATCTCACTGTATGCATTAATTTACCTGTTAATATATCAACTGGTATTCCATTTGGGAATGCACTGCAGGTATTATTCTCATTATAATTGATGCACTTATGGCAATATTTTATTTTAATCTGTTCCATATATAATAAATAGTTAGATTTTGGTCATTCTGAAAAGTTTATCAAAATATTCAACAATATAAATAGGTAGATCAGGATCTTTAGCCATATACATAACAAATGTTTCAGCGAAAAATTCTTTGTTATTACTTGCACCATAGGCAGATATCTTATAAATATCACCATTTTGTTTTGCTCTACCATATAATAAATAGTGTTCACTATCTAATTCAGTAGCCATTTGCCTATAACCATTAATATCTAATCTGGTTTTATTTATAACTCTTAATCCATTGATACCACCAATTAATTGATCGTGCAACACGTGCCCAAATTCGTGATGTATGGTAGATTCTAAAAATCTATCTTCTGCATAGTTGATTGTCCACCTGTTGAATTTGGCTTCATCTTCATAATGTTTAGCTTGTTTTAACCACTTGGAATTTTTAGATATCTCATAATTTCTTTTACAAGTAGCTGCATTGGCTAATGCACGTTCTCGAAATCCATTCTCATTAACTTTTGCATAATTCTGATGTATAATTTTGTCAGTCTTCCAGTAACTGTGTTTCATATTAAGCCCTCTATAGTTCGCACTCATGAGTGCGCTTACAGGCTTTGGTTTACCCCCAATTTGGTCTAACGTATCAAAATTAAATCTATCCTTTAAATTATATAGTACTCTATTTATATCATTTGCAACCTTAACATCTTTAATCCAAGTATAATCAACGTGTTTAGCCATATTGTTATTAATAGCCCATTGTGATGCTTCTTCAATTGTTTTAGCAGGTTGAAATCCTGTTTTAACTGGTTGAATGATATTATCAAATAATTCTGGTTGTACTGTCGGTTTAGGTTTAGGTGTTCTTGGTTTTCTGGCAGGTTTTACTGGTGTTGGATTTAAACCAACTGGTATAACTTCTGATGCAGGAATAAATGCTACGGTACACCTACAATTGCATATATTCTTTGCTTTTGCTCCATTGGATGAGTCCCCAGGTTGAGACATCTTATCATCACCGACATCAAATAAATCATCTATGGGTATAGGTGCAGAATCAACCATTCCTGCGTGACTGTCCCTTGTTCTACTATCTCCACTTCGTGCAATCCATTGCTTGTAAAGTACAAGTCCCGAACTCTTTGCGGAATAGATAGCCCCAAGGTTGCTGCCAACGCAATTTTCAGTCCTAGCAATTAGTAGCGCACGTTTTTTAGTCGTGATTCCATCAGCTTCATCTAGAAGTAATTTAGCAATCTGTTTGTGACTCAACTGATCTTTAACAGCATCATTCATTACCTGCCTGATCTGGTTACGTGTGGTGTCGGTTATACCTTTAACCTTTGTAGCGCAATCAGTAGACTGTGTAAATCTTATAAATTCCTGTTTCCAAAAATTGGTGTGATCTGGATGATCATCTGGAGTAGGTATATATTGCTTTTTAGGCTTCTTATCTGCTTTTGTTTGAATATTTAATGATTTACCCTTTTGTTTTGGAAGTGAATTAGTTACCAATAACCCCATTGAAATACCAATACCATCATAGATTTTAACCAGAATATCCAATGTATCTTGCTCACTTACAAGTAACTCAATTGGTGTATCAGGCTTGTTTAAATACTGCTCACTAGCCTTTGAATAGATACTCTTAAAGCCCTTCAATACTACTTGATAGCTTAGTCGTTCATATTTTTTAATAAGGTTGTTATAGGCTCTATAATAGCGTTTTACATTCATTTAAAATTGAAGGGTTATACAATAACCCCACATGAGTGGGGTCTTAAATTCTTATTGGTAATCAGATAGATCTTGGTTACTCGTGTTATCAATATCAATTGAAAGTTCATCAATCGGCACTATTCCTTGTGGTACCAGATAGGTATTCATCAATGGAGTGTTATTATCAGCACCGTATTTTGATGCTATCCTTTTTTCATTACCTGTGATCCAATACATTTTAGATAATTGCTCTACAATTAAACTCATATCACCTGCTAATTGAGGTAAAACCGAGATATCAAAATCAATGAAGTACTTTTTACCATCTGCTTTTTCGTAGGCAGGTAAAATCCATTTGTTTAAAGCATCTCGTAATGAAGTTAATTCTGGCACTACCGTATCATATATGAGGCTTTTTTGAGCTGTCTCAAAATTTAAAAATGTTTTATCGTCACCACCAAGCAACAAGGAAGGAAAACCGTAAATATTACAAAGATCCTGCTGATTCAAATTCATTGACTCTAATATCATCAGGTCTTCTGTGGGCATTCCAATTTGGGTAAATTTTAAGTCTGCTGATGCTACCATTAATTCATTAGCTTCTGCACTTTTGAACCTCTGTTTTAGTTGGGTTAACTGTTCTTCATCCAGTGATTGTGATGTATCGGATAGAAACCCATAAGCACCCTTATTTGCTAGGATTGATCCTTGTGCATCATAGGCGGTATTATGTAATTGCATTACTTTTAATGCAGCTTTCAATGGTGATTGTCCATAATGTTGTAACCCAGAACTAAAATCTGGATTCCAGTATTTAAGGTGGCAAATGGTTTCTTTCTCAATTCTTGTGTTACCTCCAATTATATTATAATAATCAACCTCACTTGGATTCTTAGATATGATATTCATTAATTGACTTGGTAACACAGTTATACCAGTAATTTTTCCTTGATTTTTTCCCATCTCTGGACTTTGCCCATAGATATAGCTATTACCAGTAACAAGCTTATATCCTAAGCTATTTTTCACAAAGTCACTCCAAGATTGATTTTCATTTGGTTGCTCCAATAAATCTATAATTTTGTGAGAGTCTACTTCTTTAAGACTTTGAGATTTTGTAACCATACCATCATAGGAAATCAAATTATTTGATAGATTCAAAGACTTATATCTCTTTAACTTCTTATCATCTTTAACCTCATACAAATAAAAAGGTACTGCTGCTGCTTTCTCTGTTATCTGCTTTATTATTGAATATATCACAGGGTTACCGCAATAGCCATTTTGGATAAATGAGGTAGCAGACGAATCATTCAACCAGTTGATACCATTATTTCCAATAATTGGAAAACTGATCGGTGTACTTTGTGCCTTTTGTTTTAGATTTGGCTTATCATTTTTAAATAAATTGTAGAAAAATCCCACTTGCTTAATTGTTATACTTTTATATCCAGTTGATGGATATTCATTGACTATATATAAATAGTCTGGTCTTGGTCAAATCGTTAGACAAAGAACCCTTTTCTTTTTAATTCGAGATATTCTCTCATTATTAATGCATCACTAAAATCTGGAGAATGACCAATGATTGATTTTATTATATCTTTTGAAATCACTTCAAGCTTACCTGTATCATTATCAATGTTGGTACGCTTCAATTGTTCCAGTTCCTTGATGATATCTTGCTTGTGTACTTGGTCTTTTATATAGTAACCACCACTTGCAGCCCTCTCACAGAATTTATAGATGCATTGAGTTTTTTGGTTTTTGTAATTCTCGTTATTCAATGCCTTTCCCCCATTATGGAATGCTTTTGCCCCTTGAAGATATCCACCAACGAATGATCCAACACCATCAGCATCATAAACTATTCTTGACTTAGGTACTTGATAGGTGTTAGCCATTAATTCAATAGCATCAATAACTTGCTTACCATCTGTTTTTGGATATACCTTTATTTTCTCCGCAACAAATCCCGACCAGTAAGTTATTACCATCTTATCAGCCCCCTGCATTGCAATGTCGCAGGTTAATGCCCGATTAGTTGGGTCTGGTAGTATGTGAGAATTAGTGAATAAATCAAGTATTTGTTCAAATTCTAAAAGTGATGATGGATCATTATCATAATCCCAATTCCCGAACAATAAACGCTCCTTAGATGCCTGATCTAGCGTGTGTAAGTTGTTAATATAATGCTGACTGATATATGGGTTGTCGGTGGCTAAGGCTTGTATAAAGGCTTTATATGCTTCTAATTTGTTGTCTTTATGAAGCTTGAAGAAGTTGGAATAAACCCAATTTTTTGAAGGGTTACAGGTGCCTAATATCTTTGGAATAAGCCCATATTCATCTAATTTGTACCTTATCCTGGACTTAACTATTAACCAAGCCTTTTCAGAAATCTGATTACATTCATCTATGAAGGCTCCAGAAATTTCTAATGAACCAAGTTGATCGAAATTAGGATCAGATGGATATGTGAATAGGTCTTTAAGTATGATTTGAGAACCGTTGAAGAATTTAATAACCCCTGTCTGTTGGTTATAGATAAAATGCTCCTTATCTCGTAAACCCTGTAATTTAATTACATCAAATAATGAGTTTAAAGTAGTTTCTTTTAATGATTTTAATTTAGACCTACCTATCAACCATCTTGTACCCTTGTATTTAAGACAATTCTTCAAAATCCAGTAACACCCAACAATTGATTTACCTCCACCTGCACCACCACCAAATATTACTTCAGTCGTTTGGTTATCTTCTAAAATATCAAGGACAATGGTCTGTTTAAGGGTTAGATTCAATTATTCTGAATCCTTTCCATTGTCAGAATAGGTTTTATTCTCTACCCATTGAATTTTATCGCCACCAGTAGTATGATCCACGTCTACCTCTGACTTATCTTTCCATCCGAAATTCTTTAATGCGAATATGGCACCCGCTGGATTACGCTCATATAGATTTGACTCATATTGTTGCTCAACCTTTAAAATTCCCCTTTTTATCGGGTACGAAAACCTAGCTTTCTTTTGATACTCATATAATGTTGATTTAGAATCAAAGCCAAGAAATAAGGCTAAACCAGTAATAGTGATACGCTCAGGGTATCTAATCCATACATCTATGACATCAATTTCACCAGTTTTTAAGTTTTCAATTTCTTTGCTGATTTTTTCACCTTGAACAAAAATGAAATATTCATCAATTTTCAATGATAAATCATCAACATTAGTGTATTTCGGTGGTCTTCCACCCTTGTTTATTTCGGCCATCTATCTGATTGTTTACAGATAAATAGCCTGATAAAGGGTGTTAATAGGTGATGATAACTTAACCTGTTTCAGTTATTAATTATTAATCAGTACCTTCAAAAATAATTTAAAAAGAAAAAAAATATATGAAAGTTCAATTTAAACGGAATACCAAGTTAACAGGAAACACTTATAGTAAGATAGATATAGTGGGTCGCACTCTTGCAAATAATATTAGCGAAGGATTATCACCAGAGGTTTACATAACCAGTGTTTTTGAGGTTGCTGAGTATAATTCAAAACTTGATAGAGCAGTGTTAAGCCCCTTGAATACTGATGAAATAGAAGATGTGACCCTCGACACTAAACCAGTAAATACTAATGGTATGTCTGTGTATGCCCCTCGAGAGAATCACTATAGCTACACCCTTAATTATAAACCAGTCTCTATAACCTATGATTGTCTATTTATTTACCCAGATGATGTGTTCATCTTAATTGAACCAGAAACAAATAAAATCATTGAATATAAAAAACCAAAGGATGCTGAAGCCTTCCTTATTCATTAAATGATTAAGGATTATTCATGTTGGCGGTGCCAACATGATAACGCTACTATAATAAATTACTAAGCAAGGAAACGTAAATATTGAGGGTCATATATAAGTTTCTTTTCCAAATTAAACTTTAGAGGTACTAATTCCATCTGGTAAACTTTTGCATTGGGAAAACCCGTATTAATTTGATTCATAAATTTTATCTTTTCATTTTCAGGAAAATTAACTCCTAGAACAATTTCAGCAATTACATCTTTTGGTACACTTAGTTCCTTTCCATTTTTATAAATATGTAAAAACCTAAATTCGCTTTCGTGGTCCCAAACGTCAGATTTCGTAAAAAAAAGACTTATGAAATGATGATCTTTTTCAGAAGGAAATAAAGGAAGGACTGGAAATTGATTATCATATATTATTTTACCACCCATTCCAAAAATCTGTGTACGTATTAAGTTTTCTGTATTGTACCCAATAGCAAAACCTTTATGTGAATTAGAATAATATGACCACATTAAAAAATTATTAATATCGGGTGTTGTACAAAAAATACCAAAGTTATTACAAGTATTGTTATAGTTCTCTATGTCACACTTATTCAGGTGGTCTTCATCAAATAAAAGTCCTTTCTTTTGGTTATCGTAAGCATTTTGTTGATGTTCTTCTTCTTTTAAGCTTGGAAAACTTTGTTTAGAGATTAGCAAACACTTTTTATAAATATTCTCTTCAGTTAATTCCTCAACATCATATCGGAAAGGGGTTTTTGAATCCAATGGATCATTAAACTCATTGGCTGATGGAATATAGATTTTATTATTTAAAAGTGTATTTACGCTTAAAGTATTATAATTTTTGAATTTATAAACTATCTTCTCAACATTTAGCTCTTCAATTGGAACAGGTATATTCATTCGTCAATATAGTAAAATGAATTTGGTAGATCAGGTTAAAACCTAAAGAATAAAAAACCCTCACCAAAACTGATGAAGGGAGACATAAACCTAATGAGTAGTCAGGTTATAATATTTATATTAATGGCTTCAGATTTATATTATAATGAATCTGCATTTTTACCATTAGTTTCTGGATTTCGTGTTGATAACTCTGGTCAACATTACAATAATCCCAAGCCGAATAAATTAACTGGCAAATCCATTCTTTATTTACGTTAAGGTACTCAGCGATTATTTTACCTTCAATGTTGTGGTGCATCCTCGCAAGGAATGCTATTTTTCTCCTAGCTTCTGCTATCTTTCTTTTCCTGGTCCTGCTGAATAATTCAGCCTTAGATATCTGGTATTCATTAATTACGAAGTCGGTTATTAACTCTAAGCGCTCCAGTTGAAGATCAGTGATATATAATTTTAGATTTTTATACGTTTTTAATTCTTTCATTTATTTTAATTTCCAACCAAGATTTCTTATCTCTATAGCAATATTTTGTAATTCATTAATCAACAAATCTTGCTTTGAATCTTGTTGATGTCCATCTTTCTGATTTACAATGAATTCAACTGCATCGTTGAATATTGAATAAAATTTATCTAATGAGTCCTTGATAAAGCGATATTCCCCACCTTTCATTGTGATATCATCTAATACATTAATGAGGTTTTTATAATTAGTATCCAATTTTTCCTTTAATTGTTCGAATGTTTTTATTTCTTTGTTTTCTTCTTTTTTCCTGTAATTTTCAACGATGCCTGAAAATTCAACCTTATTTAATTGTTCGTCTGTTATCATTATTTTATTTTCCATTCTATTTATAATTTATTTTTTCTTTTTCTTTTAAATTCAACTGCCTTACCAATAATAGCATACTATCAACTAAGGCTTGTTTTTCTTGTTCCAATTTTTTGACTTTTAATCTCAAATTTTGGGTTTCGCTTAGTTCTTTTCCTTCAAAACTATGAAACCACTGATTAAATAACTTTTCGTTAGTTTCCATCCAGTGGTCAAAAAACCTTGAATAATCGTTTACATCTTTTTTTAATCTTTCTATTTCTTCCATTTTTATTTTCCTTCTTTTATTTTACTATTCTTTTCATACCAAAACACCCATATGATAATCCCTAATCCAACTATCCCCTGTAATATTTCCATTTATTTAGTTATTATAAACTTTAACCGCTGCTGTTAATGGCAGTTCTATTATTTGCTTTTTTATCCAAAACTCATCATCGATAAATGTCGATTTCGGCATATATATTTCACTTGTTTTGAATCCCTTTTCCCATAATTTAGTTAAGTCAAACAAGTAAGATTTATGATCAGTAAACGTGACGAAATAGAACGCTTTTCCCTTATTAGGGCTATTCTGAGCTTGAATTAGTAATGCTTTACATTTTTTCACCTCGAGGAATGTTGTTGGGTATGTTGAAGATTTTACATCCCTTGCTTTAACCTCAACGTAATAATCTAGTGGATTTACTGGAAAATATTCTGCAGTTGATCCTGAAATATCCCATATTCCATATTTATCATTATTAGTTATCCACTGCATACCAGTGTGGTGCTGTAGGTAGATGGCTCTGCCAAACTCTTCTTGTGTTAATATTCTTTGATTTAGATTTTTCATTTTACTATAATATGTTTACTCTTATAAATAGTGCGTTACTTGGTAAAAGTTGATTTTATTCTCATATTTATTTTTAGGCATAAAAAAACCCCTTACCGAGTTGGTAAAGGGTGGTGATATATATTTGAAAAATTAGCTAGTTGTTAATTGTATAAATCATCATTCCCTTTGGGTCTGGTTTGAGCAATAACCTCTGATGTTTGGTATTCTAGTTTATCGCCTAATTTCAAGGCAAAGTCATTCATTTTATTAAATATAAACTTCTGCAAGCCCTTATATTTTATGGCATAATTTGAAGGTCCCTGACTAATCATACCGACATTTAGACCTAAATTAGTTCCCCACGTGCCCGTAATACTTATTTTACCCTCCCTACAATTAATCAAATAAGCATAACTACCATTGTCAGTTGATCTAATCTTACCTGTCTTAATTTGAAATATATCCCTATCCTGACTGAGAATCTCTATATCAAGATCTGCCAATGCTTGCTTTGCTTTGATGAAATTGTCTGCTGCTGTGAGTTTATTTATTACAATGATTTTATCCGAGTTTTTCGGGATTTCAGTTTGAGAATATCCAACAAATGGAAGGAGCAACAATAATAAGAGGGTTAATTTTTTCATAATATTTTTTTCGGTAAGTTAATGTTTTCAATTCGTCAAGCACTCCAGATAGTTACATCATTTAAAAGGGTTCACCATGTGAACCCCACATACAACACTAAAATATATCAGCATCTAAAAAAATCAAGTCGCTATCATTGTTTATATTTTCATCAATAAATTCACAATTTGGATTAATAATTAAGGCTTGCTCTCTTATGGTTAATACGTCCATATCTTCCATCAGTTGGATTAAGTTTTCTTCTTTGATATCTTTATTGATGATGGCTTTGTGCTGCTTAAAAGCTTTAATATCAGTTGTATTATCTTCATTTAATCCACGAGCATATTCTTTAACTTGCGCCCAATATTTGCTTACTGTATTTGGAGCTAAACCAGTAGCTTGTGCTACACTCCTTATTGTGATTTTTCCATTAAACTCGAAATTCCAATCTTCAATTACCTCATAAATTTTGGTGGTAGCAGCATTAGTATAATATTGTGATTGGCTTTTAGCTCTTAACTTTTGTTTTTCATCACTACTTAGCAAGGATTTAGGGTTGAAAATTATTCTACGCTTTTTGATCTTTGGTACTAACTTACCTACATTCTTTTGCTTTAAAATAGATGTTACTTGTTGTTCAATTATAATTCTTGGTAATGGATCAATGCTTAAAGAAATATTAACAGCTAAAGCACTATTAATTATTTGATAGAGTTGAGCATTTGGGTTCAACCAAACATAGTTTCTGATATAATTCAGCATATATCGTTTTCTCCCATCTCCTAATGGCTTGAATGGTTGATTGCATTCAACATAGCTTAATCCCTCATTCCAGTTTTCAATATATTCTTTACCTTCAAAATCAAAATCATTAACATTATTAAACCTTATTTCTGATTTTGTGCCAACGGTCACATTATGTTCTTCTTTTTTTTGACTAATAATATGACCCTTGGTACAAAATGAATTATTAGTATTTATTTCAGGTTCAATAGTAGAATAAATAAAGGAATCTTCATTTATGTATAAATTTGGATCATAACTTAAAATAGAATATTGAGTAGGCTTAACAGCATTAGTATCATCACATTCAAGACCTAGATCATTAGTAATATAATTGTAAGTTGATTTAAAATTATCAAGAGTTATTCCATCAACTCTAACCAAGAGTGAATACCCCAAACCACCAATACTTTGATAATATGAATAAATTTTATTTAGATCCAAGGATTCAATTTTGAAGTCAGTGGAATCGATATCAATATACATCAACCCGGTACCACTGATAAAATTTTGATTACATTTTTTTTCAGAAAACAATCCATTCCAAGTGATCGCAGGAAGAGTTTCTTTTATTTTGTCGTATTCGGTTTTGATAAATTCATTACCAGTGTCTTTATACAATAATTTATATTTTCTGGCTTCTGTGATAGTATCAAGATGTATAGATGATCCTCTAATAAGGTTTAACCAATCGGTTGAGGTAATAGAAGACGTGATGTTAGGGCTAAATACATTAGCATAGGTGTTTAAGTAAGTTGTCATTTAGTTTTTCTCTTTATCCAGTAAAATGTTATGATTAAGAGAATGGTCGGGAGCAACCCCGACCACTTAAACTAATAATGCATTTCGAACATTAAACTGTATATCAATAAATAGTGCGTCATAATTTTAATGATTGTTTATTGAAAAATATTTATTGATATCTAACTAAAATAGGTCAGGAATATTTTTTATCAAGGTCGTATTGAAAATATATTTAATTTAACTTTGATATTATTTTGATAATTACGAAATATTTTTCTATATTTGTACTTTGACGACAACTCAAACAGGACAGGTAAAATGGTTAATGGGTTAGTCACGCTTTTTTAATATAAATAACACTACAATACACGAGTAGGTAGTATGTTTTGTCAAATCGATCAAACATACTACCTACTTTTTTTTTGCCAAAAATTTAAACTAAAAATCAATAAAATACGAATTATGAGAAAATCAACAAAGAAAGAGAAGCTAAGAATTAGCATTAAGTACATCAATGATTATGGTGTAGTGGATTTTAGAGAACATTACCACGATCTAATTAAACGTTATTATTCAACAAATGCGACAACAACTCAACTGCGAAAACTAAAAGTACCTTATGAAAAGGCATTCTTTGATTTCTCAGTGACTCGTGGTAAAGCTGGTGGAACATACTACAAACCTACCATTGGTAACATTGTAAGAAAAAAAGACCTATCAACGGTTGATGCATACCTTCAGGAGGTGCAAGCAAGAAGAGAAAAAAAGAATTAACGCTAAATTAAAAGAAATGAAAAAAAACAAAACAATAAAAATTGTAAAAGACCTAACTAAGTTGGATGTTGAAACAATATGGTCAAATAATTTCTTGCCTGACCTGAAGGAAATATCTGATAGATTAATTCAAAAAGGCATTAATATTATGATGGAGACAGAAGAAAATATCAGTTACGTATTTGAATACGACTTATTAGATAGCGAATTCAATGGTGGTGATGAATTGTACTTAATCCCAGATGGTGAACTAAAAGCAACCTTAGAAGAGGCTACAGAAAATATTAGACTTATTATACTAAATAAGCGATAAAGATCCTCACTCAGGAAAGGGCTACTGTAATGGTAGCCTTTTTTATTTACTAGAAGCTATTATAAATTTTATAACTTTTCAATAACTAATAATTTTATAAGTCCGACTTGATTTTTTTAGAACCTAACCTATTTTGGTTCTATGACACTAACAGAAGGTGCTACAGGTTGAAAAAGAACACAAAAAGAATTATCACTTAATTAATATATATAAATGGAAACACCACTATCTAACATCGAAACTGCTATCGCCAACATTGAAGAAATACTAGAGGATCTTACACTACCATATAGTGCTGCACTACATATCAATGATAATCTCAACACTCTTAGGCAGGCATTAAGGGCACTAGAATATATTCAAAGCTCAAAAGCAGACAATAAGATAACAGTAGACTATGAAGAGCTTACAGAGCAGGAAAAACAGGTTGGCGATTTATTTCCATACCTAAAAAGAACAGAACGACTCTCAATGAGTTTTCAAGATGGTTTGGTGTATGAGTATTTACTAGATAAGGTTTTACATAATACAGCAACATCAGACCAAAGACTTTTATTACAACATTTGGTTAATGGCAACCATCTTGTTTTTACTGATAATGATGAAAATAAATTTTCGGATGCTGAAATAGCACAAACTGTTAATATGGTTGCTTCAGAGAATTCAGAACTATTGCAAGCACTTTATGTAATGCAAGCCTAATCAAACTCCTTTTAAATCACAACTTATCAATATAATATGAATATCCAGAAACACAATGAAACAATGATACTAGAGGGTTATGTACTTGGTCGCATAGGTGACTACACATTAACTGCTGACAATGTGAATGAACACATTAACCACATCTTAAACAGTGGTAGATTTACAGAGCTGAGCAAAGAGGAAATAATTGCAGCATTCCAGGTTAATGAAGATGAAATTGATGCACTTCACAGACTCAATAAAGCTATTGATGAACTAGGAGAAGATTTCAAGAAAAAATTTAACTAACAACTACTTAAAAAGGCTACTGTAAAAGGTAGCCTTTTCTGTTTTATACCAATTATTATAAAATTTATACTTTTTACACTTTTATAATATTTTATAACATTCCGACTTGATTTTTTTAGATCCTGCACTATTTTGGTTACAGATGCAGGAAAACGATCACATATCAACTCAACTTTTAGAGCAGAACAAGCTGCTGATGGAGATGTTGGGTAAAATGCAGATTGAAAACAGCAACCTTAAAAGTATGGTGTTAGATATAAATGCAAAAGTCAGTAACATACATAGAGTGTTTGACCTAGCAGATTCTATTAAAGTTGAAAAACCAGTTAAAAAGTTAACACCGCTTCAAGAAAAAAAACAAAGACAAGAAGAAAGAAAAAGCAAAGAAAAAAAAAGGATGATGCAAGAAATTATGCAAGAATTAAACCAAAATTAAAAAGCAAAATCATCTGCATTATCATCAAGAACCAACCCCAAATCATTGTAAATATACTTTTCAGTAATTGCAAAACTTGAATGTCTCATTTGCTTCATCAGTGCATCCTTAATTTCGTAGGATGATTTATTCAATTTTTTGGCATTACTGATGAATTTTCTTGCACCTGTATGTTTAAAAGCATAAGGTGTTTTGTTTAGAATTATTTCATTTTCTTCAAATATTTCATCTTTCATCATTCCAAAAAAGTGTTGAAACATTGAATAAGTCATAGGTGTATTTTTATCCTCCAAATGATAAAATAAATAATACTCTGGTTTCTGGTCATCGCCAAAAAACTCATCTATATATTTATTCAATACAGTAAATAGAGCAGGGTATATTCTAACCTTGGCAACTGCTCCATCTCTTTGACCTTTGGCAATATGTGCAGGAATATTAAACACCCTATTTTCTAGGTCTAAATGCTCCAGTTTAAGACGAAAAATTTCAGAAAATCTAATAAATGAATATAGAATAGCTTTGGATATTACTTCATATTTTAGCGAGAATGTTGAAAAAACTAATTTCAATTCATCATCCGAAAAATGATTAAATCTAACTTCTTTTCTTTTTTTTAAAATCAAATCACCATCCTTATTAATGATTATTTTATCTTCTTTAATCTGATCAACATATACAATTGGATTAATAGCTATCAATTTATTTTTGAAGGCATACTTAAATAAACCGCTGATCCATCCAATTCTATTGTTACAGGTAAAAGCAGACCAAGTACCTGCTAAATATTTTTCATTGATAAATTCATTTAATTCAACATCAGTAATTAATCTGATATCTTGGTCAATTCCTTTTGATTTAAAATATGGAATAAATTGATTTTTAAAAAATCGCTGATATTTCTCGGCTGATATTACCTTGCTTGGTATTGGGTTTAAATAATTTTTCGCCTCAAACCACTTTGTAAATACATAATCAAGGGTGTATTTTCTTTCTTCTTGAATTTTTATCTTTAGTTTATTCTTCAGTAGCTGTTGTCTGAATTTGGGATCAATACCATTTGTTAAATCTTCAATGACACCATCCAATACATCATTGAATTGCTCAATTTTATCATCAATATTTTTACATCGGTTAACTTGGATGTCGTAATTGGCTCCAGATTCTTTTCTATATTCTTTTTTTCCACCTTCAAATTCAATAGTATATCTGACACACCATTTCTTCACCTCAAGACCTTTACTATCTTTGTAATTATTGGTGCTATCAGGATACATAAAAGGGGCTGAATAAGTAAATTTTTCCATAATATTTTTTCAATATTTTGTCCCCGTTTTGTCCCCGTTTAAAATAAGAAACAAAAAAAAGAGCCTTAATTAGGCTCAAATATAACATATATTATGTCAGACGAAAAAATAATCTTTTCAATGGCGGGGGTAAATAAGATTTATCCTCCCCAAAAGCAAGTACTAAAAAATATATACCTCTCCTTTTTCTATGGAGCAAAGATAGGTGTTATTGGTTTAAATGGTTCAGGAAAATCTTCACTTTTAAAGATTATTGCTGGCATTGATAAGTCCATCCAGGGAGAGGTTGTTTTTTCTCCAGGTTACACGGTTGGCTACCTTGCTCAAGAACCCGAATTAGATGAGAATAAGACAGTTAGGGAGGTTGTTGAAGAAGGTGTGGCAGAGATTACCGCTATCCTGAAAGAATATGAAGAAATCAATGAAAAGTTCGGTTTGCCGGAGGTTTATGAGAATCCTGATGAGATGGAAAAACTGATGAACAAACAGGGCGAGCTGCAGGACAAAATTGATGCCGTAAACGCCTGGGAACTGGACAATAAATTAGAACGGGCAATGGATGCTTTACGCTGCCCGGAGCCTGACACAAAAATTGCCGTACTCTCCGGAGGTGAACGCCGCAGGGTTGCCATGTGCCGACTGCTTTTGCAGGAACCGGATGTGTTGTTACTTGATGAGCCTACCAACCACTTGGATGCAGAAAGTATTGACTGGCTGGAGCAGTTTTTGAAGAATTACAAAGGTACAGTGATTGCAGTAACGCATGACAGGTATTTCCTGGACAATGTTGCGGGCTGGATCCTGGAGCTTGACCGTGGGGAAGGTATTCCATGGAAAGGGAATTATTCTTCGTGGCTGGAACAAAAAGCTAAACGCTTGGCGCAGGAAGAAAAAACCGAGAGCAAACGCCAGAAAACCTTGGAAAGAGAACTTGAATGGGTACGCATGGCGCCAAAAGCCAGGCATGCCAAATCTAAGGCACGTTTATCAAATTATGACAAGCTGGCTTCAGAAGATTCCAAAGAACGTGAAGATAAACTGGAACTGTTTATTCCTGCAGGCCCCCGGTTGGGAAATGTAGTGATTGAGGCCAATAATATCAGTAAGGCTTACGGGGATAAGATCTTATTTGAAAACCTAAGCTTCTCCCTTCCTCCAGCAGGGATCGTGGGCATTATCGGGCCAAACGGAGCGGGAAAAACCACTTTATTCAGGTTGATCACCGAACAGGAAACACCTGACAACGGGGATTTCCGTGTAGGAGAAACAGTGAAGCTGGGATATGTAGACCAGATGCACAATGACCTTGATCCAGCTAAAACGGTCTATGAAAATATCACTGATGGTTTAGAGAGTATCCAGCTGGGCAACAAAGCCGTAAATGGCCGTGCCTATGTTTCCAAGTTTAATTTTAACGGAGGCGACCAGCAAAAGAAAGTAGGCGTTCTATCCGGTGGGGAGAGAAACCGTGTACACCTGGCCATAACGCTCAAAAAAGGCGCGAATGTTCTTTTACTGGATGAGCCCACCAACGATATAGACGTAAACACTTTAAGAGCACTGGAAGAGGCCCTGGAAAACTTTGGGGGCTGTGCCGTCGTGATTAGTCACGACCGGTGGTTCCTGGACCGTATCTGTACGCATATTTTAGCTTTTGAGGGTGATTCACAAGTATACTTCTTTGAAGGAAACTACAGCGACTACGAAGAAAACCGCAAAAAACGATTGGGTGATGTTACACCACACCGAATAAAATACAGGAAGTTAGTGTAATTTCCATTAATAACCATTAACCCCCAAATTGCTGGAGGTTAATGGTTAAACTTAACTGCAAGTACTTCGTAATCTGGTTGTTCCTGCTATCAATAATTGAATTATTTGCAATGCTCCGCATCAGGTAATTTCCCTGGTTCAATAAATCGTAGGCCTGTAACTTAAGAATAGCCTGCTCCTTCTTCAAAAAAGTTTTCTGCACACTCAGGTTAAGCAAAAAAGGATTTTTAACATTGATCGAATACCCCTTATAGATCCGTTTTGAGGCGTCGAAGCCAAAAGAAAGCGTCGGGTTAATATAAGTTAGGGCATTCATATTGATTTCATAAATCTGAATATCTTTCAAATTGGCCAAAGCGAGTGAATACCTGTTACTATTGTAAGTATAATTAGCATCGGTGCTTAAGGTAAATCCCTTTTGATTCATCCTCAACATGACTGCCTGCATAAAATTAAACCCCTTGTTGTTATTCTTTATCCCATCAGTGAAAGAAACATTATTGGCAAAACCCACATTTCCCCTGAATTCAACGTTAAACTTGTTTTCCTCAAAAGGTCTCGACCAGGAATATAAAGCATCAATGCTATAAGCACCATTTGCATTTTCAAAACGCGTCTCCTGTTTTAAACTGTTTAGCGTATCCTGTTTTAGAATGATATTGCTGACTACCTGATCCTGAATAAGATTCGTATTGAAACCCAGCATTAAAGCCCTTCCATTTTCAGGGTTATTATTTTGAAGGGTAAAGTTGGAGCTATGGTTAAAAGTAGACTTTAAATTCGGATTACCGACGACAATATTCTGGAGGTTGCGTGTATTGGGCACCGGCTGTAACTGCGTGAGGTTAGGTGCCTGACTGCTGCCATTATAAGCAAAGGTCATACTGGTGGTTTGCGACAAAATCATGCTTAGATTAAGCACAGGTGCAACATTAAAACCGTGATGAATAATCGTGCTTCTGGGCTGCTCATTTTCAACCATCAGCAAATTAGGCTGCGCTGTAATCCCCAGGCTATAACTAAGGTCCTCAGAACCAAAACGATAACTAAGACCCACGAGATGGGAAAAAAACTTTGAGGTATAAATTGTGCTTAATGAATCTACCACACGCCTGTTAAAACGGTTATTGGTTACCTGAGTAAGCAAATTGTTATCATTTTTTTCAAACTGGAAATTATAATAAATATCCAGGTTCCTGCTCACCAGAGAATCTGCCCGGTTTCCCACCGGCTCGCTAAACCTAAAGCTGGTTTCAATATGCCGGGATTTGTTCCTGGTATCCACGAGGCGGTTGAGGATCGAATCTTTCACGATCCTGCTCCGGTCGACTTCATAATACCCGATCCGGCTACTGATATCCTCCGTAACATCACTGATCCCGTTCTTGGCCGTAAATCCCAGGGAAAGATTCCTTCCCGGTTTTATAAAACGGTAAGCCCAGGCCACATTTAAGTTAAAATCAGGAACATAGGCTGTGGTGTTGCTGATATTACGCTGGTCCTGGCGGATTACCCCGCTTTGTATCGAACTCCCATTAAAAGCATCGTTCGTATTTAAAAAAGATCCGACAACACCGGCCTGAAAATAACTTTTCTTACCAACAGACTGCAGGCTCCAGTTCAAATTGTGTTTGTTACTTTTGGCATCCCTTTCATTGCTGTCGAGGGTAAAAATAGTCCCAAGGGTATTTAAAGTTTCAATAAAATCCAGCTGGTTGTTATCAGTATTCACATTATCAAAAGAATAAGCAACACTTGCAGTGATTTCTTTAGTTAATTTATCACGGTAATTGATCCCGGTACTGATGTTACGATTAACACCAGCGGCATTGTTGGTACTGAGCACATTTCCCTTTACACCGATCTGTTTTTTTTCCCGCCATACATTGGCTGTAGTTTGTATACCATAACGTTGGTTGGAACCCCCGTTGGCAGAAGTATTACCAAAATTTCCCTTGTTGCGTCCGGGTTTGGTAACCAGGTTTAACATTTTCTGTGAAGAGCCACTTTTTACACCCGTAAAATTAGCCTCATCACCATAATCATTAATCACCTGCACCTTAGCAATCATATCTGCCGGCAATTGCGAAATAAACTCTTTCACATTATTGGTAAAAAAATCTTCCCCGTTAATTCTCAACTTTGTCACCACACTGCCCATGCTCAACACTTTCCCGTCATTGTCGACCACAAGTCCGGGCAACTGTTTAAGCAAATCTTGAACTCTATCCGTTTCACGAACTAAAAACGCTGCTGCGTTATATTCAATGGTGTCTTTGGCTAAGCGGATGGGATTGACATTTGCCCTGATGACGACTTCTTTAAGGGTGTTGGCATCAGGCTCTAGACGCGGCTGTATATTAATATTCCGCAGTGAGCTATTAAATGTGATCTTACGGCGATAAGTCAGGTACCCCATCGCCTTTATGGTTAATAAAACCTCTGAAGCCGCAATACCCGAAACATTGAATTTACCTCTGTAATCAGAATAGTCTGTGAGTGTGTCTAATCCCGCTACGAGTTCGATAATAGCTTCGGGGATGGGTTTATTGAGTGAATCGCGGAGCGTACCGCTCAGCCGGTTATAGGATTGGCCGGAGGCATAGACGACACATAGCAAGTTGAGGACTGTGACAAGGAAGAGGCCTTTAAACCGATTTGGAATTCCATAAGATTTTAAAAACCTGTTCATCAGCAACCGCACAGTTTTATGAATATAAAGTTACAATAGTTTTAGAATCTCAACTCTATGCTTCGAAAATAAGCCCTATGCGAACATAATAAAAATTACTTTAAGTTAAGGCACTATTCTGGTTTTTGACAAAACTGTTAAACAATAAATAAACCAATTAAGTGATGTTATTCAGGTTTATTGTCAGTTGCTGACTTTATTTGTTTGTCTTCCACTGGCTTTGGTCCTCTCTTATAGATCACCAATCCATTTAAAAAATTCCTCAGAATCTGATCACCGCAAGGTTTAAAATTAGGGTGATCATCACTACGGAAGAACGCTCCAAGTTCACTTTTAGTAATCTTAAAATTAACCAGTTCCATAATTTTAATGATATCATCATTATTTAACTGGAGCGCAACGCGCAATTTTTTAAATATATCGTTATTGCTCATAATTAAAGTGCTACCTCAATTTTTACTTTTTTATTTTTGATCTTTTCATTGGCTAATGCAGAAAGCACCTTACCAACCATTTTACGTTTTACAGCGACATAAGAACTTTGATCCTTAATTTCTATTAACCCAACATCCTCTTTCTGTAACCCGCCTTTTTTAAGCAAAAGTCCTACCACATCAATTTTGTTAACTTTATCTTTTTTACCCGCAGCGATGTACAAGGTTTGCCACTGACTATCTTTAGGTAAGGCATACCTTCCATCAAGTTTTTCAATTTCCATATCATCACGCAGGAAAGGATATTTTTCCTCATCCGTCAATAATAAGTAGGCAGTGCCCTTGGCATTCATACGAGCAGTCCTGCCGTTACGGTGGACAAAAGCATCAGCTGTATAAGGCAGCTGGTAATGAATGATGCATTCTATCTCCGGAATATCCAAACCACGGGAAGCAAGATCAGTGGTAATCAGCATTTTTATACTGCCATTTCTAAATTTCAATAATGCACGTTCACGTTCATCCTGCTCCATCCCACCGTGAAAAATATCATGAGCAAGGTCTTTATCAATCAGGAGGTCGCTGATGCGGTCTACAGTTTCTCTGTGGTTGCAAAAGATCAGGGTGGTTTTATCACCAATTTTACAAATAAGGTTAAACAAGGTAACCAGTTTATCTTCAGCCTGCGTCTGCACTTTTTTCAATTTCAGATCCGGCACAGACTTACTATCTTTTAGAAAATTAATTTCTACGGCATTCTTCACGCCTGTAAATGCAGGCAGTTCTTCCATAGCGGTAGCAGAAGTTAGGAAACGTTGTTTTAGGGAAAGCAAATGACTGATGATGAAGGCCATATCTTCCTGGAAACCAAACTCAAGCGCTTTATCGAATTCATCGAGTACTAAGGTTTTAATGCCTGACTCGTCAAAATTCTGATGTCTTAGGTGATAAGCAATTCGTCCTGGTGTACCCACTAGCACTGCCGGAGGTTCTTCGAAGTTATTACGTTCAGTTTTAACGGCATGTCCGCCATAACAGCAATTAACTTTATAGCCAGTAGACATTTGTTTAAATACCTGTTCAATCTGAAGGGCAAGTTCACGAGAGGGCACCATGATTAGTGCCTGAACACCTTTTGCCGCAGCATCAAGCTGCATAAATATGGGCAATAAAAAAGCCAGTGTTTTACCTGAACCTGTGGGGGCGAGTAACAACACATCACTTCCTTTCTTGGCTGCGGCAATCGCTGCTATCTGCATCTCATTTAAGGAAGCTATTTTTAAATTACCCAATATCTTTTCTACCGTCATGAGGCAAAGATAAGGTAATTAAGCCATTTCAGTTTTAGAAAAAATTTAGGATTAAAACCTAAAATATTTCTTCTTAAATCTTCTAACCTGACGGTGCATGGTACTTTCCAGTTTCATCAGCATTAAGCCCCGAGTGTTCATCCAATTTACTACCCTGTGGTTGGCCTTTTTGACTGGCATATAAACCTTTTCATCCAAGACATCCAGGTATTTGGCATTAGATCTGCTTTGTTGCAGTAAGTAAAATTCGTTCAATAATTCCGCCTTCATCGCCTTAAATTTCTTTTAGTGAATTTATAATAACAACTTCATCATACAACAAAAACCTATTTATATTGTTCTAATAAATATATCATTATTATTTTAAATGGAGAGACACACCTACCAGACCGGCATTATCGGCAACTGCGCATACCTAGCTCACATCAATAAAAACACGAATGTAGACTGGCTTTGCTGGCCACGATTTGACAGTTCCTTTGTCTTCGGTAGTTTACTTGGAACAGAAACCGGCGGCGAGTTTTCTATCCGCCCGCATGGCACCTATGAATCCAAACAATACTACCTGGAAAACACTAATATTTTATGTACTGAGATCAGCAATACTGAGGGCACTTACAGGATTACCGATTACGCGCCAAGGTTCAGACAATATGAACGTTATTACAAGCCGTTGATGCTGATCCGGAAAATTGAAGTACTTGAGGGCAACCCACGCATCAAAGTAAAATGCAGGCCTGTATATGATTATGGCGAGCGTACCTTCCATAGCAGCCGCGGAAGTAATCATATTTTATTTGAAAGTGGTGAAGAGAACATGCAGCTCAGCACCAATATTTCATTAAGTTACCTGGAAGACGAGCGGTATTTTGCCCTCAACGAGCCCAAATACCTGATCCTGACTTTCGGTTACCGACTTGAAGCCACCATAGAACAAACAGCAGAACAATTTTTGAGCAATACCAAACAATACTGGCGAACCTGGATTAAACATTCCACTATTGCAGGCTTTTACCAACCATTGGTGATCCGCTCCGCATTGGCATTGAAAATACATCAGTACGAAGATACCGGTGCGATAATTGCCGCTAGTACAACCAGTTTGCCTGAATCCCCGGGAAGTACGCGTAATTGGGATTATCGCTTCTGCTGGATGCGGGACACTTATTATGTCATTACCGCACTGAACCACATCGGTCATTTTGAGGAAATGGAAAAGTATTTTACTTATATCACAGATATTTCTTTTCGTGACGACACCCGGTATCAACCTTTATTTGGTATAGCGGGAGAAAGAGTTTTAACGGAGCGCATCCTCGAGCACGTAGAAGGCTATATGGGCGAACAACCGGTAAGGGTTGGCAACCAGGCATTTGAACATATTCAAAATGACATTTACGGGCAAGTGCTGGTCTCCATGCTACCTTTGTATAATGACAGCCGCTTTGTGTATGCTGAAAGACAGGATTCAGGAAAGTGGCTGAACTTCCTGCTATTGAAAATTGAACGTACCATCGATGAAAAGGACGCGGGCATCTGGGAGTTCCGGAACATTGCCAATATACATTGCTATACCAATCTGTTCCAGTGGGCAGGGGCTAAAGCGGCACTAAAAATGGCTAAAACCATAGGTGACTCTGGCTTTGAAGAGCGTGCGCAGATCCTGATCGACAAAGCTGCAGCACATATCGAAGCTTGTTATGATCCGGTTCGCAAGGTATATAACCATGCGGTGGGCAGTGAACACCTTGATGCCAGCACGCTGCAGCTTATTCTGATGAACTACCTTGATCCGAATTCTCAGCGGGCAAAAGATCACCTGATTGCCTTAGAAAAGGAATTAAAAGCTAAAAACGGTCTTTTTTACCGCTATAAACACAGCGATGATTTTGGAAAGCCAAAAACGACTTTCTTAATCTGTGCTTTTTGGTACGTGGAAGCGCTGGCTTGCGTAGGGAGGACCGATGACGCTATCCGTGAATTTGAATCCCTGATACAATATGGCAACCACCTGCAATTGTTTAGTGAAGATATCGATGAAAATGATGGCAGCCAGTGGGGGAATTTCCCCCAAGCTTATAGCCATGTGGGTTTAATGAATGCTGCGCATCGAATTGCTATTAAACTGGACAGGCCAATATTTCTGTAACGTCATGCTGCAATTAATTACCAATGACAATGTTTGATGAGCATTGTCATTGGTCGCATTGGCCTTTACTTAATTTAACTGCACCAACTCCTTTAACACCAGCCGCACTTCTTTTGGATTTCTAACAAAGTATTTTGCAGCAGAGATATTGCTTCCTACTTTAATGGTATAAGCAGATTCAGGCAATGCCTTAAAAATATCCTCATCGGTATGATCATCGCCAAGTGCAAGAATGAAATCAGCATCCTTATCGTAAAGCCAATTTTGGGCAGCCTTGCCTTTATTTACTTCAATATTTTTAATTTCAAGCACCTTATTACCCGGCATCAGCTGCAAACCTTTGTCAGCAACAATTAACCTTAAGTGATTAATAATTTCATTCACCCTCAACTCACCAAGCCCCTGCTCCACTCTACGGTAATGCCAAACCAAAGAATAGCTTTTATCTTCAATAAAAGAACCGGGTGTGCGATCAGTATATCTTTCAAGCACAGTCCTCACTTCTTGCTTCCATTGATCTGTCAGTAAAGGTAAGCTTCGCCATTCTCCATCAAGGTACTTTTGCCAGGCACCGTGTTCAGCAATCATCCCGACTTTTAAATGACCGAACCATTGATCCAGCGTTTCATGTTTCCTGCCACTGATCAGCACCACATGATTATCAGGATCACTGGTTAACTTATTCAGCAGCTCATATAATTCAGGATCAGGGGAAGCCTTGTCGATGACACTGTTAAAGCCAACCAAAGTGCCATCATAATCAAGAAAAATATAGCGGTCATTACTCACAAGGTAATCTTCAGCCATCTTTTCCCTCACTATATCAGAGGCGTGTTTGGCTAGCAGCGACTGCTGCATCTCTTTTACCTCCATCAATTTGGCGATAAAGTTTTTAACCCAAAGGTGTATGTTGTATTTTCTCACCACCTCCCGCATGCTGCTCATCCTGGCTTTCTGCTCTTCCAATGACATTTCTTTAGCCATAACAATGGCACGCATCACATCACCAACGTTATTGGGGTTAACCAATAGTGCATCATTCAACTCTTTAGAGGCACCAGCCATTTCACTTAAAATCAATACACCGGTATTATCAGTTCTTGAAGCCACATACTCCTTACTGACCAGGTTCATACCATCGCGCATCGGAGTAACCAGGCATACATCTGCTGCACAATATAAAGCAGATAAAAATTCAACCGAAAAAGACCTGTAAAAATAATGTATGGGCAGCCAGTCCATCGTTCTGAAACGGGCATTGATATTACCCACCATCTGGTCAATATGATCCCGCAACTCTTTATATTGAGGCACCGTGTCTCTTGATGGAACTACAACCATGTACAAGGCAACTTGCCCGATATTTTCAGGATGGGTCTGCAATAGCAATTCATAAGCCTGCAATCGCTGTATAATGCCCTTGCTGTAATCCAGCCGGTCTATTGAAAGTATAAATAGCTCATTATTTCTATCTTTCTTAAAAGATTCTACATGCGCTTTAACCGCTTTTCGGTTACTTAACTGCTCAAACTTGACATCGTCGATGCCCATTGGAAAAGCTTCCACAACAATTTGCCGCTCATTATAGGTAATGATGTTATTCGATGATTTTGCCGCAGTAAGCCTGGTTGTTGTGCTTAGAAAGTGTCTTACATCATCAAAAGTATGGAAACCGACAAGGTCGGCGCCTATGACTCCATTAATGATCTCTTCGCGCCAAGGAATCAGCCTGAAAATCTCATAGGAAGGAAAAGGAATGTGTTGAAAAAAGCCGATGGTCACAAAAGGCTGTATTTCCCTTATTAAGCCCGGCAAAAGTAATAACTGGTAGTCATGCACCCATACCGTATCACCTTCTAACAGGTTTTCTTCCACAATATCCCTGAACTTAGCATTAACACGCTTATAAAAATCCCAATATTCCTGTTCATAATGTGCATAAGTAACCAGGTAATGAAATACAGGCCAAAGAACTTCGTTAGAAAAACCTTCATAGTATAAATTGATTTCCTCCTGCGTTAAAAATACAGGAATCAAATTCAAGTGAGCTAATTGCTGCTTTACTTCATCCTGCCGCTCCGGTGGCACTTCAATTCCGGGCCATCCGATCCAGACATTGTTTCCCTCTTTATATACAGATCCTAACCCTGTAGCAAGGCCTCCCTCACTCGGACTTAGGACATATTTCCCATCTCTTTCTGTAATTTTTACGGGTAAACGGTTTGATACTATTATAGTTTTATTGATCATCATATCGACTTAAACAACTCCCTATTCACAATTTTGTTTTTTCAGAAAGTTGATCTTTTTTGCAACATATTGATTTATAACAATTAAAGTGAAAAAAAAATCAACATTTACCAAATTATCCAGTTAAATTTAATGAACTAAATCTTAATCCCTAACTTAAAACAACATAGTATGACCTGGAGAAAATTTAGCGGGGAGGTTGTTCACTCCTCACTTGTAGAAGAAATTGAAAAAGCCATCATTCAGGAAACTGAGAAAGGCTATCGTTTAAAGGTTTGCATCGGTACAGATTCCCAGGTAAAAGGCGCAATAACAGATTTTGCAACTGTGATTGTTTTAGTAAGGGAGCATCATGGCGGATTTATGTATATCCACCAAGAGAAGACCAGTCAACAGATGAGCATCAAGGAAAGAATGCTGCTGGAGGTTCAAAAGTCTATAGAGACCGCCTACTCGATTTGTGATTTGCTTGATTTATATGATGTTGATCTTGAAGTCCACGCAGACATCAACACCAACCCCATGTTTAAATCAAACAAAGCACTAAACGAGGCGATGGGTTACATTCTAAGTATGGGATTTATTTTCAAAGCCAAGCCTGAGGCTTTTGCCAGCTCCACTTGTGCAGATAAAATGGTTCATTAACGAAGGTGCTTTTTCTATATTAAAACGCATAGACGGCAGCTAAAGAGAATTGTGATGCATTAGCTGTAGGGGATAGATCGGATTTCAGAAATAAGTCCTCTCCCCTGTTATCAAACCTGAACTCAGGAATCAGGGTGAGCCCCCCTGTTTTCAAATTCCCTGATAAGGTAACAGACTTAAAACTTTCACCGGCTACAGTGCCTACAGCCTTGGTTTTGAAATACTCACCCCGCAGGCCCAAGGCAAAACCTTTGGTAAAGGCGTTCTGCAGGTAAACAGCCGCACCGCTATAACCGCCATTATCGTCAGCTAAACTGTAGTCGGCTGCATTTAAACCCAGTTTAACCTTTTCAGAAACCTGGTAAGCAGTAGTCAAGTCAAACAAAGCACCGTCACTTACAGCCCCCTGATTTTTCCCGGTTAAAACATTGAAGTAAGCAGACCAGCCCTCCACAGGGAAAAGACCTAACTGTGCACCAAAATGTGAGATACCATTGAGGTCCTTATATACATTCCAGTCATCAAACATACCCAGCATCAGGCTTACTTTGGAAGAAAAGGTATAAGTACCTTTAATTCCCGCATTTTGGAAAGGGCCTGCCGAGAACAGATAAGAAGTAGAGTAATTGAAATTCCCTACGGGCGAAATCACCTCATAACCAACAAACGTCCCCATAAAACCTGCAGTCATGGTAAACTTATCTGTGAACGCATAAGCAATAGCAAGGTTTTGCAGATTGAAGGTGTTGTTACTATTGGCATCAGTACCATCACCATTAAGCAAACTCTGGGATTGTCCCCGGGGCCCGAAAGATACCTCACCGACAAAAGAGGCTTTGCCGGTTGTTTTCTTTAAGGCAATATCAATCATGCCCAGCGATAGAGAATTATGATCATTCGCAAAGCTTGTCCCAATGTTTGGCTGCTTTTGAAAATCATATTTGTAATAGGTGTCCACCGAGCCCGAAATCTGTAAGGGAGTATTTTCAGGTTCCTGAGCATAGGAAGTCTTAACAAGGGCCATTGTAGAAAGCAACAGCAAAGCTTTGGTTTTCATAGGAAGAGGGTTAAAAGGTTTAAAACATAGGTTTTACATTATTCTGGTGGTCTCATCAGTTATTTTATAGTGGCGGTTTCGCGGTCATATTCCAATCCGGTTTCCAAAACCACTAAAGTTCCCTGGTAGTATTTTTCGTTGTGTTGACTTGCATCTAATCCTGCTTCCTCTTCCTCAGAGGTTACACGGATAGGCTGTATAAGGTTAATTACTTTAAAAACAAGGTAGGCCATCGCAAAACTGAACAAGACCACGATCACGGCGCCTTTTAGCTGGGTAATAAAGAAATCCGGGTTTCCGTAAAATAGGCCGTCGGCACCGGCAGCATTTACAGTTTTTGTGGCAAATACACCGGTTAGCAACATCCCTACAATACCGCCGACACCGTGACAAGGGAATACATCCAAGGTATCATCAAGGCTTGTTTTTGATTTCCATACCACCACAAGGTTAGATACAACTGCCGCAGCGCCACCAATAAATATGGCAGAGGGGATAGAAACAAAACCAGCACCTGGCGTTATGGCCACCAAACCGACTACAGCACCAATGCAAAACCCTAATACAGACGGTTTTTTACCACGGAGCACATCAAAAAACATCCAGGAAAGGCCGGCAGCACCTGCAGCAATATTAGTGGTGGCGAAGGCAGAAACCGCCAAACTGTTAGCACCTAAGGCAGAGCCAGCATTAAAACCAAACCATCCGAACCATAGTAAACCTGTACCTATTAAAACATAGGGAATATTTGCAGGAGGTATTTCCTTATGATCCTCATGCACCTTTCTGCGTTTCAGCACTAAAGCACCAGCAAGAGCAGCCATACCGGCAGAAATATGTACCACTGTGCCCCCGGCAAAATCAAGCACACCCATTTTAAACAAAAATCCGTCAGGATGCCAGGTCCAGTGAGCTAAAGGGGAGTAAATAAAAATAGCGAACAAGACAATAAATAAGATATAAGAGGTAAAACGAATCCGCTCTGCAACAGCGCCGACTACAAGCCCGGGCGTAATAATAGCAAACATCAATTGGAACAACGCAAACAACGTTAATGGAATAGTTGGTGCACCTGCCCATGGATTACCAGAGTTGACATGCTGAAAAAAGGCAAAAGTTGAAGGACTACCGATAATTCCATTGATACTTTCTCCAAAAGCTAGGCTAAAGCCAACAGTTACCCATAGAACAGTGATGATGCCAGCAGCAACCACACTTTTTATCATTGTTGATAAAACATTTTTGCGATGCACCATGCCACCGTAAAAAAAAGCAAGCCCTGGGGTCATTAAAAACACCAGGGCAGTAGCAGCAAGCATCCAAGCAATATCAGCTGCATTGTACTCACCTTTATCAAAATTAGGTGAAAGCGGAATAAATAGCGCCACAATGGCCACAATTGTCAGAATTGCGAATGGCGCATACTGTTTTAGAGGGATAGTCTTCATTTTGTTGATTTTTAAAGGTTAATATCTTTATGATTTGATTCTTTTTATAAAACTAGGAATAAAAAATCAACGTTTTCCAATTTATTTTCAAATAATTTTACTATTTCATCTTTAATTTCAATCAAAAGTGAATTATTTATATGCAATAAATTGAAAACAATAAAAAATATAGAATTATTATAGACATTTCTTAGCTAAATCACTAAAATAGATGGAATACCACAGATCATCCTCAAATTTGTATCTTTATCTCATGAAAGCTTACCATTTGACTTTTAGTCAGCAGTTACCTGTATCATTGAAAGAAGCCTGGGATTTTTTTTCCTCCCCATTGAACCTCGCCAAGATTACGCCGGCCGAAATGGCATTCACAGTCACTTCAGGACTCAAGGAACATCAAAAGATGTATCCGGGAATGATCATCACCTATAAGATAACGCCTTTGCTGGGCATTAAACTGAACTGGATGACAGAAATCACCCAGGTAAAAGAAGAAGTGTATTTTATTGATGAGCAGCGATTTGGCCCCTATAAGTTCTGGCACCACCAGCATCATTTTAGCGTAATAGCGGGCGGCGTGCAGATGGATGATATCCTGACCTACGGACTACCCTTTGGAATTTTCGGGCAGACCGCAAACGCCCTGTTTGTTGAAAACAAGCTCGAGGAGATTTTTTCTTTCAGGAAACAGAAAGTGACGGAAATTTTCGGAGAAATAAATAGATAAGCTAGAAATGCACTACAAGGCGTACGCAGAACCCTGCACAACACCCCTGCGTTCAATTTCCTTATCAATATAAGTCTGAATGGCTGATTTATTAAGCCCCCAGTTTGGTGCAATCAATAAATCCCAGTCAGAAATACCAAATAAACGCTGAATAACGATATCAGGACGCAATAAAGGAATCAATTTACATAATAGATCCGTATATTCTTCCAGAGAGAACAGTTTGAATGGCTCTTTCTTATATTTTGCCCCCATTATAGATCCCTCTACGATATGGAGGTGATGAAATTTCACAAACTTAATTTGCGGAAAACGGTTAATCTCATGAATATACCCCAGCATCATTTCTTCCGTTTCCCATGGAAAACCAAAAATGGTATGAACACAAAGGTCAAGCTTTGAATTTTCCAGCAGCTGTACCGCTGCAACAAACTCCCCATGACTACAGCCACGGTTAATTTTTTCCAGCGTCTCATCATAGATAGATTCCATACCCATCTCCAGGTCCACATCAAAACGATCAGCATAGCTTTCCAGTAAGGCAACCTTTTCTGCATCAATGCAGTCAGGGCGCGTGCCGACAGAAAAGCCCACTACATCCTGCGGATTGATAGAAAGCGCTTCATCATACATCATCTTCAGATAATGTACGGGTGCATAAGTATTGGTATTGGGCTGGAAATAAACAATGAATTTATCTGCCTTATAAAAGTTTTTACCACGTACCATACCCTGCTCCAACTGTTCGCGGATGGTGGGTAATTTACGGGAAAGCTCAGGCGTAAAGGAATCCACGTTACAATAGGTACAACCTCCGTAACCTTTGCTTCCATCACGGTTTGGGCAGGTAAAACCACCGTCCACAATAACTTTGAATACCCTTTGCCCTGCATACTTTTCTTTAAGATGCGTTCCGTAATTATTATATCCCTTTATCCCTAAATCTAATGGCGTTCCCAATGGCTTTTCTTTTTTGCAAAATTACACAAAAAAATCCAACCCTGACGGCTGCAACATTTCAATGCTTATTCTTCAGGAGTTTATTACCATTATTAATTGTGTTTAAGAACTAGCAGGCAAGGTTTATAGTTATTTTTAAGCTACAAGCTGATGATGGTTACCGGTAAAAAATCTCTAAACAATGATTCATTAGCTTAGAAAATGCTTATTTTTAAAAACTAAAACCGATTATTATGGACAAAACAAACCGAAGAAAATTTATTGGAACTGCCGCATTAATGGCTGCAGGAACCGCTGCAACCGCAGCAATATCGACAATACCGGCAATTCAATCGGGAAACAAATATCCTGTCGTACATCATGTGTTTTTCTGGATGAAAAACCCGGGATCTAAGGCAGATCGTGATCAACTGGTGGCAGGCGTAAAAACATTAAATAAAATCGAAACGATTAAAGCGCTGCATGTAGGTATAGTTGCAGATACAGAAAAACGTGATGTTGTAGACCACAGCTGGGGTGTTTCGGAGTTGATGTTTTTCGAAAACCTGGAAGGACAGGCCGCTTATCAAACACACCCTATCCACCTGGAGTTCATTAAAAACTGCAGTCACCTCTGGGAAAAAGTGGTTGTATATGACATTGCAGAAGCTTAATATAATCTTCTTTCATCGTTGAGCACATCAATAGCACATTCATAACAATCAAAAAGCGTGGAGTACTCCTCAATTTTGTAAGACGCGACAAGGCCGGCTTTTTGATTTTTTCTGCCATCCCTCGCCCTGCGGCTAACCTGATTAATCAGCTGGCGACCAGTTTCATAATCTGCAAGCTCAATTGCCGCTTCTGCCCGCCATAACAATACATCAGGATAACGGATTACATAGAAATGCCCGACATCCGCTTCCTCATCAACATACTGTATAGCGAATACAATTTCAGGGTTGTTTTCATTTTCAGGAAGAAAGACATCGGCAAAGTCGGCCATTAAACTATAGCCACCTTTGTGGATTACCTCATCTGCAGCCTTAATCGCTTCCGTCCATTTCTTCTGATAAATGTAAGTCTTAGCTAAATAAGCCCAGGCAGCAAAACGACCGGGCATACCGGGCTGGCGAGAACCACTATCTGGCAAGGAGGTTGCGGCAGCTTTGAAATCTGCCTCTATTTGTGACCATGATTGTCTAACCTGGCTTTGTTCCATAAAAGTCGTCACATCAGCAATTCTTTGTAGTTCAAAGCTGAAATGACCTCGTAAAAACCGCAGTTCAGCCATTTGCAGTCTAGCTAAATCATCCTCATCAACTTTAAATCTGTTCATTAACCGGATGGCATCATTTACATGGCCAATCCCCTCCAAACAGGCCAGCTTTTTTTGCCCTATAGCTATTTGACTGTTTAAAACATGGAAAGTATCCTTATCCCTGTAAGTATCGCTTGAGTTTAATTCTACAAAGTTCCAGTTTGCAGCTGGAGAAGTCAAGCTGTGGTAAGCCAGGCTTATGGAGTTTTCTATCCCCATTTTTTGAAACTGTGGATCTATTGCGAGTGGATCAGTATTAGAGGAAGGAATAAAAGTTCGCTGACAGCCCGCCACACAAAGAACAAGCGATATCACAAGGCAGGTTATGACTCTTAAATTCATGGGAATCAACTAAAGCGTTAATGAGGTATCATTAATTTACGAAGGAGTTTTTACAATAACAAAAACCAAGTTTAGTAAAAGAAAAATAAATGTGAAATAATTTTACACGCAGACTTTTAAAGTCTAGTGATAAAATTCAAACCATCGCACAATGTGATGAAAACTAACTATCCGGGGCAATAACTTTAATCCTGATATTTCCACCTGGGGCTTATCTATAAATTTCTTTATTCCATTAGCGGTAGGCAATTCGATCACCCCAATTTTCTTATAAATTAGGGTGGTGTCAACCAGCAGAAAATCTACTGCAGTAGCCTTCTTCGAATCAAAAATTGTTTTGTCTATCAATTCTATTTTCAGATAATCTGTCAGGACTTTTCCTTCTTCAAACTCGTAAGTCTTTTCTTTAATTGTTAAGGATGTGATGATGTTTAAATCCTTTTCTAATAGGCTAATATCTTTTGAACTGCCTGTCGTAATTTTTGGAACATATACCTTTTCCCAGCCAGTACTTTCTAAGACTTTTTTATTGTCATAATCAATCGAGTTGCCTCTCCCCTCCAATTGCTGGTTTGAAACTGTATCAATTGGTAAAGTATGAAAGACCAACTTCCAACAGCCATCGCCATCAAGATAAGTACAAACCCAGGAGCTGATTTTACTTCCATGAGCCTCATTTAGTTAAGTTTACCCGGTTATTATAAAACGGGACATACTTTGTTCCATCAAAAACAAAGGGAACATATTCAAGACTACTATCCGTATCTGGGACCGCCATGGTAATTAAAAGTATAGGTTTACTATGCTGGTATAAAGGAAGCGGTAAAATATCCCAAAAGGAATATTCATCAGTCTGCTTATAAAGTAAATTCAACTTATTTCCGTTTAGTTCCGTAAGGTAAGACACATTCCCTGACTGCTCCTGGAAAGAAAAAATGGAGTAGAGATTTTGACTTCCTTTCACTTGCACATGTTTTGGTACCCAATGGTAAATGGATTTAATATTTAGTTCCTTTTTAAGCCTGGCCGTAAGTAAAGTATCGGCAATATATTCGGAAGAAAGACTGCGCCTTGACTCTTTTGTCGGACTTGTACAATAATATGGCTCATTATCAATTTTAACTTGTTTTCCAGCTTTAAATACCGCAATAAAGTAGTTCTCCATAGTCGGCTCATAGTACTCCACTCGTGTCAGATTAACGCCGGAAATTCTTTTATGTAAATGACTGAAGACATCCAGGGTATCCAACAGGTTAGTATCGAAATACTGCCTGGCAATTGACATGGGCAACCTCCTTCTTACAGTTTCATCATCTTGGTAAGTGATGGAATCAGTCAGTGCTGTAACTTTATCCCAATCAAATTCTACACCTTGCTTCACATTCAGGGCAACATAAAATTCTGCAGTTTCAGGAAAATAATCAATGGAATTGATATAGATCTCCCTTCCTGAACCTTCCGTTGAATCTGCTAAATTATTGGGAGCTTGCCTGGCACAAGAATTTATTAGCAACAGCAAAATTATTGATAAGCTTGCAATTCTCATAACCAGTGATTAATACTTGACATAAGGTAATATTAACGAAACAAAAGTTCATTCTGTGTCAATTACTCCGCATAAGAAAAAGATCCGTGGATATTTTTTTACTAGAGAATAAATTTTTCAATCTGAGAGAAGTGGACTTTAAAATCGGGACATTTATTTAGAATAACATTGTACTTGTAGTCAACAATACAAATAATTTTAAAACCGCATCTTTTCAAATTCAAATGCTGATCTGCAATCAGCTGGTAATTATCAGAAGAATAGGTTCTATAAACAGATTCATCAGTAAGGTAAATTATTCTATACACTAATCCCTCCTTTTTTTCTTTTAAAAAACGACAAAAGTATGGTGGTATTATCTTGCCGAAACCCTGAACTTTTTAGGACAAAATTCAGCGCACGAACTAAAAAGCACGGGAAATCACTGCTATATCGGCTTTCAACTTGAAGATTATGCTTTTAAAATGGGCATAGTATTTATAAATTCGACTTTTAAATACCGGGTGATCAAAGCATCAACAGAAAAAATGTGCAAGTTCGTGCCTCAGCAGATCAAGATTTTTTGAATTGTTTAAAGAACAAAAATCATTAAAGACTTACCTTTAATGATTACCTTATCAATTTAACACTTAACAGTACCTATGAATCATAAGTTTAGAAAGGCCGAGAATACGGATGTCACCTCCATATGGACTATACTGCAACACGCTATACTTCGAAGAAAGGAAGATGGCAGCGATCAATGGCAGGATGGCTACCCCAATGTTGATGTGGTACAAAAAGATATTGACCGTGGTGCCGGATTTGTATTAGTCGACGGTGATGCGATCATAGGTTATTGCGCAGTATTTACAAATGATGAACCTGCATACGCGAACATTGAAGGCAAATGGTTAACAAACGATGATTTTGTTGCCATTCATCGGGTAGCCATTTCAAACAAATATCTGGGAAAAGGCTTCGCCAAAAAAATCATGACCAGTGTCGAAGATTACGCCATTAGTAACCGCATCTTCAGCATCAAAGCAGATACAAACTTCGACAATATTGCGATGATGAAGATTTTTGAAAAGCTGGGCTATATTTATTGTGGGGAGGTTTATTTTAGAAATAGCCCGAGAAGGGCATATGAAAAAGTGCTGGCAACTAACAACACACCGAATGATTGATTCGATGCGTTGTTGTATGATCATTTGTTCTAGAAAGGCTCTATTGCTTCAATGAAGCCATATCAATTACAAACCTATATTTTACATCGCTTTTCAACATGCGTTCATATGCGGTATTATTAATCGGTTGTCAATTGTTTTAACTCGTTTTCATTGAATTCATAATCTGCCGCCCACCTATTTTCTTGTAAGTGTGCCAACTTGGTCGTCCCCGGAATAGGAACAACAAATGGCTTCTGAGCCAACAGCCAGGCTAAAGCTACCTGTGCCACGGAGAGGCCACGGTGATCCCCGAACTCTTTTAGTATTTCTATCAAAGGCCAGTTGGCTATTATGCCTCAGGTTGATAACGTGGCAAAGAGCCCCGGTTATCTTCGCATACTTTAATTACATCGTTCTCCGGACTTCTGGTCATTAGGGAATATTCGCTTTGTAATGCGGTGAGTGGTTGCACGGCATGAGCCTTACGAATGTTCTCAGCACCAGCCTCACTCATTCCGAAATGCTTTACTTTGCCTTCTTTAATCAGGTCTTTTACCGTTCCGGCTACCTCTTCTATCGGTATATTGGGATCTACTCTATGTTGATACAACAAATCGATGTAATCCGTGCGCAAGCTCTTTAAAGAATGTTCCACCACCTTTCTTATTCTTTCTGGGCTGCTGTCAAGGCCAAGGCTTGGTTTACCTTCTTTAAACCCGAACTTGGTTGCAACAACAATATTTTTTCTAAAAGGTTGCAATGCCTCCCCCACTAACTCTTCATTGAATAGGGGGCCATAGGCTTCGGCAGTATCAAAAAAAGTGACACCCAAATCAGGGGCTTTTCTAATCAAAGCGATCATTGCTTTTTTGTCGGGAACAAAACTCCTGTGGTAGCTCATTCCCATACAGCCCAGGCCGAGGCTAGATATCTCTAAACTGTGCACTCCCGAACCGAATCTTCTGGTTTTGGAATTTGCGGACAAGTTTTTGCTTTGCGTACTTGTTGTATTGTTGCATCCAATCGCACTAAATGCTGAAGTAGCCAGCAGGGCAGAGCCAAGGACGGCTCCTGATTTCAAAAAGGCTCTTCTATTGTTGTTTTACAAATGTTCCATGTCTAACGTTTGCTTATTCAAAGCTAAGTATAGATTTCACTTCTAAGAAACCGTTCATGCCTAATCGGTGATTTTGGTAGGTAATGCAGTAATCTGTATAAGTGAAGAAAAATAGATCGGAAAAATATATGAAATGATCAAAACCCAATATCTTCAAAAGAGTGCTTTAATCACCTCTCCCTTTCTTATCACGTTTTTTGCGTTTTTCTCCATCCTTTTCTCTACGCTTTTGTGCTTTTTCTCTACTTTTTTCCTCCCACTTATTACGCTCATAACTATTTTTCGACTCTTCCCGATACTGCTCGTCTCCTTTTCTGTCCTCATCTTTTTTCCTTTTATCTTCTTTGGGGAGTTTATAATAAACATTACTGTAATATTCTTCTTCCTGTACCGGCTCACTGTAGATGCAGGTAAGTTTATTCTGAGTTTCGATATTTAAAGCAGCAAAACGTGAGTTGAAATGATGTTTTCCAAAAGATGTATTGGAATACTGTGAAATAAATTTGCCCCATACAGGCAACGCGGTATTCGCTCCCTGACCAAGCTTTAAGGTCCTGAACCTCACAGAGGGATTTTCGCCACCTACCCAAACACCAGTGACTAATCCAGGTTTAATGCCGATAAACCAGCCATCAGATTGATTTTGGGTTGTGCCGGTTTTCCCAGCAATATCCATTTTCAACCCGTATTCTGTACGTAAGCGACGTGCACTACCTTCTTCAACAACTGCCCGCATCATCAGAATTATTGTAGCAGCATTATTTGGCTCCATGACTTCTTCAGACTGCTCTTTTTCGTATTCATGCAATACATCGCCTTCCGTATTAGTAATTTTCGTAAAATACACCGGATGAGAACGCTGCCCTTTATTTGCAAGCGTGGAGTATGCTGTCACCATCTCTATCAACGAAATTTCGGCGCTGCCAAGTGCTATGGATTGTACTTTTGGCAACTCGGATTCAATACCAAGATCATGAGCTAAGGAAATAGTTTTTGACACCCCTACTTCATTAATTATATGTGCGGAGATGGTATTTACCGAATGTGCTAAAGCCTGTACCATGGTATATAAACCGCCATATTCTCCGTCCGCATTTTTTGGCGTCCAATCATCATCATAGGTTTCCTGCTTGTTCTCAAAAGTCTAATGAATTTCTTAAGTCGTCGAGTTTATACATGAAGTTTTTTAGCGATTTATCAAACCCTATGTCGATAAATACGAGGGGCGTAATAAAAGCAAACAATATTATATCAAATAAACATAATATCTTGCTGTTGTGCGCTCATTTACAGTCGTCTATTTTTTAATGTGCTCATATATACCTGATTGAATAATTACTTAATGGACCTTCGTAGATAGAAGAAAGTTCATGACCACCGCAGGATACAAAATACCAGCAGTTGAAAGGAAAGCAGAAAACATTTTACCATTTTTACAGCATGAAAAGTCCGGAAAAATCACCGCGCCCTTTAACCATAAATTTCAATCAACTTGACCAGATTTCTTTGGAAAAAGACTTTGAAAAGGAGGATTACTTGATTGTCATCGCCGGAAGGGTGAAGGGCACTTACTCGATTGATTTCCATGAATATGTTTTTCAGCAGAACAGCATCGTTATGATTTCGAAGAATCAAAATGTAAGCTTCACCTTTGATGGGAATGAACAGCAATTTATCGCTTTAACATTTACCCAGGACTATTTAAAAAATGCTGACGAAAACATACTCAAAATGCTCTCATTTTGTATAAGGGAACATTATGAGGGTAAGCAAATTCTCCGCATGGTTGATAAGGACTTTGAATATCTTGAAAAGTTGAGCAGCCAGCTTCTTGAAATAGACAAAAACCTCCATTCAGCTATCCGCTGGCCATCAAGCTTTCATTTTCTTCAGCTCATTTTGATTTACTGCGCAAATTTATACACCAAACAGTCGGTCGATACCATCAAAGGTTACACCAAGGTAGTCGGAGATTTTACAACATTACTGGAATCGAATTTTCGAAGCACCCAAAAAGTTCATTTTTATACAGAAGGATTAAACCTCACCTACAACTCATTAGCCCGCTATACAAGTAGCTATTGCAACAAAACCCCCAAGGCGATCATTACCGAGCGGTTAATTTTAGAAATTAAACGTCTTCTTGCTGGAACAGACACTCCTATTAAAGAGATCTCCTACCACCTTGGTTTTGATGAACCCACCAACCTGGTGAAATATTTTAAAAAGTTCACTGGATCCACACCTTCTCAGTTTCGCGAAACGAGTAAAAATTACCATCCTTTGTAAAGTTTTCACCTTTACCAGCTATGTTTTGCAGGCGACCTTTGCTTCATACAAAACATAGAAATCATGCCATATATCAACATTAAGATTACGGATACAGGAGTTACCCGTGAACAGAAAGCGCAGCTGATAGCAGGAGCTACAGAACTTGTGGTAAAAGTGCTTAACAAAAAGCCTGAAACCACTTTTGTAATTATCGATGAAATTAACACCGATAATTGGGGAATCGGGCACAAACAAGTTTCAGCACTTTAAGACTCAACGGATGAAAACAATTATTATCACAGGAGCTTCCAGCGGAATTGGTAAAGGAATAGCTAAACTCTTTATAGACCAGAAATGGAACGTCGTGCTAAACTCTCTTTCGGAGGATAAACTAAATAAAACTTTTGAAGAATTCGGCTCGCCAGAAAATGCGATTTTGGTAGCGGGAGACATTGGCGACAAAGGCACCGGGCAAAAACTCGTTGATACTGCGCTGGAGCGCTTTGGCGCCGTAGATGTACTCGTTAATAATGCAGGCGTATTTGAGCCGAAGCCATTTTTGGATGTTGAAGAAAGCGACCTGGATAAGTTCTTTAAGACTAACCTAAAAGGAACTTACTTTACTACGCAGGCTTCAATAAAAGCCATGCTCCTGAAAAACGATGGATTGGTCATCAATATCGGGACCGTTCTGGTAGATCATGCCATTGCAGGATTTCCGGCTACGGCGCCCCTTACCAGTAAGGGAGGCATCCATGCACTAACTAAACAGCTTGCTGCAGAATTCGGCAAAAGTAATATCCGCGTAAATACCATTGCTCCAGGGATTATCAGATCTCCACTGCAATCGAAGATAGGCGTGGAAGACGCAGACTCGCTGGCTGGTTTACACCTGGTCGACAGGATTGGCGAAGTGGAAGATATTGCAAAGGCCTGCTTCTATCTGGCCAATAGCAATTTCATCACCGGAGTAACTTTAAACGTTGACGGGGGCCATGTGGCCGGGCATTAATTAAATTTAATTTATGACAATAGCCTGCTTACGTCTTCCATTTCCATAAAAACAGGAATCAGCACTCTTCCTCTGTTCGACAAGGTGTATTCAATATGCAAAGGTTTTTCTTTTGTTTGTTTGAAACCATCAGATGTGGCATCTCATTGCGAAGAAGCCGGAGATTACTACGAAATGCCGATTGATGGCGATGTTTGGTTTGAAGACCCTTTTGATTCTTCCTACCCACCATCTATTGCTGTGAAGGCCGCAGAACTTCAGGGGAAAGAGAAAGGTGTTTCTTTCATGCGTAGAGTAAGGGAAATGCTTTTCCTGGAAAAGAAAAACATCACTAAATGGGAACATTTGCAGCAAGCTGCCCGGGAAATTGGATTAGATACCTTCCAGTTTAAAGCAGATTATGAAAAAGAATTTGCCGTGTTGACAGAGAACAGCCTTGAAAGTGCAGAGCAAATACTTCATGGATTGCTTGATGAAGGAAAAGTGCGCCAATTTAAAAGCAAAAATGGTGTACTTTGGATAGGGAAGCCATAAAGGGAATACGCTAACAAGGGCATCATCCGTAGAAATACATGGTGTCCTTGAATTTTGAAATGATCCTTGTTAGTCGTCCAGCCCTTTTCCGTCGAGAATTCGCTGCACATATTTCTCAATTCTTGCCTCTCGTGTCTTTCTTTGTTTGGCCGCAGAAAAATAAAGCAAATAACCTCTTTGTCGACCTGGCGTCAATGCTTGAAAAGCGATTTTCAATTCAGGCATATCTTCTAACAAATACTGAAATTCATCAGCCATTTTAAATTCTGATGTTTTTTTAAGTTCAACTTTCATACCCCCTTTTTCAAGCTCAATAGCTTCAAGAATATAATCTTTGATGGTATCCCGAAGTTTTAAAATCTCTGCAAGGCTTGTGAAACGGATTTGTCTTCTGTCTTGAACATTTTCCGTTTGCTGAATTAGAATACCTTCTCTATCTTTTAATAAAACGCCTTTGAAAAATAGAAGCGCGACATAGTCTTTGAAACCGTGAATTAAAACTACATTTTTACCTTGAAAGGAATAGCAGGGATGCATCCATTTAAAGTATTCGTCTAATTTACATTCCAGAACAAGTGTTCTTAATAACCTCATCTCCTCCTGCCATTTCTTTGCTTTATCTAAGAACAAATCAACCTTTGCGTTTAAATTATTCATCGTTAATGTTTTAGGTAATTAAACGGATTTTATCCATTAATGATCGTTTCCATCATTTTGTGATGGTTATTTAGAAAATATTTTGTGACCATATAATGCTCCGTTTCTTCATATCTTACTTGTTTAATTCCAAATTCATTAAGCTGATAAATGGTGGCGTTAGGATAGGCTAACAAAATCGGTGAGTGCGTAGCGATAATAAATTGGGATTGTTCTTTTACGAGTTTGTCAATAACAGCAAGGGCCTCCAGTTGCCGGGAAGGCGAAAGCGCCGCTTCTGGTTCATCAAAAATATACAGACCTTTTCCTTTAAGTTTCAGGGTTAAGGTAATCATAAAAGACTCTCCATGAGATCGTTTATGAAGAGATTTCCCACCATATTCTTCCAAGTATCCCACCTCCTCCATATAGGTAGCGACGTTATAGAAACTTTCTGCCCTCAAAAAATAGTAATCAGCAGGTCTTCTGAAGCTCTTCACATTCTTGAGATAGTTGAATAGCTGTGAGCCATTGTTATGTGTTTGAAATTGAACGTTTTTGGTACCACCCTCAATACCAAAACCAAGACTTAACGCTATCGCTTCGATCAGCGTTGATTTACCTGACCCGTTTTCCCCTACAATGAAAGTGACATCAGGATGGAATTTTAGCGTTGATAGATTTGAAACAGCAGGAATGTTGAAAGGATATGCATCGAATGATGGAATTAAATCTCTTTTAAGACTTATTTCCTTTAAGTAGGGTTTTGCTTCCATAGTCATCACATAAGTAATCCTGTTAAACTTTAATTTCTCCCGTCACATTGTAAGAAACAATAAATATATAGAAACAATTATTTATTGCAACGCTTCTACATATGCTACGTGAATTCCTATAAAACAATCATCCATACAACCTTTTTCTACATATCCACAAGAAGAGATGATGCCGTTATTTTTTGCTTCGAAATAAGTGTCTGCATCTTTTCTTTTTAATAACCAATCTGTCTTAGCCTTTTCATAAACTTGATCTAACGTTAAAGCCTCAGGGACATTGTGGGTGTTGATTTCGTTTTCATTTTCCGTCCACTCCCTCATTTCTGCAGGAAGATTAACGGTTCCTTCTAATGAAGTATATTTAAAATGACGCTGTGTAATTTTTCCATTTTTGATGGTAATGACTGTTTCAGTTGAAGAACCAAACACGGAACCTTGAGCTACCATATAGCGATAAGAATTATTTGATGATTGCTTAAAACTCAACCAGGCTTTATGGCTATTACCAAAATCATTATCGTATTCGATGTCACTTTTCTCGCAAGCAGTAAGTAAAGCTCCCATTAATAAAAGGGTGAAAATGAAAAATTTTGTCTTCATAATTATAGTAATTTAAGGTTAATGCTCATTTAGTTACTTAAACAGGTGAGTAAGCTATTGTGCTACACTTACCTATAATTATTTCTAAAAACAGGTGGTTTTGGTTTTACTTCCATAATCGTTGCGTAATGTCGTTATGGATATCTGGAATAAAGACAACTTCATAATTGCTGACTTACGAAGCAAACCAATTAAAAGTGGAATTGCTTGGGGTAAATTTAGTACCAATATTAAAAAAGGACTTCTATCAAGACTATTCGGGCGATAATGATAGTTGAACGAAGAATTCCAGCAGCGAAAAAGCATATAGCAAAAAAGCGGGTTCAGTTCTTAAATGAAAGTTTTTTTTCGTATCAAGTTCATATCTAGTAAACAGTTTATGCCTAGAAATCCGCTGGCTCGCAAAACGCCAAAATGTTACCAGTAATGAATATCCTCATTATTCCCTGGCATCCTAAAGTGATGCAGTTTGAGGTTACACCTGTGCTTATAGGTGTTCTCTCTGGTCGCGATTTACTCGAAAAGGCTAAATCGCTTATTTTAAATGATTAAGGCATGGCTATTAAACCTTACCAAGATTAGCAATAAAAGGAAATTGAATTGCTAACTTTAGTTATCCAATTAAATCGCGTATGAAAAGCAAATGTATGCTGTTCGTAGTTCTTTTGGCATTAACGGTTATGAAAAGTGCCTTCGCTCAATTAAATAACGCCGCAATAACTGGTGCATGGCAAATCAAAGAAGCAGACAAAGAACAGGTATTGATTTTCCAGGACGGATTCTTCTTTCATACGGCTTACAACAAAAACGAAAAGCGCTTTATTTACAGTCGTGGCGGAACATATACGCACCATGCGGATACATTAAACTGTAAGATTTCTTTTAATTCAGTGAATAAAGAAGAGGTCGGGAAGCAGTTCAGCGCAAAGTATTCAATTGCCGACCATACGGTTCATCTATTCATCAATGGGGAAACACAAAATTGGCAGCGACTAGATGATAGTTCTGCACCCCTGGCTGGTGTATGGCGAATTACTTCGCGTATGCAGGATGGTCAACTGACTCCCATTCATCAGACGGGGTCAAGACAGACCTATAAAATTCTTACCGGCACTCGCTTTCAGTGGGCAGCAATAGATCCTGATAAAAAAGAATTCTCAGGAACCGGAGGGGGTACCTATACCTTCACAAATGGAAAATACGTGGAAGCTATTGAATTTTTCTCACGTGACAGCTCACGTGTAGGTGCTTCCCTGACCTTTGATGGGAAGCTAGAAAATGGCGAATGGCATCATAGTGGCCGAAGCTCGAAAGGTGATCCGATTTATGAAATATGGAGCCGGGTGAGATGAGTTAACCGTACACTGCAATTCCATCACCCCTTCGGCCGAATTAACGAGTAAATCACATCATCTAAAAACTCACCATTATAATACGTTTTCTCTTTAAAATGAGCTTCTTTCACAAAATTATTCCGCTGCAACAAATTCTCCGAAGCCGTATTTAAGGGATCAATCAGTGCTTCCAGGGAATGGAACTTCAATGTATTAAAAGCATAATCAATGACGGTTTTCAAAGCCTCATCAGCAATACCTTTTCCATGAAACACAGGATTAAGGATATAACCAATTTCAGTCCTGTAATTTTCAGGCTGTATATTTACCAGGCAGATCATGCCGATCAGCCTGTCCTTTCCTTTTTCAGTAATGGCCCAGTTGATGGATTGATTGGCAGCGAGGCCCCGGTTGATCACTTCAATATGGTTCAAGGCGTCCTGCAAATCTTTAGCCAATGGCCGGGGTATGTATTTCATTACCCCGGCATCCGACCGCAATAAAAAAACTTCCTTTACATCCGTTTCATTTACCTTTCTAAGCTTCAAACGAGCAGATTCCAGTTCGGGAAATGGTTTAAAATTGATTTGCAGCATAACAGCATTTTTATACCTTAAGCTTAGGGATTTCTTTTAACACGGCCAAAAGAAAAGGCCAATATTTTTGCACAGAAGAAATCTGTACCCGTTCATCCGGCGAATGTGCTCCAAGGATGGTAGGTCCGAAAGAAATCATATCCATGCCCGGTAAATGACCACCCAAAATACCACATTCCAATCCGGCATGACAAGCCTCCACCCTGGGCGCCTCAGCAAAGCGTTCCTGGTATAAATTAACCATCAATCTCAATATCTCCGAATCAGGATCAGGCTTCCAACCAGGATAATCACCATTTCTTGTCACCGTGAAGCCGATGTTTTCGAAAGCCGCACCGACAGCATTCGCTACATCCGCCTTCGTGCTTTCCACACTGCTGCGTTGCAAAGACTGGGTAATAAACTGTCCATCCTTGATGATCACCCTGGCCAGATTGGTAGAGGCTTCGACCAAGTTGCTGATATCAGGACTCATGCGAAAAACACCATTTGGTACGGCATAAATTGCATTCACAATTTTCACAAGATCGGGCATATCCATCACCACTTGAGGCATTGCGCATTCTTCAACCGTGATAGCTAAAGCAGGCTCTACGGTTTGGTATTCTTCTCTTAATATGGTAGAGAAAATGCCAACTAGGGCTAAAAATTCCAGTTTCTGTGCAACAGGTAACACTACAACAGCCCTAGATTCCCTTGGAATGGCATTTCTTAAACTTCCGCCATCAAGTTCATGAACATGGAGCGACAAAGTCTTTAAGCCTTCGTAGAACAGACGGTTCATCAGTTTATTGGCATTAGCACGTCCTTTGTGGATATCCATTCCCGAATGCCCGCCGGTTAATCCCTTCACGTTGATTTCAAACGCGATTCCATTTTTATCAGCCGCCACATGGGTATAGGTATACGTGGTATTGGTATCTACGCCACCGGCACAGCCGATCGTCAGTTCATCATCTGCTTCCGTATCCAGGTTCAATAAAATAGAGCCTGTAAAATTTGCCGGATCCAATTGCTTTGCGCCGGTCATCCCCGTTTCTTCATCAATGGTAAACATGGCTTCTAAAGCAGGATGAGCAATTGACGTACTTTCCAGCAGGGCCATAATGGTGGCTACACCAATGCCATTATCAGCACCAAGAGTAGTGCCGCGTGCTTTTACCCAGTCACCTTCAACAAACATATCAATCCCTTGCGTATCGAAATCGAAAACTGTATCACTATTTTTTTGGTGCACCATATCCAGGTGAGATTGTAAAACCACCGTTTGGCGGTCCTCCATCCCTTTGCTGGCCGGTTTTTTAATCACCACATTTCCTGCAGGATCTTGGATAGTCTCCAGACCTAAACGTTCCCCAAAACTGCGCATAAAAGCAATCACACGTTCTTCCTTTTTTGAAGCACGTGGTACAGCGTTTAAATCTGCAAAATTGCGCCAAAGTTCCTGAGGTTCTAAATTTTTGATATCCATAAGCCGATTAACAAGTGTTTTTTGTAATAAGGTAAAGTTATAAAACTAATGATATTTGTCTTGATGTGAAATAATAGTTCAGTTTGATTTTCTTCAGTTGGTAGGCTGGATAAAGCTCGCTAAAGATCCATGGTACCCCTAGATCCACTATCACCTATCAGTCATGACTCCCTCACCTGAATTCACTTTGCCTTTTAACGAATAACCACCTGATTAGCCATTTGATTTCAACCAAGCATTGACTCATTTTTAGTGAAAGCTCAACTATTTGTATACATTTGCATCGCTTTTGGTTCCTACCCTGCACAAACAGGATGGATTAAAAGGGAATCTGGTGTAAATCCAGAACTGTCCCGCAGCTGTAAGCTCCAATAACTAAGGTATAATCAAAAGGTCACTGTTCAAATTTTGAATGGGAAGGCCATACCGAGGGGAGCAAGTCAGAATACCTGCCATCGCATTATATAATTCATAGCTTTCGGGGATTGAAGCTGGAATGAAGATGCCGTAGGCATTTCCATTTTCAGTATGCTCTATGCCGTTTGCTTTGCAAGGGTATCGACATGGAAAAACTAACAATTACAGTACTTCTCTTCTTCATTGCAGCATTAGGCTTGGTGTTTTTGTGTCCTGACGCCGCTGCACAGCAGCCGGATTCAGTGAAGGTCCGGAGCCTTAAGGAAGTGCGGGTGCAGGGTAAAATAAACTCCATCAGAAATACTTCGGCAACTCCTGCACAGGTAATTGGAGGTGAAGCCTTACAACGACTCAATAGCTTTTCTGTTGCCGATGCCCTCCGCTATTTTAGCGGTGTTCAGCTCAAAGATTATGGCGGGGTTGGCGGACTAAAGACGGTTAACGTAAGAAGTCTGGGCAGCAATCACACGACCGTCTTTTATGATGGCGTCCAGATGGGAAATGCCCAAAACGGACAGGTAGACCTCGGCCGGTTTTCTCTTGACAACCTGGAGGAAGTGGCGCTTTATAATGGCCAAAAAAGCGATATTTTCCAGCCTGCCAGATCTTTTTCTGCTGCAAGTTCAATCTATATGCGCAGCAGGATACCAAAATTTGCGGATGGGAAATCCTCGAACATAGGGTTGGGCTATAAGGGCGGTTCTTTCGGACTGCTGAACCCATCTCTTTTATACGAACAGAAGATTACTGCACGAACCGCTGCCTCATTGAGCACAGAATGGGTAAATTCACACGGGCAGTATAAGTTCCGTTATACCAATGGCGTTTATGATACCACCGCTTTACGCAACAATACCGACATCAACGCGTATAGGATGGAGGCTGGATTAAACGGCCAGCTAAGGGATAGCTCAAATTGGTCGGTAAAAGCCTATGGCTATACTTCTGCCAGAGGACTTCCCGGTGCGATTGTGTCCAATAGGTTCAACTATAACCAGCGCCAGTGGGACCGTAATCTTTTTCTGCAGGGGCATTTCCAGACGCCTGAAAACCGCAGGTACGGCCTGAAGCTCAACGCAAAATATGCAAACGATTACCTCCGCTACCTGGACCCTGATTTTACAACCCTCAATGGCTTCCAGGATAACAGGTTCCGTCAGCAGGAAATCTACATCTCTGCAGCAAACCGATTTCGCATCCTTCCCATTTGGGATGTTGCTTTTTCTACAGATTATCAGTGGAACACCCTGGATGCGAACCTTTACAGGTTCCCCTACCCGACCAGGCATACTGTACTCAGCTCGGTGGCATCAGCGGTAAAACTTAAAAAGTTCAGCCTTCAGGCATCCCTCCTTGGAACCTTTGTTTTTGACCAGGTAAAAGAGTTTTCCAGTGCCGGAAACAAACAGGAATTCAGCCCCACGGCAATGGCTACTTTTCATCCATTTGACAGCAAAAAACTGATGTTCAGGGCATTTTATAAAAAAATATTCAGGCTCCCCACCTTTAACGATCTCTATTATACCTTCATCGGCAATTCGTTGCTGCGTCCGGAGTTTACAAACCAGTATGACCTGGGAATAACCTATTCCATACAGCCCAAAACTACGGCACTGACCTCGCTTTCGATACAGGCAGATGCTTATTATAACCAGGTGAAGGATAAGATTGTGGCCGTTCCCAGTGCAAACCTGTACCGCTGGACGATGTATAATATCGGCAAGGTTGCTATAAAGGGATTGGAGACAAACGTGCAGTCGGTTTGGGCTGTATCCGCTGGTGTGACTATCAATGTCTCGGCTAGTTATACCTTTCAACAGGCGAGGGATGTGACCGAAGGAAGGAATGACCGATACAATATCCCCTATATGCCGCTTCATAGTGGATCGCTGACTATGGGTGGCGACTGGAAAAAACTGGAGTTGAACTACAGCTACATTTATTCCGGTGAACGCTACAATCAGCTCAGCACGTACCAGAATGCTGTTTACAACCGCATGGAGCCTTGGTATACCCATGATATGGGAATCGGGTACAAGCTGAACGTAATGGGCAGAAAAGCAAAGGTAAATATGGAGGTCAACAATATTTTCAACCAGGACCGGGAGATCATTTCCAACTTCCCCATGCCCAGAAGATTTTACCGTTTCAAGTTAAGCTATACGATATGAGAATAGACAATCAGTGCATTGCATTATTGATGGGCGCTCTTTTGTTGCTTCTTGGCGCATGCAGAAAAGATCCTGCCGTTGCTCCTGAACAGACAGAGACTGCCTTTCCACCAAATCCATCGAGTGTAATCAAGGGCCTGTACCTGCTCAACGAAGGCAACATGAACATGAACAAGGCCTCGCTGGATTTTGTGGACCTCCGAACAGGAAACTACAGGCGCAACATTTATGGCCAGGCCAATCCGGAAGTAACCAAAGGCCTCGGTGATGTTGGGAATGACATCGGCGTCTATGGGTCGAAGCTCTATGTGGTGGTTAACCTATCCAACAAACTGGAAATCCTGGATGTGAAGACTTCCAAAAAGATCAAGCAGATAGACATTACCAATGGCCGCTATGTTACTTTTTACAAGGGCAAGGCTTATGTAAGCGCCTACCTTGGAAAGGTCGGTGACCCAACTGCGCCTAACGGCAGCATTACCGAGATCGACACGGCCACGCTTCAGGTGGAACGAAAGGTTGATGTGGGTAGACAGCCCGAAGAAATGGCGATAGTCGGTGAAAAACTCTATATCGCAAATTCCGGGGGTTATAGCCCACCGAATTACGAAAGGACCATATCGGTCATTGACCTTCATTCTTTTACCGAAATCAAGCGTATAGATGTAGCCATCAACCTCGCCAGACTGAAAGCAGACCGTTATGGTGATCTTTATGTTACCTCCAGGGGCGACTATTACCATATCCCCTCGAAACTTTTCGTCATAGACACCAAAACAGATCAGATCAAAAAGTCATTTGATATCGCAGCGAGCAACCTCTGGATAGATGATGATACGGCATACCTCTATGCGACCGAATGGAGCTATATCCAACAGAAGAATATCATTTCCTATTCGATGATCAATGTAAAGGACGAAACGCTGGTCGATAAAAAATTCATTACCGACGGAACTGATGCGCAGATTAAGATTCCATACGGGATCATGGTAGACCCGCTGACCAAAGAGGTTTATGTGAGCGATGCCAAAGATTACGTCACGCCCGGAACCCTTTATTGCTTCGACGCAAATGGGAATAAAAAGTGGTCAGTCGTTACGGGCGACATTCCCGCACATTTTGCCTTTGTATACTAATACTTATCATCCATATATACTATATCAAAATCATATGAAACTGAAATCTGTAACCGTACTGACCCTTTTATCTGTTGTGCTCCTTTCCTGCAAAAAGGAAAACACAGCAGAGAATGAAAAACCAGTAGCGGAATTATCGCCCTATGTAAATAAGATCTATGAATTTAAGCCGGCTCCGGGGCAGTTTATCAACGATGGTGGCAGCACAGATCTTGCTAAGACTGAAATCCTGATCGGTGCCGTAGGTAATGGCCTGGTTTCCCTTGGCGGATTCGGTGGCTATATCGTTTTCGGATTTGACCACCCGATAACCAATGGTTCCGGAGCAGATCTGGGGATTTATGGCAACCCTTTGGTTGGTGCAGGCATGGAGTTTTCTGAACCCGGCATCGTATGCGTCATGCAGGACCAGAACAAAAACGGCCTGCCGGATGATCAGTGGTATGAGCTGGCAGGAAGCGATTATAGCGCTGCGACCACCATAAAAAATTACAAAATCACCTATCATAGACCCGCCAGTTTAAGTGATGATATCCGGTGGACAGATAACCAGGGTAAGGAAGGACTGATTTTAAGAAACAAGTTCCATGCACAGGATTATTTTCCTGGCTGGACAACCGCAGCTGAGCTATCATTTACGGGCACACTGGTCAGAAGTACATTGACAGCCGGAGATCTTATTAACAATAAGCCATTGGGATTTGGTTATGCCGATAATGGCTCCAATGATTACCTGGCCTTGCAGGAACAGTTGGGCAGGGGCTACAATACCTTCGATATCGACTGGGCCGTTAGTTCCAATGGCAATAAGGTGGCCTTGACCTCAATAGACTTCGTGAAAATCTATACGGCGCAAAACAGTAATGGAAATCCGTTTAGTCCGGATAACAGCAATGAACGTTCCCGCTACATCGGTGAGATTTCGACTGAATTTGCTGGAGCGGTAGATCTTAAACTTTTAAAAAACAAATAAATAATAACATATGAAACACTTCAACTTTAAGCAATTATTCGTAGCGGCATTGCTCCTGGCAACGGGTCTTTCCGCTTGTAAAAAGGACAATGTCGATGATCCACAAATTGACCCGGCAGCGGGCAAATATAAGAATGGGTTCTTTGTGATCAGTGAGGGTTCTTACGCACAAAACGCTGGCACCATCAACTTTTACAGCTACGGCGACGATACACTTTCGACCAGGGTTTATGAAAAAGAAAATCCGGGCAAGATTTTGTCAAATGCAGCTAAAACCAGCAGCCTGCAATTCGCTTCAGTAATCAACGGCAGCATTTACCTGATGAGCAAAATGAATGGGCCGATTGTAAAAGTAAATGCGTTCAGCCTGAAGGAAGAAGCCAGATATGTGCAAGAAACAAGCAACTGGAGAAGCATCATCCCGGTAGAGGGAAACAGAGGTTTGGTGAGTGCAAACGACGGGGTGTATCAAATCGATTTGAACACACTTTCTCTTCAAAATAAATTGACAACAGTTGGCGCCTTAAACACAGGTGATCTATGGAAAAAAGGCGACTATATTTACCTGTTGCAGAGTAATGGTGCCAAAATTGTATCAGCTGGCAATTATTCATTGGTGAAAAGCTTCTCCAATATCAACCGCGGGTTCGCGGAGACACCAAATGGTAAAGTCTGGGCTTCTACGGGCTCCCGTTTAATTTCTATTGATCAGAATTTAGATACCGCTGGTGTAGCTTTATCGGTGACGGTAGGTTCATTTGGTCTTGATGCGCCAACCAGGCTTACCGCATCAACCAAGGAAAATGCAGTGTTCTATCATTCAGGAAAGGCTATCTATAAGTATATAGATGGCAATGCCTCCTCATTAAAACAGCCATTTATCACGATCACCGAGAATCCTTTCATGATTTACGGTGCGATCCGTTATGATAAGAATAAGGATTACATTGTCGTGAACGGTATTCAGGGTTACGGAGCAGCTTCTACTGTAAACTATCTGCTGATCTATAATGCTTCTACCGGTGAGCTGGTAAAAAAGATTAAATATGGTGGTGATGGCGTTACGGTTGATTTCTCTAAGATCTTCTTCCCAGATCTAACGGTTTTTCACTAAACATTTTTTAAACTGAACCCTATTTATACGCTAGAAAATGCCAGATCTGGAAAGCGCTAAGAAATACATAAATATTTTAAAATTATTTTAAGGTTGACACAATATTTGGCTCAACAAAGCGTCTTATATCCGAGAGCGTTAATTTAGATGACGGGGATTTGGTTTTAGAACTAGATCCCCGTTTCTTTTTTAAGCTTTTTTATAATATTCTAATTTTTTTAGATTTTCAAATCCTTTGCTATTTCAAGATTCTTCCTCCTGCTGCTTAATATTCGAAAGGATAAGTCTCGGGGATTTTATGTCCATCCGGTTTCAGGTGTAAAGGATGAAGTGCCCTGGTTTGATCAATATATAGAAAGGCATCGTACCTTAAATTTAAAATCGTAGGCACATAGTTTCCAAATTTTTCACGTTCGGGATGATAAACCACCCCAATAGCACGATGCGCTATCCAGGGATAAAGATTTTCATCGTCATGAGCTGCATCAAAAGCCTTATCAAAAATTAACAGTTGATTTGCCGCAAACTGTTGATGCAACTGTGCTTCAACACTATCTTTTCTTGCCTCAGGCACGGGCATCACTTCCATTGGTGCGCTCCAGGCTTTGCCCGCAATCACCGTACCCTGGAAAGAGCCAAAGCCAACCAGCACCACATCCTTTTCGCCCCTTGCTTCCCTCACCAATTGCCCGACGTTGATGAGTCCGGCTTTTTTCATATCTGTATAACGGGCATCTCCAACATGCGTATTGTGTTCCCAAACAATGGCCTTTGATGCAGCTCCATGGAACTTAAACAACCGCAGCAGCGTTTCCATCATGTGTGTATCCCGCATATTCCAGGTATTGTCGTTGAAACTTGTCATATTGGTATAATACGCTTCGGCGTTAACAGCGATATGAACATTTTGCGCTGCATTTAAGGCAGCCTCAGGGTCATGGTCATAACTAGGCACTTTCTTTTTGATATGAGAAAGCAAGCGGATAAGCGGTTCGCGGCATGATGCCGACATGGTGAATTGAGCCCTGGCATAACGGTGTTCATCTTCACCATAAGGCTCAAAACACCGAATGGCTTTCTTTGCCAGGTCTGCCGCAACGGGATCTTCTTGCTCCAGGTAGGATACAATGGTATTCATAGATTCCCACAAACTGTAAACATCAAGCCCGTAAAAGCCCACTTTCTGCTCCATGGGCAGTTTCGCATTATGTGCCTTCAACCAGTTGACTAAAGAGACAATTTCCCAGTTGGCCCACATCCAGGTAGGCCAGCGGTCGAAACTATGTAAAACAGCTGCAGGCTTCTTATCCTGGTCATCCAAGCCTTTAATATACCTGTTGATCTTGTAACAGTCTGGCCAGTCGCCCTCTACGGCAATGAAATTGAACCCCTTTTCCTTGATCAGTCTTTTCGTGATGGCCGTACGCCAGGTATAATACTCATGTGTACCATGCGAAGCTTCACCGAGCAGCACAGCATGTGCATCACCCACCCGTTCCATCAGCGGATCCAGGTCGCCGGATTTCGTTAAACGATATAACCGCTGCTGTACCATGTGAAGGCATTTATCACCTTAACAATCCGCTGATTTATTTGTTTAACTCCGCTGTTTCCCGCTGCTTATCATCTGGTAACATTACGACACAATGGAAGTATTAATTTTTATCAAATGCCGTAAGCAATTCATTTAACTGTTTAACTTCATCTGCTTTATCTCGCTCCGCATAAATTTCGTCAACACGATTAAACGCTAATTCATATTCTTCACCTGTTGATATTTTTCCCTTCTTTAATATCTTTTGGATTGCTTTTAAGCGGGCTTTATCAACTGCCTCATAATCAATATGTAATTTTTCCTTAAAAAGGCCTTTTAATTTATTAGCCATTGATAATGGCATATGTCTGATCACCTGATCATCAATATCAATACTTATAGCCTTAAGCGGCTTCATTTTTCCTTCTTGATAAGCAGCTTCTATATATTTATTTGCAGCTAGATAAGTACCCATTAATTCTCTTGGAATAGCTCCGCTATCAATCATAAATTGGTTATATAAAATGCATTTATCCCTTAATGTCTTTAACGCAATATTCTCCATCTTTTTCATTTTACATTAGGCTACTCTGTCTATTCGGGTATGACCATAGGTCCAACGCTCTCAAATACCAGCTTGATTTAGATTTCCGGCTATCACTTGTTAACAACTTCTTCCACTTCCTTAGGTTTAGTAAGGTAATAAACAGGAATCCCGGCCAGCATAATCACTACCCCCCAGCCACAAGTATTAGTTTTGGTAATCAGCAGCGATATACAAATCGCTGTAGCAACAATGATGTAAAACATTGGCAGAAAAGGATAGCCGAAAGCTTTATAAGGACGTTCTGCATTCGGCATTTTACGCCTTAAAATGAAAATCCCATAAATGGTGAGGATATAGAAAATGATCACAATGATCATCACATAGTCCAAAAGAGCACCGTATTTACCAGTGAGGCATAATGCCGAGGCCCAAACACATTGAAACCACAATGCCCAGGCTGGCACCCTTGCTTTGTTAAGCAGGGCGGCTTTTTTAAAGAACAAACCATCATTGGCCATGGTATAATAAACCCTTGCGCCCGCCATAATCAAGCCATTGTTACAGGCGAAAGTAGATATCATGATCATGATGGCGATGATGATGGTCCCCATACTGCCAAAAATATACCCCGCACCCACCACCGCCACCCGGTCGGATTTAGCCAAAGCAATCTCGTTCAGGGGCATCACCGAAATGTACATCAGGTTGGCCAGCACATAAATCACACTGACAATTAAAGTTCCCAGGAAAAGGCTCAAACCGACATTCCGTTTAGGATCCCTGATTTCACCGGCTATAAAAGTGACCCCTACCCAGGCATCACTCGAGAAAAGCGAACCCACCATCGCCGCTGCAATACCTGATAATAACGCAGTACCACCAATACTTACCCATGTGCCGCTGGCCATGTCAAACGCCCTGGTATTCCAGGCATCTGCCCAGTTGGCATTCCACACTTCAGCGCGGGCACCCAAGGTAAAGCCGAAAACAATTAAGCCAAACAGCGAAAGTATCTTAATGATGGTTAAAAAGGTTTGCAACAACTTACTGTTCTTTACCCCCTTGCTATTGAGGTAACTGAGTAAAACGATCGTAACAATGGATACTATTTGTGCCGCATTTAACTGGAAAGACCCAATCTGATATAAGATGTTCTCATCACTGAAGGGTTCGTAGAGGTAAGCGGCGAATTTGGAGAAAGCTACCCCTACTGCGGCAATAGTGCCCGTTTGGATGACAGCAAAAAAGCTCCAGCCATATAAAAAGGCAATCAGCTTATTATAGGCTTCTTTAAGGTATACATATTGGCCGCCGGCTTTGGGAAACATGGCACTCAGCTCGCCGTAACTCACGGCAGCGATAACGGTAATAATTCCGGTGAGTACCCAAACTAAAATCAGCCAGCCTGCAGCACCCACGTTACGTGCGATATCTGCACTGACAATAAAAATTCCTGAGCCGATCATAGAGCCTACCACCAGCATAGTGCCGTCGAGCAGGCCCAGCTCTCGTTTAAAAGACTGATCTTGTTTTTCTTCTTTCATGAAGTGGTTCGTTGGGTTAGGTTTATTTGCTTTGTAGGAACTAATATATTTAAAAAAATGATATATATTAGCAATAGAAGTTAAAGGCTTTAACATAAACCAACCAACCAAATATTTTATGGAGTTTTTACAAAACAATTTAATCTACATGATACCGGCCTTTGGCTTGGTAGGAATTTTAGTGATGGCCATTCAAAGTGCATGGGTGTCACGGCAAGATCCTGGGGATGAAACCATGACCGAACTTGCAGGGTATATTGCTGATGGTGCCATGGCCTTTTTAAAGGCCGAATGGAAGGTGCTATCCTATTTTGTCATCATCGCTGGAACCTTGCTGGCCTGGTCGGGCACTATGAAAGGTACCCCTGAAAACCCTATCCATTCCAGTCCCGTTATTGCCCTGGCCTTTTTATTTGGTGCCGTATGCTCCGCAACCGCTGGTTACCTGGGTATGCGCATTGCCACAAAAGCAAATGTTAGAACCACACAAGCTGCCAGGTTCAGCTTACCAAAAGCGCTGAAAGTGTCATTTACCGGCGGTACCGTCATGGGTTTTGGTGTTGCCGGACTGGCGATTTTTGGTCTGGGAGGCTTATTTATCGTTTTGTATCACAGCTTTGTGCCCGACGGTGTTTTGGCTTCGGGCATGGAGATGAAAAAAACCATTGAAGTACTGGCGGGATTTTCCTTAGGTGCAGAGAGTATTGCCCTTTTCGCACGTGTTGGTGGTGGTATCTACACTAAAGCTGCCGATGTGGGTGCCGACCTTGTGGGTAAAGTGGAAGCAGGCATCCCTGAAGATGATGTCAGGAACCCGGCAACCATTGCTGATAACGTGGGTGATAATGTGGGTGATGTGGCAGGTATGGGTGCGGATTTATTCGGCTCCTACGTGGCAACCATCCTCGCCACGATGGTGTTGGGACAGGAAACAACTTCAGATGATAAATTTGGTGGCATGGCCCCCATCTTACTCCCTATGCTGATTGCAGGCCTGGGATTGTTACTTTCCATAATTTCATCCTGGTTTGTTCGAATCAAAAAAGAAACAGACAGTGTACAGCATGCATTGAATATAGGCAACTGGATGTCAATTGTATTAACCGCGGTGGCTTCGTTCTTTGCCGTTTTCTGGATCATGCCGGATACCATGTCGATCAGAGGCCTGGAATTTACTTCAAAAGACGTATTCCACTCCATTTTAGTGGGTCTGGTCGTAGGCACGTTAATGAGCCTGATCACGGAATATTATACCGCCATGGGCAAGCGCCCGGTAAAATCTATCGTCGATCAATCCTCTACAGGTCATGCCACCAATATCATTGGTGGTTTAGCCATGGGAATGGAATCTACGGTATTGCCAATCCTGGTTTTAGCATCCGGAATCTATTGTTCCTATTTTTTCGCAGGCTTTTATGGCGTAGCTATCGCTGCCGCCGGCATGATGGCTACCACAGCCATGCAATTGTCGATTGATGCTTTTGGCCCTATTGCCGACAATGCAGGTGGTATAGCTGAAATGAGTGGCTTACCCAAAGAAGTAAGAGAACGTACAGATAATTTAGATGCTGTGGGCAATACCACCGCAGCGACAGGTAAAGGTTTTGCTATTGCTTCTGCGGCTTTAACGTCGTTGGCACTGTTTGCGGCTTTCGCAGGGATCTCCGGCATTACATCGATTGATATTTATAAAGCCGATGTCCTGGCTGGTTTGTTTGTCGGCGGCATGATTCCTTTTATATTTTCTTCCTTGTGTATCTCTGCCGTAGGCCGGGCGGCCATGGCCATGGTGCAGGAAGTAAGACGACAATTTAAAGAAATTCCCGGTATCATGGAATATAAGGCAAAACCGGAATATGAAAAATGTGTGGCCATCTCTACCAATGCTTCGATCAGGGAAATGATGCTGCCGGGTGCCATTGCCTTAATTGTACCCATCATTATCGGCTTCGCTTTTGGCCCAGAAGTATTGGGTGGATTGCTGGCCGGAGTTACCGTGTCAGGCGTGCTGATGGGCATCTTCCAGTCGAATGCCGGAGGGGCATGGGACAATGCTAAAAAATCTTTCGAAAAAGGGGTGATGATCCAGGGAACGATGCACTACAAAGGTTCTGAACCACATAAAGCATCCGTAACAGGTGACACGGTTGGCGACCCGTTTAAAGACACTTCCGGTCCTTCCATGAATATCCTCATCAAACTGATGTCTATTGTTTCTTTAATTATTGCGCCACACATTGCAGTTAGCGAAACAACCCTGGCTCAAACTGAAATAAAGAAAGAAATCAAAATTATCAAGACAAGAGATAATTCAGGCATCGTGAAGACAGATACCATCATCAATAAGACTGATACGGTCATTAATTATTGATATAACTTAAAATAAGCTTTAAAAATAAAAGGGATATTAGCACATAAATCCCTTTTATTTTTAAATTATTTTTAATTAGGTTTGGTTTTTTAATTCCCCAAAAATTCAACTATTCAGACAAAACCTTACTAAACCTCAAATTATGTTATTCAAAAAATCAATAGACTCCTTGATTGCGGAGTCTAATGAAACTGGTGAAGGAACCCTAAAGCGCACCTTAGGCGTAGGTAACCTGGTCGCTCTGGGTATTGGTGCCATTATTGGTGCCGGCCTCTTTGTCAGAACAGCAGCAGCAGCAGCTGAACATTCTGGCCCAGCGGTAACCTTATCCTTCATCCTCGCTGCACTTGGCTGTGCGCTGGCAGGCTTATGTTACGCAGAGTTTGCTTCTATGATCCCGATTGCCGGAAGTGCTTATACTTATTCCTATGCTACTATGGGCGAAACGGTTGCCTGGATTATTGGCTGGGATTTGGTATTGGAATATGCCGTTGGTGCGGCTACCGTGGCAATCGCCTGGTCTGAATACCTGAATAAGCTCCTCGAAAACTTTGGCGTCTCCATACCTTATGAATATTGTCACTCCCCATTTCAAACTTCTTTAGATGGCGTACAGGGTATCATTAACCTCCCTGCTTTATTTATCGTTATTTTACTTACTCTGGTGCTGATTAGGGGAACACAAGAGTCTGCAACTATCAATGGAGTCATTGTAGTTTTAAAAGTAGCTATTGTTATTGCATTTATTGCTATCGGATGGGGATTCATCAACCCTGAAAACCACACGCCTTACATCCCTGCGAATACAGGTGAAGTAAAACTGGCAAAAGGCGAGATTGGCTTCTTTGACTTTTTCACAACAGACTTTGGTCATTTTGGCTGGAGTGGTATTATTGCTGGTGCTGGTGTTGTATTCTTTGCCTTTATTGGTTTTGATGCGGTATCTACAGCAGCTCAGGAAGCAAAAAACCCGAAGAGGGATATGCCTTTAGGCATACTGATCTCATTAGCGATTTGTACAGTTCTTTATGTGCTATTCGGACATGTGTTAACAGGCGTAGCTAATTATGACGAATTCAATACCATTGGCAAAGAGGCTTCCGTAGCTTATGCCATTGAAACTTATATGCAAAACTACCATTGGCTATCGGTATTAGTCACAGTGGCTATTTTAGCTGGTTTCTCTTCTGTAATTTTAGTGATGCTGCTTGGCCAATCGAGGGTATTCTTCTCCATGTCTAAAGATGGTCTTGTACCGAGAGTGTTCTCAGCGATACATCCTAAATTTAAAACACCATATAAATCAAACCTGATCTTCCTGGTTTTCGTAGGCTTATTCGCTGCCTTTGTACCAGGAGATGTGGTTGGTGATATGACGAGTATCGGAACATTATTCGCTTTTACCCTGGTGTGTATAGGGATTTTGGTATTACGTAAAACTGACCCTGACAGACCAAGGCCTTTCAAAACACCGTTCATGCCCTTTGTACCTATTTTAGGTGCGCTAGTCTGCATTACCATGATGATTGGCTTGGGTAAACACAACTGGGAGCGTTTAGGGATCTGGATGGCCCTGGGTATGGTGATCTACTTTGCTTATGGCGTCAGAAATTCTGTGGTCCGTAAACAACACAAGAAAAATAATCCATAATACTTTCTAAAAAATATTGCAGAGGCTACTTTAACAGGTAGCCTCTTTTGTTTTAAACAACATTAATTTACTTAGCTTTGCATAAATAAATTAATGCTATGGAATTAAATTTTAGTGAGATCCTTTCCACTACGATGGTGCTTTTCGCCATTATTGACATCCTGGGTTCTATACCCATCGTAATTAACCTGCGACAAAAAGCCGGTCATATTGAATCAGAAAAAGCAACCATTGTAGCCACCGTATTAATGATCTTATTTCTTTTTCTGGGTGAAGAGATGCTGAAGATTATCGGTCTGGATGTAGCCTCCTTTGCCATAGCAGGTTCCTTTGTGATCTTTGTCCTAGCTTTAGAGATGATCCTCGGGCTGACTTTATTTAAAGAAGAAGCGCCAGAAACTGTTTCTATTGTCCCCCTGGCCTTCCCTTTGATTGCAGGCGCAGGAACCATGACCACCCTGCTCTCCTTGAAAACAGAATACGCCACACAGAACATCCTGATAGGGATTATTATTAATATGATCTTTGTTTATTTTGTATTGAAGAATACCAGCAGGTTGGAGAAGTTTTTCGGAATTACAGGCTTGAATATTCTCAGAAAAGCATTTGGGATTATTCTTTTAGCCATCGCGATCAAGCTATTCAGAAATAATACAGGACTCTAGCTTTTAAGCAGACGCGCTACAAACATCGTGTCTGCTTTATCATCGTATCCTTTAATCACTTCCATACTTTCCAGTTTCAAATGATGTTCTTCCTGTAGGAAAGCAACCACCTCTTCATTTTCCTGCTTAAATACAGAGCAGGTGATGTAAATCAAGGGTTTCCCCGGCTTCAGGTAGGCCATAACATTCGAAGCGATACTTTTTTGAAGTTGCTGGAAGAAGCTGATTTTATGCTGATCAAAATACTGAAGCATTTCGGGAGTCCGGCCCCAGGTACCCGAACCAGAACAAGGCGCATCTAAAATAATGCCGTCAAAAGTATAATGGTGCAGCTCCTGCTCGTTATTGAGCAACAGGTCCAATACTTTTTTCTGGTATTTCTTTAAACCTGCCAATTGAAAGCGCTCATCGAGGTTGTTTAAACTCGTTTCCCTCACGTCACTCACCAGCAATTGTACAGTAGGCTCCAGGTCATGGAGCAGCAGCGATTTACCCCCTGAAGCAGCACAGCAGTCCCACCAGTAATCATATTTCTGCGGCTGAAAATAAGCGCCGGTTTTCTGTGAAGACAGGTCCTGCACCTGGTAGTGCTTTTGATCAGGGATGATTGTTTCCAGCTTGGTACCGTTGGGCATAGCGAAAGTCTTTTCACCAAGGTCATGCACCATCACACCAGCATCCCTCAGCGTATTTAACATCTTCAGCGAATGGTTTTGCTGTACCCTGATAAAAAGGTCAGGTTGGGTAAAAAAAGAGGTATAAAAGGCATCCTTATCAATGGTATCGGAAAGCAGTGCCGGAGAAAAGGGAAACACTTCTTCTATTTTAAAATCCGGATAAAGATCCATGATCAAGGTTAGCTTAGCTTTAACCGGCAAATTAACCTGCTCCTTCAACTGTGGCAGGTAAGTATCAACGACCAGGCTTACCGTTGTATTGCATAAAAAATCAGCCACAGCTAATCGTTCCACCTTGTCAACATGGCTTAAAGCCTTACCCAAACGGTAATAGCTATAAACATAACGACTGGCCCAGCGGCGGTCGGAAGAGCCCATCTTTTTATTGCGCTTAAAATAAGTCACCAAAAAACGATGAAGCGGCAATAACCCGTCATAGCTATTCATTATTTGCTCAAAAGCCCTGACCTGGTGCTCAATCTTCATTATATAGGTGTTTTTGTAGGTGTTTAAGCGATGATAAGGATAACTGGGAACGATTATTCATCAATTAATTATTCAATAACATTCAATTTAAATCCCTTGTACTGTAAGAGCATCAGACTGGTGTTAATGAACCCATTCTGCTCATCTTGCTGAAAGGCAAAGTCATTGTGCAGGCCCTTGTATTTTTCCTTGCTTAAATGCTCCAGGTAGTTGGCGCCATGTTTGGAAAACTGCTTTCCAAAGTAATAACCAATATCAAAACCTTTAAAAGCGTATTCACCGGGCTCAAAATTAAATGCTTTCCTGTACTTTTTAATGAAATTTATCACTGCCGGACTGTTGTAATCAATTCTATAAGAAGAAGTGATGATGGTATTCAAAGCCTGCAGCTTATCTGTGTTATACGTTTGCTTCATCCAATCAGGGTGCCCGAAAAGGTCGACGTTAAAACCGGCATTCCTCATTTTGGTCAATTTATCGATGGTCGAAGCCACGAATGTCTGGCTCGAAGAACTCAGCATCACCACGTACTTTTTATCTTTCACCAATTTAGTTTCCATGGTAAAAACCGAACCATATTCCTGGAAAGTAAGCTTAGTCCCTTTGTTCAAAAAATAATCACGAAGGGGACTACCAAGCAGCTCGTCTGACGGGCTTTTTGTGCTGATCAATACGACTACGGTTTTCTCAGGTGCGTATTTTTTGAGGATGTAATCGCCAATTTTAGCAGCATGGAGGTCGATATTGTTAACGATAGAAATCAGGTTCGGATTGGCAAATTCAGAAGGCTGTGAGGCTGCCAGCGGCGACACCACAGGCAACTGATTTTGCAGGGAATAGTTTTTCATGTATTTTAAGCCATCAGGAAAAACCGGCCCTACCAACAGATCGCTGCCATCCAATTTGTGATTCTGAATCAAACTGGCCAAGCGGCTGTTATTATCCTCAGTATCATAAACATTCAGCTTGAAGTTTAAACCAGCAGCGGCTGCAGAATCTATCCCGAGTTTAAAACCCTGGTAAAAATCAATAGCCAGGGCATGTTTTTCCACCTCGGCCTTGTTAAGGGCTTTTGTTTTGAAATCATCGAGGTTAAAAGGGATAAGCAATGAAATTGTTGCCTCCGTGAATTTCTTTTTTGACGGTTTTGTCTCCACCACCTCTTTCACTTCTTCAGGAGGTGCCTCTTTTTTAACGGTTTGTACCTTGGGCGAGCAAGCCGCCAGGCACAAACCGATAAAGATCGATAGTACTAATTTATTCCCACTCAATGGTAGCAGGCGGTTTTGAACTGATATCATATACTACCCGGTTAATTCCTTTTACCTTGTTAATTATCTCATTAGAAATCTTGGCAAGTACATTATAGGGTAAATGACACCAATCGGCCGTCATTCCATCCACAGATTCAACCGCTCTAAGGCAAATCACGTTTTCATAAGTACGCTCATCTCCCATTACCCCTACAGATTGTACAGGTAAAAAGATTGCGCCCGCCTGCCATACTTTATCATAAAGTCCGGCTTCTTTTAAATTATTGATATAAATAGCATCTGCTTCCTGCAAGATAGCTACTTTTTCTGCAGTAACCTCGCCAAGAATTCTGATTGCTAAACCAGGCCCAGGGAAAGGGTGACGGCCAATGATAAAATGCTCCAGTCCTAATGACCTTCCCACTCTTCTCACCTCATCTTTAAACAAAGTGTTTAGCGGCTCAACAACTTTTAATTTCATGTAATCCGGCAAGCCGCCCACATTGTGGTGCGATTTGATGGTTGCTGATGGTCCGTTAACAGAAACAGATTCAATTACATCGGGATATATTGTTCCCTGTCCAAGCCATTTCACATCCTGAATCAGGTGTGCTTCTGTATCAAATACTTCGATAAATACCCTGCCGATTGCTTTACGCTTTAACTCAGGATCTTTCAAGCCTTCCAGCTGACTTAAGAAGCGTTCTTTAGCATCAACACCTTTAATGTTTAAACCAAGGTGTTTATATTGCTCTAATACGCCTTCATACTCATCTTTTCGTAATAAACCATTATCCACAAAAATGCAGTGTAGGTTTTTTCCAATCGCTTTGTGCATTAAAATTGCAGCAACACTGGAGTCAACACCACCAGATAAGGCCAATACGACCTTGTCATTACCCAACTGCGCCTTTAATGAAGCAATGGTTGTTTCTACAAACGCATCAGGGGTCCAGTTTTGCTGGCAACCGCAGATATCTACCAAAAAGTTTTCCAGCAATTGCTTGCCATCTAAACTATGGGTAACCTCAGGGTGAAACTGGATCGCATAAGTATCCGTATCTTTTACCTGGTAGGCTGCTACCCTTACATTATCTGTGCTGGCAATTAGTTCAAAGCTTTCAGGAACGGCTGTAATGGTATCGCCATGCGACATCCATACCTGTGAATCAGGTGCGATGTTTTTGAACAGCTTGTTACCAGCATCAATGAAATTCAGGTTTGCCCTGCCATATTCTCTGGTTGTTGAAGGGATGACCTCTCCGCCAGATTGTTGTGCAATGTATTGCGCTCCATAACATACGGCTAGAACTGGATACTTGTTATGAAATTTAGTGAGGTCAATTTGAGGGGCATCTTCCTGGCGTACTGAATATGGACTACCGGAAAAGATGATACCTTTTACCTCTGTTGAAAACTCTGGAATATGATGGAAAGGATATATTTCGCAAAAGACGTTCAGTTCACGAACCCTGCGTGCAATTAACTGCGTATATTGTGATCCAAAATCGATAATGATGATTTTTTCTAGCATGGGCACAAAGTTAATATTTATTCACTTCTACGCCGAATCTTTTTAAGAAATCGACCCCTTCATCACTGGACAATCCTTTATAGGCTGCATAAGAATCTTTATAGACCACCACTTTGATGCCCGACGACAAGATTAAGCGTGCACAGGCGATGCAGGGAGAGAGCGTAGTATATAAAGTAGCACCCTGAATATTGGAGCCATTTTTAGTCGCATACAGTATCGCATTTTCTTCGGCATGCAGGGCAAGCAAGCAACTGCCCCTTGAATCTCTGGCACACCCTGTTTCTGGCCATTCTTCATCACAGTTATGGGTTTTGGCCGGCGGCCCGTTATAGCCGATGGAAATAATACGGGTGTCTTTGGTTAAAACAGCGCCAACCTGTGCCCGTACGCAATGCGAACGAAAGGCAAGGTCTGTAGCGAGGTTCATAAAAATATCAGTAAAGCTGCGTTTCATGTTCAATTTTGTTCTAAATAAAAACCATCATGAGCAACACTCACAAAAAGCAATGAATATTGCTCATGATAGCTTCATTACCTTTAAATAACAAACTATCTAAAAATGAAAAATCCCCCCTTGATGTAAGGAGGGATTTTATTTTCTATAGATTAGTGGCCTCCTTCAGCCGCTATTTGTTCAACGTTAAAGCCTTGTTTTTTTAATATCCCGCTCACTTTCCATGCAAAGAAAATCAGGTATACAAAACCTAAGGCGGGCACAATATACGAATTATGTATTCCACTGGTATCCGCAAGGAAACCTTGCACCGGTGGAATGATGGCACCACCTAAAATCATCATGATCAGGAAAGAAGATCCCTGGCTGGTATATTTCCCTAAGCCGGTAATTGATAAGGCAAAGATAGAAGGCCACATGATCGAGCAGCACAAACCACCACTGATGAAAGCAAATACAGCAACATCACCCGTAGTAAATAAACCGATCAACATCGCAATTACACCCAAGGTGCTGAATAAAGCTAAAGTCTTAGCCGGTTTTTCTTGTCCGATGAACACAGCAACAATCATGATGGCGATAGAAACTGCATATACATACATGTTACCAATATTGGTACCTGTGAAATGGTTAACCAATAATATAATTCCGAAAGCAACAAAAGGAACAACTACCGTTAAAATGGTTTTAGTTTGTTTGGTCAGGTTAAAAGCACTCACGGCACCAGTCCAGCGTCCGATCATCATACTTCCCCAGTATAAAGAAATGTATTGTTTGATATCAGACTCTGGTAAACCCCCAAAATCCGGCATGTTAAGCAACGCACCAAGGTTACTTTGAATGGTTACCTCTACCCCCACATAAATGAAGATAGCCAGCATCCCTAGAATGAGTTGCGGATACTGCATGGCACCCCATTGATTAGGGTTTTCTTTTTTATTACCATAAACATATAATAAGGTCAGAACGATAATGGCGAGGGAAGAATAAACCAGGATTTCTTTATTGATACCTGTTGAATTCGCTATTGGATCTACAAGCATCATCATGAAAAAGCCAACCAGCATGATAAGCAATGGCGCATTTGATTTTGAGCTGGATTCCATGGTTTCACTACTGGTTACCACTGGCAATTTAGAGATGCTAAAAAATACAGCCACGGCCAGGAACAAACCTGCAAGTATATAATAAAGGTTATTGATTGATTTAATATCAACTTCTTTAGCTACGGCATCGTTTGCAGTACCGAACAAAACCACACTAACAATCACTGGTCCGAATAAACCACCGAGGTTATTGATACCACCAGCAAGGTTTAACCTGTGGGTACCACTTTCTGGTGGGCCCAAAGCAACAACGAAAGGATTAGCGGCCGTTTGTTGTAAAGAGAAACCAATCGCAATAAAAAAGAAAGCCACAAGGATAAAGATAAACGATCCTGAATGCACAGCAGGTATCATCAGCAAAGCACCGGCTGCGGAAACAACCAAACCGGCAATGATCCCTTTTTTATAACCAATTTTATTAAGGATATCTATTTTACTAGCCTGAGAAGCGAAGTAAAGAATCAGGGAACCGATGAAATAACCTCCATAAAAGGTGAAATCTATCAATTGCGATTCAAACTGCGTGAGGTTAAAATGTGTTTTACAAAATGGGATAAAGATACCATTTGATGCGGCTACAAATCCCCAGAAGAAAAACACTGTGATGATTGTATACAGCGCAGTTCCATAATTTTTTTGCGATTGTTGTTCCATGTGTGTGGTTAATGAATTGTTGATTTGATATTATTCAGGTGCTAAAACTAGTAAAAAAAATAGGAGTTTTTCACCTTTAAAATCGCATATTGCATAAAAATACGTTTAAGTTAAATGTTTGAAGCAATTTTACAAGGGATAGGTGCAGGTATTTTGTTTTCCTTTTTAACGGGACCTGTATTCTTCTCGATGATCAAAACGAGTATTGAAAAAGGGTTTAAAGCAGGGTTTTCTTTAGCAGTCGGCGTGATACTCAGCGACATCATATTCATCACTGCGACCATCTTCAGTTCTCAGTTTGTTGTATACAATTCACAATACAATGTTTACATAGGTACCATAGGCGGACTGTTTTTACTTGGGGTGGGTTTATATTACCTGATTAAGCGGGTACATGTAAATTATTGTGTGGAAGAGGAAGTTAAAATCAAAAAGAGGGGTTATATCATCAAAGGGTTTTTGATGTGCCTGCTCTCTCCTACGACATTGATGTTCTGGATTATGGTAGGGGGAGTGATTACTGTTCACCTCGATTATACATTTACTGAGAAAGTGGTCTTTTTTGTTGTAGCCCTGATTACTCAATTAAGCATTGATTCCATTAAAACTTTTTATGCCGCCAAATTGCGCTACAGGATTAAAGAGAGGTCTATTCAAAGACTCAACCGTATAGCCGGCGCCGTGATCATCATTTTTGCCATCCGCCTCTTTGTAGAGGTGATCAATAAATACCATTAATTTTTCTAGCGTTTCAGCGCTTTTTATGGAATAACAGCTTGGCTGTTTCGGCAACCTGGAGGCAGCTAAGGGGATGCCTTAAATTGAGGGAGCAGTGGCAGGGTGTTCGTCCGGCGTTACGAGGGGGTTGATAGGGCTATTAGCCCTATCAACCCCCTACCAACCCCCTGGTAACCCCCTAATAACGCCCTGGCAAAATTCCCTGAAGAAAGAGTTGCCATTGCGGACGCTATATTGGATCTTTTTTCTTTTTAAGCTTAATAAGCTCTTTGATTATTTCCTTCTTTCCAGTTGACGAAAGCTTTATTAACAACTTTATTACCGCCTGGTGTTGGATAATTTCCGGAGAAATACCAGTCGCCTTTATGATCCGGGCAAGCGATATGTAAGTTATCCAAAGTCTGGTAAATGACCTGAACTTCAGCATTTGTGCCCGGAGGCGTAATAATCTTGGTGATCTGCGCAGAGATTTCTTCTTGCTTAAAAGGTCTGTATATGTCTTTTACATGGTTACAAATCTCTTCTTTAGGCAAGAGCAGGGATGCTTTACACTTCTCGTAGACCTCATCAATGATATGTGCCATGCCTCTTTCTTTCAACAGCTGAATAGCCGCTTCGAAAGCAACAAACTCACCCATTTTCGACATGTCAATACCATAACAATCCGGGTAACGGATCTGCGGTGCCGAAGAAACAATGATAATCTTTTTAGGATGCAGCCTGTCTATAATTTTAATGATACTTTGTTTTAAAGTTGTTCCCCTTACAATAGAGTCGTCAACGGCAACTAAAGTATCCGTATGGTTTTTAATCAAGCCGTAAGTGGTATCATATACGTGAGCAACCATGTCGCCACGGTCAGCATCTTGTGTAATAAATGTCCGCAGCTTTACATCTTTAATAGCCAATTTCTCTACACGTGGTGTCATGCTCAGCAATTCATCCAGTTGCTCGTCTGTAAGCTCCTCTTTACGGTGCAGCAAGGTATCTTTCTGTAAAGTTCGGATATGGGTGTGCAATCCTTCCACCATGCCGAAAAACGAAACCTCAGCTGTATTTGGGATAAAAGAGAATACGGTATTTTTCAGGTCTCCATCTACCGCATTCAATATTTGTTTGCAAAGTAATTGTCCTAAATGTTTTCTTTCTTTATAGATCTCCGCATCACTGCCTCTGGAGAAGTAAATTCTTTCAAAAGAGCAGGCACGTTTTTCTTCTGGCTCCCTGAATACCTGGTGAGTAACTTTACCGTTCTTTTTAACAATTAAAGCATGACCAGGTTCAATTTCTTTCACATCATCAAAGTGGATGTTGAAAGCAGTTTGAATGGCAGGCCTTTCAGAAGCAGCAACCACAATTTCATCATCTGCATAATAAAAAGCGGGGCGAATTCCAGCTGGGTCACGCAATACAAAAGCATCACCGTTTCCTACTATTCCGGAGATTGCATATCCCCCATCCCATGTTTTTGCCGAGCGGCGCAGAATCTTTGCAATGTTTAACGAATCAGATATTTTATGCGTGATCTCTACGTTATCAAATCCTTGTTTTTTATAGAAGTCAAACAGGGCCTGGTTTTCGTCATCTAAAAAGTGACCTATTTTTTCTAAAACCGTTACCGTATCTGCTTGTTCTTTTGGATGCTGGCCCAGTTCGTACAACTGCTCCAGTAATTCATCTACATTGGTCATGTTGAAGTTACCGGCAAGCACCAGGTTACGGGTCATCCAGTTGTTCTGACGTAAGAATGGGTGGCAATTTTCAATGCTGTTTTTACCGTGTGTGCCATAACGAAGGTGCCCTAACAACACTTCCCCTAAAAAACTCACATTGGCTTTTAACCATTCGGTGTCCTGCATTAATTCAGGCGTATTTTTCTGAATATCTACAAATTTGTTTTGCACATAACTAAAAATATCAGCCACGGCATTTGTTGCCATGGAACGGTAACGGCTGATGTAACGATGGCCTGGTTTTACATCCAGTTTAATTGTTGCAATACCGGCACCATCCTGTCCGCGGTTATGCTGTTTTTCCATCAGAAGATACAACTTGTTAAGTCCGTAAAGTGCTGTACCGTATTTCTCTTCGTAGAAGGATAAAGGCTTCAGCAAACGGATAAAAGCAATTCCGCATTCGTGTTTGATCTGCTCGCTCATTGGTGTGTTAATTGAGCCGCAAATTTACAGTTATTAACATTTAGAACCTAGTAAGAAATAGAATCTTTCTATAAGCGAACCTAAAACTTAAAAAAGGGCTTTAATGCCAAATTACTTCATATTCGACGTTTTTGTATCCTCAAATGAGGCCATCATTGCCTTCAAGAACCTCGAAATTTGAATGGACTGGCGGCAATCTTCAGGGATAAGTCGTTTTATTAACAGTTTTCTGACAATTTTATCTGTTTAGAAACAATGTTTTTCTCAAAAAACAAAGAAGCCCTGTTATCAAAAATCTCCAGGTCACCAGAGGTGAAAAACTGGTATTGGCCTTGTTTCCCAATCTGCCCTTCAATTTCTGGATGTTGGTGCAAATACTTTTTCAGACTTTGAGCAACAATCTCTCCTTGTGAGATCACTTTAATATTTGAAGAAAGCATTTGCTGCAATTTCGGAATAATTAAGGGATAATGTGTGCAGGCTAATAAGATGCAATCAAGATCCGGCGCTTGCAGCATTAACTCATCAATGTATTTCTTGACAAAATGATCAGCACCGGCGCCAAGGTGTTCATTGTTTTCTATGAGCGGCACCAGCATCGGACAGCTTTGCTGCACTACTTTAACTTCCGGAAAGAACTTTTTTATTTCCATGGGATAAGAAGCGGAATTCACTGTACCTCTTGTGCCCAGCACACCAATGGTTTTCGATTGCGTATACTCACCAATCACTTCTGCGGTTGGCCTGATCACACCCAATACGCGGTGGTTGGGATATTTTACCGGAAGCACTTTTTGCTGTATGGAACGTAGGGCCTTAGCAGATGCGGTATTGCAGGCAAGGATCACCAACGGGCAACCCTGGGCAAAGAGCCATTCTACGCATTCTAATGTGTACTGGTAAACAATGTCAAAAGAGTGGTCACCATAAGGTGCCCGGGCATTGTCGCCAAGGTAGATATAATTGTATTCAGGCAGTTCCTTAATGATGGATTTAAACACTGTTAAACCGCCGTAGCCTGAATCAAAAACACCTATGGAATTATTATTGGTCATCACAAAAAAAAAGCGGACCAGCGCTTGATTGCACTGGTCCGCCAAATTAGTTATTTAAACTTAATTATTTCTTAGGCGCTGCAGCTGCAGAGATACCCAATTTAGTTTTTACCGCAGCGGTAACGTTATCGCCACCATCTGAATATAATAAGTTGTTTGCACCTTGTTGTGCAGCAATATCAAATACATAAGCTAAACCTTTTTCCTTAGCTACTGCTTTCACTGCTGTTTCAAACTTCTGGTTGATCGGCATGAACAATTCGCTTTGTTTAGTGGCAACTTCTTGTTGAGCTTTAGTACGTGCATCATTGATGCGTTTTTCCATACCTTGTAATTCTTCGCCCATTACCTGCAATTCTTTCGTTACAGCTTCTTTATTAGCTTCACTTAAGGTTTTGTTTTTTGCTACTGCAGCTTCATACTTGGTTTGGTATTCCGTCTGCATTTTAGTGATTTCAGCTTGTTTAGCCTTACCTAAAGTTTCAAGTGTAGTCTGAGCAGTTTTAGCTTCAGGCATAGCACCAAAAATCTCCTCTGAATTTAAATGACCAATTTTTTGTTGTGCACTGGCTACATTAGCTGTTAACAACAGGCCTGCTGCTACAAAGAATACATTAATTAACTTTCTCATTTCTATTTTTCTTAGTGTTTGTTTTTACTTTTATGTTTGTTTGTTCTTATTTATCAATATTCCCAGGCTTGTAACCCAGTTTAATCACCACATCCTTACTCAGGTCAAAATTAGTGCTTGCATAAACCATCATGGTTGCTTCGCTGCCTTTGTCAAAAATGAAGTCTAAACCTTTAGCTTTGGCAAATTCAGCTATGGTTTTACTAACTTTTTCCTGGATAGGATTGAGTAATTTAATCCGCTGCTGGAACAGGTCGCCTTCAGGGCCAAACGTCTTGCGCTGGAATTCTTTGGCGGCCTTCTCTTTTTCAATGATGTCGTTCTCTCTCCGCTTACGCATGTCGTCAGTTAATAAAACCTGATCGGCCTGGTAAGTTTTGTACATCTCATCGATTTCTGAGAATTTAACGTCTAATTGCTTCTGAAATTGTTCTGAAGAAGCACTCAGCTGTTTGATGGCAGCTTTATACTCCGGCAAATGTTGTAAGATATATTCCGTATCCACATAAGCGAACTTTTGTGCAAAGGATCCAAATCCAGTGAAAAGCAGGAAACTTAATAAGATATATTTTTTCATTTGTTTATTATTTAATATTCAACGTTAATGAAGCTATCATAAGCTGCTGATGGTGATTAGTTAAAACCGCCCAATTGTTGTGCGATACTAAAAGTAAATGCTTGTTTACCACCATCAACTTCACCTGGGATTGCATCAAATGCATGACCATAATCTATGCCAAGCATACCAAAGATTGGTAAAAATATTCTGGCACCAACACCGGCAGATCTTCTGATGTTAAATGGATTGTAGTCTTTGAATGAATTCCATGTATTACCACCCTCAGCAAAGCCTACAATATAAGCAGTAGCCTGTTGACTTGCAATAACCGGGTACCTTAATTCAAGTACATACTTCGTAAAAATTGGGCTACCTGAGTTACGGGCAATGTTAGGATCAGCACCAACTGGTATAACCACATTGTTTGCATAACCACGCATTTTAATAAGCTCAGATCCTTGAAGGTAATCAAAACCCTGCATACCATCACCACCCAATTTGAAACGCTCAAACGGAGATTGTCCGACAGCACTGTTGTAACTTCCTAAGAAACCAAACTGTGCCTGTGCCATCAGCACCAATTTACCAGTCATGCGCTGAAACCACTGTGACTCAAATTTCCACTTGTGGTATTCTGTAAATTCATATTTCTCTTTATCCGATGCCGTTGAATAGTTGATATCGTTAAACAATGAATAAGGAGGAGTTGCTTGAATAGTGAACCTGAAATAAGAACCACCTGTAGGGAAAATTGGCGAGTCTCTGGAGTCCCTGCTTAATTCCTGTGTCAAGTTAAAGTTATAGGAGGTACCTGTGCTGAATTTATATCCCGGGTAATTCTGTAAAATATATTGTTGTGCATTCACCGAGTGGGTTAACTGGAAATAGTTATCCGGCCAGTTTAATCTTCTACCTAAACTCACAGTTAAACCATTTAAACGGATCTTTTGAAAACGCGGATCATTTTCATCCACACCATAATAACCACTTCCACCATTGGAAGATAAAGAGGTAAAAGCACTCACGCCGAAACTGATTGGTTTTTTACCACCTAACCAAGGCTCGGAGAAGGAGAAACTATATGACTGGTATTGCTTACCATTGGTTTGTCCACGTAAGCTTAATTTTTGTCCGTCACCTTTTGGAAGCGGCTTATAAGCTTTCAGGTTGAACAGGTTTCTTAAAGAGAAGTTATTAAAAGTTAAACCTAAGGTACCGATAATACGGCCCCCACCAAAACCACCTGAAAGTTCAATCTGGTCTGAAGGTTTTTCCTCCACAGCATACTCAATATCTACCGTACCATCTGCAGGATTTGGTCTTGGTGTAGGTACAGTTTTAGTTTCATCGAAATTACCCAGCTGGCCAATTTCTCTTACCGTACGCACCAATAATTCTTTGGAGAATTTATCACCTGGTTTAGTTCTGATCTCTCTCAACACCACACGGTCGTTGGTGATGGTATTTCCTTTTACAGTGATTCTGTTATTGGTATACTGAGGACCTTCGTAAATGCGCATCTCAATATTAACCGTATCATTATGAATTTTAGTTTGAACAGGATCAACATTAAAAGTTAAATAACCATCATTCAAATAAACACTGGAAACATCATCACTGCTTCCGTCACCTCTTAATCTTCTTTCCAGCTTTTCTTCACTAAAAACTTCACCCTTTTCTATACTTAAGACTTTTTCAAGATCTTTAGTGGCATATTTTGCATTACCCGACCAGGTAATATCACCGAAGTAGTATTTTGGCCCTTCAAAAACTTCAATATTGATTCCAACAGCTTTATCACTGTGACGGAAAATACTGTCATCAACAATGGCGGCATCACGGTAGCCCTGACCTTGCATTTTACTTACCAGGGTCAATTTATCCTCATCGTATTTGGTTTGGTTAAACTTACCAGAACCAAAAACCTTATAAAAAGCCTGTTGCTTGGTTTTCTTTAGAAACTTCCGAAGTTTAGCGTCAGCAAAGACTTCATTACCGGTAAAATTAATCTGGTTAACCTTTACTTTCCGGCCTTTATCCACATTTACTTGTAAAATCACGCTATTTTCCTGGTTTGGATCCGGCAGATTTTTAAAGTCTACTTTAGTAAAGAAGTATCCTTTTTCAGAAAGGTATTTAGTGATGGTATTTTTAGTGGTGTTATACAGATTCTCGTTAACAACAGTTTTACCGGTTCTTGAGTTCAGCTGCTCAGTAAGGTCAGTCTTTTGAGATTTACTAAGTCCTAACAACTCAAAAGAGCTCAGTCTTGGACGCTCTGCCACTTCGATTTCAAAATAGACAGTGTCACCTTCTAATTTAGTAACATCAAGGCTCACATCATCAAATAAGCCTTGGGCCCAAAGGTTTTTAATGGCATTACCCGTTGCTTCACCTGGAAGGGTAATAGTTTCACCTTTAATTAATTTTGAAAGTGTAATGATCACCTCCTTATCTAAGTGCTTTGTACCAGTTAAGGTCGTACCGCCAATGATATATTCTTTTGGGCTAAAATAATCCATGTTCAATCCATCAACCTTCAACGTTGGGGGTGCCGGGTTTGATGGTGGACGTGTGATCTGTGCCATTGATGGTAAACCGATCAATAACAATAATATAAGTTGGTATATTCTTTTCATTTACTTTCTAAAAATCGTCGCTAAGTTATATTAAACACATGTTAAAAAGTGTTAAAAGTAAAATTAGTTCAGTTGTTCACTAATTTTGCCAAAGCGTCTTTCGCGTTTTTGGTAGTCTACAATAGCTTTAAACAAGTCTTCCCGTCGGAAGTCCGGCCATAAAGTTTCGGTAAAATATAATTCGGTATAAGCCATTTGCCACAATAAGAAATTGCTTATCCGGTGCTCGCCACTGGTTCTGATCATCAGTTCGGGATCAGGCATATCTTTTGTTGTCAGCAATGCCGAGAAATCCTGTTCCTTAATATCGCTGATATTAATTTCCTGGTCAAGCACTTTTTGGGCAAGTTTTTTTGCTGCCTCGGTAATCTCCCATTTGGCACTGTAACTCAAAGCCAATGTTAAGGTGCAACGGGTATTGTTGGCCGTTTTTTCCATGGCATTTTTCAAATCATCAATGCATTTTTGCGGCAATGATGCAATATCACCGATGGCGTTCAACCTGATGTTATTTTTGGTTAAACGTGGGGTTTCCTCATTAATGGTAGAAATAAAAATCTCCATTAATGCATTAACTTCATCAACAGGTCTGTTCCAGTTCTCTGTAGAAAATGTATATATGGTCAGGTATTTTATGCCAATGTCAGCGCAACCTTCCACAATGTCTTTTACAGAAAGCACACCATTCTCATGACCGAAAACCCTGAATTTACCTTGGTTTTTTGCCCAGCGGCCGTTACCATCCATAATTATTGCAATATGTTCAGGCAAACGCGTAAGGTCAATTTGTTCTTTAAATCCCATCTAACTATATGAAAATGATCCTAAAAAGTCTAACTTTTTGGGACACAAAGGTAAAATTTTCTATGATTAATAACTTACTTATCTGTAAATGACGCTAAAAGATGGAACAATTGTTACATAAAAAGGTATAGGATAGTCCCAGCTGGGTAAACATGTAAGTGTCCCTCCTCCTTGAATCACCCCTTTGTGAACCTATTTTACTGGGATCACCGGAAGGATTGGCCAGAAAAATACGGTCAGGATCTCCATCAGTGATTCGTTTGTAATTCCGGCTTACATCATCAAGGTAATCGGTATAAGCAGTTCTGTAACCTAAGTTACCAAATAAAGTTAAATTAGATTTAACTTTATATTTAATACCAGCCCCATAAGGAATGGTGAAGGCATAATTTTTATAAGGCGTATATTGATCCTCAGTTCTGTACAACCTTAAATACTTCACTTCGTCGCCGATTTTACGTTTAGGATTATAAATAACGCCGCCAACACCAGCATAAATATAGGGGGTAAAACGCTTGTGGCCGCCACCGGCAAAAAAATCAAAGAAGTTAAAATCTACCATAGCACTCGCCTCATGGATCGGTGCGTAGAACTTTAAATCGCCGTTATCACCTTTAATGCGTCCATAAGTATAATGCATGCCCAGGCTCCAAAAAGGATCCAGGTTAAGTTTCACAAAACCACCGACCGCCGGACCTGAGAATTTAAGCGGTTTATTCATATTCAAATCGCCCATATAGCCTGCTGCACCTGCACCAACACCAATTTCCCAGTTCTGAGCCTGAGCGGTTCCCAACCCAAACAGGGTTCCGAATACAAATAAGAGTGCGCTTTTTTTTCTCATGTTAATAATTACGGGTATCAATCCCCCATAATAGTTTATTTCTCAAAGTAGTTAGATAGCTTTCTTCATTTAAACGAACCAGATTGACATGAAAATCGGCCTTATTGAGCCTGATTTTCACCCCCTTATCTACTGTTTCCGTTCTGGAATCACAAGACACGAGAAACTTCGCACTTCTGGCCTCTACTTCAAAAGTTAAATTAACATGATCAGGAATAACTAAAGGGCGGACATTCAAGTTATGCGGCGCCACCGGCGTGATGACGAAACTTTGGGAGCTGGGAAAAATAATAGGTCCACCACAGCTCAAAGAATAAGCCGTAGAGCCCGTAGGCGTTGCAATGATCAACCCATCTGCCCAATAGGAGTTGATAAATTCATTATCCATGTAAGCATTGATGAGCATCATGGCAGAATCATCCCTGCGGTGAATGGTAATGTCATTCAAAGCAAAGTTCTCCTCACCAAAAAGGTTATTCTCTGATTCAATTCGCAGTAAACTACGCTTATCCAGGGAGAACTCTTTATTTAAAAGCGCTTCAATCGCTTTCCTGATATCGTCTTTATTTACACTGGCCAGAAAACCCAAACGGCCAAAATTAATCCCTATAACCGGGATCCCGGAGTTCCTGACTAACGCCAGTGTGTCCAGCAAAGTACCGTCACCTCCTAAACTGATCAACAAATCAGCCTGGCCAACTAAAGAGGCACTGTCATTAAATGTAGCAATGGATTCGGGTAGAATTACTTTGCCGATAACAAAGTCGTAAAACTTTTCAAATACAATAGGTTGGATTTGATGTTCTTCAAGTGAATCAAACACTTCCTGAACAAAAGGCAGAACGGTTGCACTAAACTCCCGTCCGTAGATAGCAATTCTCATTATACGTTTAAGTAATTCATGAAGGAATTATACCGGTCTTCCGTACCCTGGTTGGTAGCGGTACTATTGAAAACTGCTTTAACCTCATAGTCATAGCGCTCAAAAGAAGAAATGATACCGGATAGTTCCGTTTTATTTATTTTTAAGGTAACCTCCAGTTTGGTTGAGTCGGGGAAAGATTGCACATATGAAGAAAGAATCTGCGCATTATCTGCCTCCACAATTTGCGCCATGTGCGACAAAGAATTATTTCTGTTACTGATTTCCAGCACAATGATTCCGCCCGGTTCTTTTACTGCATATATCTCTGAAGTATAAGCAATCAGGCTATGGATAGAAATGATACCCATGTAATGTTTGTTATGATCCAACACCGGCACAATAGATAAATTGAGCTGGTTAAATAACCGGATCACCTCATATATATGGGTATCGGTGTAAACGAAAGGATGGATAAGATTTAAAGAAGAATGCGTAAGGGTTTGCGTTACATCCCTAACTTCTATAAGGTCATCTTCTGTAACCGTACCCAGGTAATGATTACCTTTTACAAGGGGCAGGTGAAAGAGTTTAAAATCAGAAAGACGCTCCAATGCCAGCTGCACAGTGTCAGTACCCCTTAATGGGGGAATTGAGTTCGATATGAGTGCAGAGGCATACATTATTTCAAAAGTATTCTATTTAAAAATTTATTCAAATATTCATTAAAAGCTTCTGGCTGCTCCATCATCGGCGCATGACCACATTTATCTACCCAGTTTAATTCAGAGTTAGGTAATAACTCATGAAACTCTTCAGCCACATCGGGTGGCGTTACTTTATCCTGCAGCCCCCAAATTAAGGAAACAGGGATGGTGATCTTTGACAAGTCTTTCGACATGTTATGGCGGATTGCTGATTTCGCTAATGCCAAAATCCTGATCACTCTCGAGCGTTCGTTTACAGTTTTAAAAACCTCATCAACTAACTCTTTGGTGGCCGTAGCAGGGTCATAAAACGTAAAGGCCGTTTTCTCCCTGATGTATTCGTAACTCTCTCTTTTAGGGAAAGAACCACCAAAAGCATTTTCATATAAGCCAGAACTACCTGTCAATACCAGGGCTTTAACTTTTTCCTGGTGTGCATAGGTAAAAACAAGGCCAACATGACCTCCAAGTGAATTACCAATCAATACCACCTGGCTCAGTTTCTTAAACTTTAAGAAACGATATACATATTTCGACAAACTCCTTACCCCTAAAGTTAATAAAGGCAATTCATATATGGGCAAAATTGGAACAATTACACGATAACGATCTTTAAAATAATCGATCGTATGCTCCCAATTACTTAATTCACCCATTAAACCATGAAGTAATACCAGTGTTTCTCCCTCGCCTTCTTCTATATACTTAAACCCATTATCTTCTATTACTTCGTATTTCATACTTATTTTTGGATGTGCTACTAAGTTAGTAGACATATGTTAATTATAGGCAATTAAGACGTCTTTTTTTCAAAAAAAGCATCATTTTTATTTAAAGCACAATTTATGCCAATTGCGTTTTTACAATTTCGGCAATTAATTTACCATCTGCCTTGCCCGCAAGTTCTTTATTAGCAAGACCAACAACTTTACCCATATCTTTCATCGAACCGGCACCAGTTTCTTTAATTATTTTGGATATAATTACCTCAACTTCAGCTTTATCCAATTGCTTCGGCAAAAAAGCACCAATCACTTCAATTTCCTCATCTTCCACTAAAGCCAAATCCTCACGACCTTGTTGCTTGTAAATATCCGATGATTCCTTGCGTTGTTTAATTAATTTTTGAAGGATCTTTAATTCGCCATCTTCAGTTATTTCTTCCGAAGATCCTTTTTCTGTTCTAGCTAATAAAAGTGCCGCTTTAATCGCTCTTAAACCACGCAATTGTGCTTGATTTTTAGCCAGCATGGCTTTTTTTATTTCCTGGTCTATAGTATTTGATATCATCATTTTATTTTTTCTTTGTTATCGTTGCTGAAGCCTGGGCTGTGGGCATAATCAGCATATCATTGATATTAATATGTGCGGGCCTGCTTACCGCAAACCAAATGGCATCGGCAATATCCTGTGCCATCAAAGGCTCAAAATTCTGGTAAACCGCTTTTGCACGTTCTTCATCCCCCTTAAAACGAACCAGGGAGAATTCTGTTTCCACCATCCCCGGGTTAATCGCTGTTACTTTAATGCCATGCGGAAGTAAGTCCATTCTCATTCCTTTATTCAGCGCATCAACGGCATGCTTTGTGGCGCAATAGACATTCCCATTGGGGTAAACTTCCTTTCCGGCAATAGAACCAATATTGATGATATGGCCGCTTTCCAACGGGATCATCCAGTTGGAAACAATCTTTGTTACATATAAAAAGCCTTTTACGTTCGTGTCAATCATCGTATCCCAGTCATCTGTGTCACCTTTATCAATAGGATCAAGTCCCTGGCTTAAACCTGCATTATTGATTAAAACGGATACTTTTTTCCATTCTTCAGGCAGTGCTTCGAGAATGGTATTCAATTCTATTTTGTTTCTTACATCCAGTACGAGTGGCATCACCTGCACTGCATAAGTGTTCTGCAGCTGGGTGGATAATTGGTGTAACCGATCCGAACGCCTGCCTGCTATAATCAATTGATAACCTTGCTGGGCAAATAAAGTGGCACAGGCCTCGCCTATTCCTGAGGTAGCCCCCGTAATGAATGCAATTTTTGATGTCATAGAAATTAATTTACTGAATATATAAACTAAATGTGACGTTTCTCAACATCAGCTTGTCAATAGGTTGTGAAAAAAGACTATTATCCTGACTTAGTATATTGTTTAAAGAGGAAGAATATTTAATTTCTGGCGACAGCTTAAAATATTTAAGGTACAGGTCAAATCCCATTCCTGCTTCATAAGAAAAATAACTTTTACTGTTTTTTAACATCTTTTCCAGGGGCACTTTATCGGCATCGTTATTTCGCTTTCCAGAAGATATATCAGCACTGTATTTTAAACCACCGACTAAATAAGCACCGAAATTATGCAGCCTTGTTGACTTTAGTTTCATACTCAATGGAAACTCAATCAGCGATGCTTTTACCTCCCGGTCTATAAAATAAGATGGAGTGCCATCAAGGTTTATTCCCACAAAATTATGAAAACCATACTTGATCTGCCGGTCGGCTAAAGTCAGCGTAGGCACCAGCCTGAGCTCTACATTTTCATGTATATTTTTACTTATTCCCAATCCAACAGCAAAGCCTGAAGTCACCGGTGATCTCATGGAAGCTAAGGAATGTTGCGAGTCTGCACCCGGAAACACGCTGTATTGTGAAGTTACATATTGCAGGGTATAGGTGAAATGTATAGCCTCGAAATCATCTTCCCAACCCCAATTCTGGGCGCGGACTGAATTAAAAAAGAAAAGACAGGACAGCAGTAAGTAAATTCTTTTATTCATGAGCGCCAACAATATAATTTCAGTCTATTTAATTCCGGTATAAATGGAGCAGATCCCAAAAGTAAGTGACCTGTGTTTGCTCGCTTTAAATCCTATTTTATTCATCAGGGTCGTAAATGCCGGTCCATCTGGAAAAGCCGCTACTGATTCGGGAAGATAGGTATATGCACGGGAATCTTTTGAAAATAATTTACCAAATACAGGAAGTATATGCCGGAAGTAAAAATTATAAGCCTGTTTAACAGGGAATTTCTGTGGCTTTGAAAACTCCAGGATAACGATTTTGCCCTCAGGTTTCAATACCCGGTACATATCAGCAAGCCCTTTTTCAAGGTTTTCGTAATTACGGACACCGAAGGCGACAGTAATGGCATCAAAATGATCATTTTCGAAGTTCAGACCTTCAGAATCGCCGGTTTGAACAGAAAAAACCGAACCGAGGTTACGCTCTTCGATCTTTTTTCGCGCCACATTGAGCATGCCCTCAGAAATATCCACCCCAATGATCCGCTCCGGCTTCAGGATTTTGATGGCTTCAAAAGCAAAGTCGCCCGTACCTGTTGCCACATCAAGCATCACCCTTGGTTTTATGGACTTCAACTCCCCTATGGCCATTTTACGCCATATAATGTCTATCCCCAGGGAAAGAAAATGGTTTAGAAAGTCGTAGGTTTTCGAAATATTATTGAACATATCTGCCACCTGCTCTTTCTTGGTCGCTGATTTTGATTGGTATGGTGTTATATTTTCATTCATGGTTGTGCCGCAAAGATAAGTATTGTTGAAAACTAATTTTCTACCTTTGTAAAATGATTATAAAATCAGCAACATTCGTGTGTAGCAATACAAAGCTTGCACCATTACCGGTTGCCAATATGCCGGAGTATGCATTTATTGGCCGTTCTAACGTTGGAAAATCCTCACTGATCAACATGTTAGTTAATCAGCACGGACTGGCAAAGACCTCACAAAGACCGGGTAAAACCCAGTTAATCAACCATTTTTTAATAAACGAAAAGTGGTATATCGTCGATTTACCTGGCTATGGTTATGCTAAAGTATCGAAAAACAGCCGGGAGAAATGGGAAAAATTTATCCGGAACTACATCACAAAAAGAGAAAGTCTGCAATGTGTATTCGTATTGGTGGACAGTCGCCTCGAGCCGCAAAAGATCGACATTGAATTCTGCTGCTGGCTAGGTGAGTGCCAGGTGCCCTTTGCGCTGATTTTTACAAAAGCCGACAAACAATCTGCTGTAAAAACAGATCAAAATGTAGCGCAGTTTAAAAAAGAACTGCAAGGCTGGTTTGAAGAAATACCACCTTATGTGGTCAGCTCAGCCGAAAAAGGACAGGGCCGGGATGAGATCTTGCAGTTCATTGATGATGTCAACAAGAATTTTGTAATGCCTGTTTTAGCGCCGAAAGAAATTCCGGAATAATAGGAATAAGGAAATATACATGAAGAAATATTTTTCGCTTGTGCTTTTTGCACATTCCATTTTTGCCCTGCCATTTGCTTTAATCGGTTTTTTTCTTGGCGTTATCACTACGGATGCCCCTTTTCAATGGCATTTATTTCTACTGGTGCTCTTGTGTATGGTTTTTGCCCGCAATGCTGCAATGGCTTTTAACCGCTACCTGGATAGAAATATTGATGCAAAAAACCCGCGCACCAGTATGCGTGATATTCCCGCAGGAAAAATATCTGCTAATGAAGCGCTGATTTTTGTCATCCTCAACTGTGTTTTATTTGTCATCACGACAGCCTTTATCAATAATCTCTGCCTGTACTTATCCCCCATCGCTTTATTCGTGGTGTTATTTTACAGCTACACCAAAAGATTTACCGCCTTATGCCATATGGTTTTAGGGCTGGGCTTATCGTTAGCCCCTATCGGTGCTTATATTGCTGTCACCGGTTATTTTGATATTGTGCCTGTTCTTTACTCTTTTGCAGTATTATTCTGGGTAAGTGGTTTCGACATTATTTATGCCCTGCAGGATGAAGATTTCGACCGCGATGAAAAACTGCATTCCATACCCGCAGCAATGGGTATTAAAAATGCGCTGAAACTTTCTGTGGTACTCCATGTTTTTTCTGCACTTTGTGTCATTATCCCTGTGTTTTTTATCCCATTTAGCTGGATCTATTACATTGGCATCGCCTTCTTTTGTGCTGCACTCATCTACCAGCACCTGCTGGTTAAACCTCATGACATCAGTAAAGTCAATAAAGCATTTGCAACCACCAATGGTTATGCCTCAGTGGTTTTTGCCATTTGTTTTTTATTAGATGCCTATTTCAGAACTAATTTTTAAATTTAAACCTTATGATCGATTTGAACATACCGAAAAAGAAACGGAATTATGTCCCACAGGAGCTGGAAATGAAATGGGATGTGTTGGAGCCGATGTTAAGTGAATTGCTGGCCAGGCAAATCAATAATGTGGCTGAGCTGGAATCGTGGCTTAAAGATAAAAGTGAACTGCAGGCGGCTTTGGAAGAAGATTTTGCCTGGCGATATATCAAAATGACCTGTGATACGGCCAATGAAGCATTGGTGAAAGATTTCCAATACTTTGCTACGGAGATAGAACCCCGTATTGCGCCTTTAAATAACGACCTGAATCAAAAACTGGTAGCTAGTGCTTATGTTGACGAACTTGATCAGGATAAATACTTTGTTTACCTCCGTGGCGTAAGAAAAGCACTGGAGATTTACAGGGATGAGAACATTGAACTGTTTACAAAAATACAGGTTACCCAGCAGCGTTATCAATCCATTACCGGGGCAATGAGCGTTACCCTTAACGATCAGGAGTATACCCTGGAACAGGCCGCTAATTTCTTAAAGGACACCAACCGTTCTGTTCGTGAAGAAGCATGGAAAACCATTCAGCAGCGCCGACTTGTCGATAAAGACGAGCTGAATCAGTTATTTGATGAACTGATAACGATGCGCAACCAGGTAGCGTTGAACGCCGGTTTTGAGAACTTCCGCGATTATATGTTTCAGGCCCTCGGCAGGTTCGATTACAGTCCGAGAGATTGTTACGATTTCCATGAAGCTATAGAAAGCGAAATTGTACCTATATTAAAAGAGCAGGCTGAAAAGCGTGCCGAATTGTTGGGTCTTGAAGTTTTGAGGCCATGGGACCAGGAGGTCAGCACCAGCGGCAAGCCTGCTTTAAAGCCTTTTAAAGATGGACAGGAGCTGATCGACAAAAGTATAGCCTGTTTCAACGTCATTGATCCTAAATTGGGTCAGATGCTGTCGATAATGAAAGCTAATCAATTATTTGATGTGGAAAGCCGCAAAGGAAAGGCACCAGGAGGCTATAACTATCCGCTGGCAGAAACCGGTGCTCCTTTTATTTTCATGAATTCGGCCAATTCTTTAAGAGACCTGACTACAATGGTTCATGAAGGCGGCCATGCAGTGCATACTTTCTTAACTGCCAATCTGGAACTGAATGATTTTAAACATTGTCCCTCGGAAGTAGCTGAACTCGCTTCCATGAGCATGGAACTGATGTCGATGGATCATTGGGACCTCTATTTTGATAACGAAGAAGATCTAGTCAGGGCAAAAAAAGAACAACTGCAAGACGTTTTAAAAACCCTGCCATGGGTGGCGGTGATTGACCAGTTTCAGCACTGGATTTACACCAATATTGGCCATACGGCTGCTGACCGCGAAGAAGCCTTTAAGCAAATCTACACCACTTTCGGCGGTGGATTTTCTGACTGGGAAGGTCAGGAAGCGATGTTTGGCAATCTGTGGCAAAAACAACTGCACCTTTTTGAAGTCCCTTTTTATTATATAGAATACGCAATTGCCCAATTGGGTGCTATAGCTATCTGGAAAAACTTTAAGGAGAATCCTGAAAAAGCATTGCGCCAATATTTAGATGCACTGGCATTGGGCTATACCAAACCCATGAATGAAATTTATGAAACTGCAGGCATCAAGTTCGATTTTAGTATTGACTATGTTAAAGAGCTTGCTTCCTTTGTAAAAAATGAACTGGACAAGTTAGCATAGTTTCAATCCATTTTTTTATGTTTGAAAACACTAAACGGAATAACCATAATTTATGCTCGAAAAGCTCTTAAGAAAGAAGTCAATCCCGAAAATACTGGCTGACGCGGAAAAAGGATATGGCGACCACGAACCTTCCCTCAGTAAAACGTTAGGTGTAAGAGACTTAACCGCATTTGGAATTGCAGCCATTATTGGTGCAGGAATTTTCAGCACGATTGGTAAAGCCAGTGCAGACGGAGGCCCTGCGGTCATCTTTCTTTTTATTTTCACGGCAATCGCCTGTAGTTTTGCAGCTTTTGCCTATGCAGAATTTGCATCCATGGTACCGGTGTCTGGTAGTGCTTACACTTATTCTTATGTTGCTTTCGGCGAATTGGTAGCCTGGATCATTGGCTGGTCCCTCATCATGGAATACGCCATCGGTAATATCACCGTGGCCATCTCCTGGTCTGATTATTTTACCGGGCTGATGTCCTCCATCCGGATTCCGGCGCTGGATATCAATGGAATTCATTTACCAGATTGGATGACCATGGATTACCTCAGTGCCTACAAAGGCCATCAGCATGCTGAAGCGCTGATCAATGCAGGAAAAAGCTTTAACAATTTAGATGAAGCAACCCGCCTGGCCAATAATGCCTGGATAACAGCTCCAAAAATAGGTAACTTTCATTTGGTAGCAGACTTACCCGCACTGGCCATTATTATTTTCATTACCTGGTTGGTTTACAGGGGCATGAAAGAATCAAGAAATGCCAGTAATGCCATGGTAGTGGTTAAACTTGCCGTTATTTTACTGGTTTTAGCTGTGGGTGTTTTCTATGTAGATACAGCCAACTGGGATCCATTTGCACCAAACGGCGTAAGTGGTGTGCTTAAAGGTGTATCAGCTGTATTTTTCGCTTACATCGGCTTTGATGCCATCTCTACCACCGCAGAGGAATGCAAAGACCCCCAAAGGGATTTGCCCAGGGGCATGATGTGGGCCATTATCATCTGTACCGTTTTATATGTGGCTATAGCTCTTGTGTTAACAGGGATGGTTAACTCCAGTCTCCTGGCAGTAGGTGATCCCCTGGCATTTGTATTCGACCAGGTGGATTTGAAAATGATCAGCGGCATTATTGCTGTCAGTGCCGTATTTGCCATGGCCAGTGTTTTATTGGTTTTCCAAATGGGGCAACCGCGTATCTGGATGAGCATGAGCCGTGATGGTCTTTTACCGAAGTCATTTTCCAGGATACACCCTAAATACAAAACCCCTTCTTTTGCAACCATCGTAGTGGGTTTTGTAGTGGCTGTGCCTTCCTTATTCATGAACCTGACGATCGTTACTGATTTATGTTCCATAGGCACTTTATTTGCTTTTGTAGTGGTATGTGCAGGGGTACTGGTACTGCAGAACAAACCCGATGTCCAAAGAGGAAAGTTTAAAATTCCTTATGCCAATGCTAAATATTTTGTCCCGCTATTATTTGCGGCCATGTTATTTGCGGCTTTCACTACCTTTAAAACGGAAAGCAATAATTTCATATTCAATACAGACAAGGCTTATGAACCTGCGGTATTCGTTACTTCTTTGGATGCTGCTGAATTAAAATCGGTGCAAAATCAAATCATTGAGAACCAGAGCCGTGTGAATATCATTTCAAGAAACCCGGATGCCGAAGCCTATTTGCGCAAGCTGGAGGCCCCAGCTTACCAGAAATTTCTGGACGAGTCAACGGTGAATGCCGATAAAAAATATGATAGTGGCTGGAGTTTGTTTATGCATAAAATACCAATGTGGATCTTCATCATCCTTTGTGGGGTAATCTGTTATTATAGCATTGTGAAAAACCTGAGCCTGATCCCTGTTTTAGGCTTATTAAGCTGTCTTTACATGATGTGCGAACTCGGTATATCCAATTGGATCGGTTTCGGGATCTGGCTGCTGATCGGCCTGGTGGTTTACTTTTTATATGGCTATAAACACAGTAAGCTAAATCAAAAAGAACCTTCCCCATCGTTAGATGTTAAATTGTAAGGTTATTTATCGCTTCATCACTGTTAAAAAAACTTAAGCTTATCCTTGATCGCATATACGCTATTACATTGGCTTTTTGTTTTTCAATGAAGGGAAAGAAGTAAATACAGCATTTTATATCAAATGCGGTTTTGTGCTGGCCTCAGTTATACTGCAAAGTGTTTTATCAAGGCGTGAACGAGTGTTAACTATGTCTTCTTAGTATAAGCCAATGATCACTATTGACTTAACTTGATAGAAGCTGAGGTATCCCTTATAAAAATAATCGCATCAAAATCTACACCCGGCTTAATCGGTAATGGTTTTGGCTCCTGCCTGTTAGCGTATATATTCGTGATCAAGCTAGTGGTTCCTATGAATGGGCTCTGCTGAGGAAAAGGGAGAAAAAATGTTTTGTACCTAGCTTGAGCAAGCATATTAGACAAACTGTTAGCCTGCGCTTGAAAAGTAAGCATCTCAAATTCACCATCATGCAATACATTAACCATCCCTTTGAAAGTGTCAAAACCAATTGCGTAAAACGCATTCCCAAAATGCTGGTTTAAGTATGAACCCATTGCCAGAGAGTTAGAGATCGTGTCTTTCAACATATGCACGTTATGTGTCCAAACTATAGTTTTACTTTTCCTAACTTTATAAGATCTAATGAGATTCTCCGTCATTAATTTATCACGGGTATAGGGGTCGCCCCAGTAATCTTCATGGTCCATACCCATTAAAACCACCTTATCTTCCGTCACCTTGCCTTTGTTGTATTGTCTTATCCGTTCAAATAGGTTAAATATTTCTTCCGTACTATATAAATACATATGCCGCATAAGCTCCCTCAAGTTACCTTCTCCGGTCTGTAGGTATATATTAATTGGCGCCATTGTAGCTTGCGGACTTTCAAAGCAAAGCAATTTAAATTCGCATTTGTTGATGAGATATTCTATAATCCGCGCTTTTTGAAGATAAAATTCCCGAGTGCCATGGGAAGCCTCCCCTAGTCCGACTATGTTTTTACCTTTTAATTCTTTGGATAAAAACAACAGGTCCTTGTTCGTAGCGTCTGATTTTAATTCGTAGGCGTTTTTATTCACCCAACTCAGTGAAACCTGGCCAGTGGCCGTAAAAGCAAATAACAGGAGGAAGATAAAAGATATCCTAAATTTTATCCAGTGGATTGAATATACGTTTTTCATTTGAGAATAATTTGTTTTAAAGGTGATGAAGCTATCATAAGCTTATATTCATTGCTATTTGTAAGCTGCAAGCTTATGATGGTTTCAGAGGTTTTAGTTTAGCGGTTTCTAATAGATGTCGCACATAACAGAATTCCATAATTCCTGCGAATACTTCATCAACTAAACCAATTTTTGTGTAACCTTGGCACATGAAAAAAATTATACTCTCCCTTACTTTATTTATGGCAGCTACTTGTACCTATGCCCAAAAAGACAGTTTGGCAAATGCCATTGAAATGCGATCAGCAGCCCTGGGTCATAATGGGAACAATGAAATTAAAGTAAACTTGCTTTACCTGGTTTTAGGCTTGCCAGAAATAAGTTATGAAAGACTAATTTCAGATAATATGGGCATCGGCTTATCTGCAACAGTAGCTGTTGATGACCAGGGCTTGAGGCACGCTTTCCTGGCGAGTTACCGTTTGTATTTCGGCAACAAAAAAGCCAATGGTTTTTTTATTGAAGGCAATATGGGCGTAGTTTCTGAGGAAGAACACAATTATTTTTATACCCCCGACTATAATGGCAACTATCAAGTCACCGAAAGTAACCACACCTATTTTGGTTTGGGTGCTGCCGCAGGTGCTAAATTTTTGACAAGAAACGGATTTCTTGGAGAAGCTTACTTGGGTGCGGGAAGACTTTTAGGAGAAAGCCAATCGGAGTATTATCCAAGAATTGGCATTACCATCGGGAAAAGGTTTTAAAATAGGGAGTGATACGGTAGGCATCTTCTATCTTTGCGAAAAAATTAAATAGCAGATATTTAAACGCCAGAGAATGGAAAACCTACAAATAGCGCATTTACAAAACGAGCTGAAAGAACTAAGGAACGAGCTTCGTTTCCATAAATTATACCAGAGCCTGTCCTCCCTGGATGATATAAAGCTATTCATGGAAGCTCATGTATTCGCTGTATGGGATTTTATGTCATTGTTAAAAGCACTGCAAATTAACCTCACTACGGTAACCCTACCTTGGATACCGAGAAAAAATCCGGTCCTGGCAAGGTTTATCAATGAAATCGTACATGGCGAGGAAAGCGATATCAATGAATTGGGTGAGCCAAGAAGCCATTTCGAGATGTATCTGGAAGCAATGCAACAACTAGGAGCCGATACCACTGCAATTAATGCGTTTGTTAAATCGATAACGGGTGGAGAGACTGTAGATCGTGCAATGGAGCTCATTGAATTAAACCCAGAGGTAGGAAACTTCATGAGCCATACATTTGAAGTAATCGCCACTCAAAAACCTCATTTGGTTGCCTCTTCATTTACATTTGGCAGAGAGGACCTCATTCCTGATATGTTCATCGAGATTTTAAAAGGATCAGATCAGGAAAACAAAAAATATACTAAACTACGCTATTACCTGGAAAGGCACATAGCGGTAGATGGAGGTGAGCATGGTCCGTTATCTTTACAAATGATCACAGAACTATGTGGCAACGATTTAGAGAAATGGGAAGAAACATTAGAGGTTGCTAAAAAATCACTTCAACAGCGATTAAAATTATGGGATCACATAGCCGGGAAACTGGCGGTAACCTAAATTTCAGAAGGTCACGATGAACGACTTAATTACAGCAATAATAGCAAGTTAGGTTGCCATAATAAGCCTAGCGCTTACTATGGCAATCTGTTTAATTCAATATCATCAGGGGCCACAAAAATCAACGGTACTTTTTCTACATCAACATAACTGGTATCCAAACCAAAACCACTCTCTTCAGATAAGCTTAGCTTTTTCAGAATGAAGTAGTATTTAAGAATGTATTCATCGTAAAAGCTTAAAGAAGTAAACTTGGCCAGGTGTTTTTCAATCAATACAAACCTGAAATCGCCCGTAATTTTATGTTTCTTTAAAGAAGTATACTGACTGGTGATATCAACCTCGCCATTTTTCACCAGCTCTTCCACTACTTTCCGGTATAAAAGATTCACCCTTTGCTCCTCCCTGAAACCTAATCTAAAATCAATCCGGATCAATTTCCCCGGTATCAAAAAGGTCACCTTATAATCACTGGCATAAGGTTGATCCAACACATCTACATGCACCAGCCAATAGATATCAGCACGCTTAGGTTCTTTTTGAATAATAGAATAAATGATCTTGGCTTCTATTTCTGTTTTGAAGTTTGCACTGGTTAAATAAACCAGTTGTGAGGAGAATTTAGGCACTGATTCATCTTTACTCAGTTCTTCAATGATCTGATAGTAATCTTCAATCTCCACATATTTAACAAAACGGTTTTTGATCTTCCTGGAAGCATACCAGCTCCACATCACTGAAAATAAGACGGCACCGATCATCAGTGTCACAAAACCACCATGCAAAAACTTAGTCATGTTACCGGCAAGGAAAGCAATCTCCAATACGCCATAAACGATCAGGAACAAAGCAATGATATAGTTCGGCACCCGCTTTAGGTACATGTAAACAGCCACCAGAATGGTGGTTGCCAAGAAAGTGAAGTTGATGGCCAGGCCATAAGCCCCCTCCATATTCACAGATTTTTTAAACAGCAATACCATGCCTATACACCCGAAACAAAGCAACCAGTTGATGGAAGGCACATAAATCTGCCCTTTTTGATCGCTCGGGTAATTGATGCGCACTTTTGGCCACAGGTTCAAGCGTACTGCTTCAGATATTAAAGTAAAGGAGCCAGTAATCATGGCCTGACTAGCAATAATAGCGGCAATTGTAGCCAGGGCAACCATGGCCAGTAAGTATTGTTCTGGTACAATTTCGAAAAACGGGTTTATATCAGCAGTGTATTCCGGATGCTGCAGCAGCCATACCCCCTGCCCCAGGTAATTTAATATCAAGGTCACTTTTACAAAAATCCAGCTCACCCTGATGTTTTTTCTGCCGCAATGACCCAAATCTGAATATAAGGCCTCAGCACCAGTGGTACATAAAAACACACCTCCCAAAATCAATAGGGCTTCAGGATTGGTGGTCAGCAAATGATAAGCATAATATGGGTTTAAAGCTTTTAAGATGGAATAATCCTGGGCTACATAATGAAGACCCAGAAGAGCCAAAGTTGTGAACCAAAGGAACATAATCGGACCAAAAAATTTCCCAACCAGGTTAGTTCCAAATTGTTGAATGACAAAAAGGATGACCAGGATAGCGATAACCACAGGGATGACCTGGAACCAGGGAAACTTGAGTTGCAAGCCTTCTATGGCAGATGTGACAGTAATACTGGGTGTGATCATGCCATCGGCAAGCAAGGCACAACCGCCGAGGATGGCGGGTACGACCAGCCATTTGGCTTTTTTCCGGACCAACGAATAAAGGGATAAAATACCGCCTTCACCCTTGTTATCTGCCCTCAAAGTAATTACCACATACTTTATGGTGGTCTGTAAGGTTAATGTCCAAATGATACAGGATAAAGAACCAAGAACCAGTAAAGTTGAAATGGGTTGTCCGGCGTCATTGACGGTTTTAAATATTGCCCGCAGGGTATATAATGGGGACGTACCGATGTCTCCATATACAATTCCTAAACTAATGAGTAAACCTGCAGCTGATAATTTGTTAATCTTTTTGTGATCTGGCACTTCTGTAGTGGATAACGGTGTGTGTGTAAAATTTGTTAAATATTGTTAAATCTCGTCTTTTAAACAAATTGTTTGAAATCTTTGTTTTATAATCTCTACTTTTGTTAAAGCCAGATGAATAGAAAATCAAAAATAACGCTTTTTCTCTATACCTTATGCATTACTTGCATGAGTGTTCTTGCAAGTGCCAAGGTTTTTGCACAACCATCCGACAGTATTTCTTATACTGTTTCAAAAAAGAGAATAAACAATACCCCACAAATTAAAACAAACATTAAACCATACCGTCAATCTTTTGGTTTTATACCCTATAACACGTTTTTAACCGGTTCCACTAAAGCTGCAACAGTTAAGCAAGAGAAAATTTTAACAGTTGTAAAGGTTTACCCTAACCCTGTTGACGATCAGATTAACATCACCCTTAAATTAGAACGTGAAACTATATTAACGATAAAGATCATGGATTTATTGGGTAATGAAGTGATTACTTTGTCAAATGAACGTTATCCTTCCGGAGAATCTACGAAAAGTTTCAATATTCCTAATCGCTTAAATAGCGGCATTTACTTCCTGAGGGTTGTTGCAGGGGGAGAAACCAGTGTAAAACGCATCTCTGTTTTATAGTTTTCAGCTTTTTCTTTTCTACTTTTACAGGAAAACGAATAACTTGTTTGCTGCATGCTCGTGCAAGCACAATTACCACTATAAATATAATTTAAATGAAGATCATTGCCATTGGACGCAATTATGCGGCACACGCGAAAGAATTAAATAATCCGGTGCCTACCACGCCGGTTATTTTTATGAAACCTGATACAGCCCTGTTAAAAGATAATAAACCCTTTTATATCCCTGATTTTTCCAATGATATCCATTACGAACTGGAAGTAGTGTTAAAGATCTGTAAAGAAGGAAAACATATACAGGAAAAATTCGCAGCTAATTATTATGAAGAAATCGGTCTGGGAATAGATTTTACGGCAAGGGATATCCAAAGCCGGCACAAGGAAAAGGGCTTACCCTGGGAACTTGCCAAATCATTTGACAATTCTGCAGCCGTCAGTAATTTCATCCCCAAAACCCAGGTTGAAAACATTTATGACTTTGACTTTAAGCTAGATATCAACCAGGAAAACCGACAGCTAGGGAACACTAAAAACCTGCTTTTCTCGTTTGAAAAGATAATAGCATTTGTTTCTCAATACATCACGCTTAAAAAAGGCGATCTGATTTTTACCGGCACCCCTGAAGGAGTTGGCCAGGTTCTTGCCGGAGACCATCTGGAAGCCTGGCTGAATGGCGAGAAGCTTCTTAATTTTAATATAAAATAAGTTTAATGGTTAAATCGTCCACCTTAATTCTACTTCTTTCCTGTTCTTTCTTTTTCGCCAAGTCACAACCGCTGTACAGTACTAACAAATACCCGCTCGTTGACTTCAGGCCACCCATGGATATCCAGCCACCAGCATTATCGGGTTCATTTGGTGAGATAAGAGGCAACCACTTCCATTCAGGCATTGATTACAGAACAAACCAACGGGAGGGTTACCCGGTTTATGCCATTGCCGACGGCTACATTTCCAGGATAAAAGTTGAAAATAGTGGCTTCGGGCTTGCTTTATACCTCAACCATCCGAATGGTTTTACCTCAGTATATGGGCACCTGCAGCGTTTTAATCCAAAAATTAGCCAGCAGGTAGCGCAGCTTCAATACCAAAAGAAAAGCTTCCAGCTGGATGAATTTCCTTTTCCCACCCTCATCCCGGTGCGTAAAGGAGACCTGATCGCCTATTCGGGAAACCGTGGGAGCTCTGGTGGTCCGCACCTGCATTTTGAAATCCGCGATACCAAAACAGAAGCTACAGTTAACCCGCAGCTCTTTGGCCTGGAAATAGCAGACAATATTCCACCGGTAATTTATTCCATGTATGTGTACCGGCTCAACAATCAGCCCTTTAACGAATTCACACCTAAACAATATTACCAGGTAACAGGCGCTGCCGGAAAGTACCGCTTAAAAACTGTAAGCACCTTAAATATCGGCGGAGAGTTTGGTTTAGGGATTACCGTGACCGATAAACATAACGGTGCCTCGGGTACAAATGGTGTTTATTCTATACAACTGGAAGTAGATGGCAAAGTTGTTTATACCTCTGCCCTGGAGCGCTTTAAATTTGAAAATAGTAAAGGCGTAAATTCTCACATTGATTACCCTGCCTACGTCACGGCCAAACAAAGTATTCAGAAAAGTTTCGTTGATCCGGGCAACCCCTTACAGATCTATTACAACCTGGTAAACAATGGCCGCATTTCTTTTACAGACCAGGCTATTCATGATGTGAAGTATACGGTTACCGATAGTAAAGGTAACGAAAGCACCCTGCAGTTTAAAGTGCTGTCAGACCCGAAGGCAGTGATCCCAACAAAAGAACAGCCCGCCGGACTGCTATTCCCCTACAACCAGCTCAATGAATTTAACAACGGCGAGGTCAAAGTAAGCATCCCCAAGGGGGCACTGTATAATGACCTGAACTTTGTTTATGCTACCAAGCCTAAACCGGCTAGCAATGCTTTCAGTGCGATTCATGAAATCCACAATAAACTAACACCCTTACACACGGCCTTTGATTTGTGGATTAAAGCAGATTCTACTTTAACACCATTTATAGATAAAGCATTGATTGTGAACACCAACCGGGTTTCGCAGGGTGGAGCTTTTGAAAAAGGTTATATCAAAACCAAGGTACGGAATTTCGGAAGTTTCTTTATTGCGATAGATACTTTGGCGCCAACCATTGTGCCTTTAAACGTCAGTCAGGGAAAGAGTATGAAGGGTATCAGTAAAATGAGTTTCAAAATACGTGACAACCTTTCAGGTTTAAAAAGTTTTAATGGCTATATTGACGGCAAGTGGGTATTGATGGAATTCGACGCAAAAACGGCCACCTTATGGCATACTTTTGACCACCGTACTGCTGCCGGGAAACATACGGCAACCCTGGTGGTGGTAGATTTGAAAAACAACAGCAAAACGATTAACATTGATTTTTACAGATAACTATTAAACAATGAGCACATTAACAGCGGGACAAAAAGCTCCCGATTTTACAGCTAATGATCAACAGGGAAAGGCAGTTTCCCTGCAACAGTTTACAGGAAAAAAAGTTGTATTGTACTTTTACCCAAAAGATGATACCCCCGGTTGTACCGCAGAAGCTTGCGACTTCAGGGATAATTACCAGAGTTTAACAGCGCAGGATATTGTGGTCTTGGGCGTTAGCGTAGACGACGAAAAGTCGCATCAGAAATTTATCACTAAACACGACCTTCCTTTTACCTTACTGGCAGATACCGACAAGAAAATAGTTGAAGATTATGGCGTTTGGGTTGAAAAAAACAATTTCGGCAAGAAATACATGGGCATTGCTCGTAAAACTTTCCTGATTAATGAAGAGGGCGTAATTACCCATATCATCGACAAAGTTGACACAAAAAATGCTACAGCACAGGTTTTAGCGCTATTAAAATAAATCATATATCAACAAGTAAATATTACATTTGTTGTAATAACAGAATATATCATCTATTAAAAAACAATATATATTGATGAAACACACAATCAATGAATTAGAAGATATTGCTTCTCAAGTAAGAAGAGATATTGTAAGAATGGTTCATGGATGCCAATCCGGACATCCAGGAGGATCACTAGGCTGTGCAGATTTCCTGACTGCTTTGTATTTCGAGGCGATGAATCATTCGACAGATTTTAACATGGACGGCATTGGCGAAGATCTGTTCTTCTTGTCTAATGGTCACATCTCTCCTGTATGGTATAGCGTATTGGCCAGGGCTGGTTATTTTGACCCAAGTGAATTGGTGACTTTCAGAAAATTAAACACACGTTTACAGGGACACCCGACTACGCATGAGCACCTTCCGGGAATAAGGATTGCCTCGGGCTCTTTAGGCCAGGGATTATCGGTTGCTATCGGTACTGCTTTAGCTAAAAAACTGAATAAAGACAACTCACTTGTTTACACGTTGATGGGTGATGGTGAATTGCAGGAAGGTCAAAACTGGGAAGCGATCATGTTTGCTCCTCATAACAAGGTGGATAATTTAATTGCTACAGTAGATTACAACGGACAACAAATTGATGGGCCTACGGAGAAAGTTTTATCTCTTGAAAACCTGCAGGCTAAGTTTGAGGCTTTTGGCTGGCATGTAATTACCTCTGATGGTAATGACATGGACAATATTGTTAAAGCATTGCATTACGCTAAATCTTTAACAGGAAAAGGCAGGCCAATTTTGAATTTAATGAGCACGCAAATGGGCAGTGGTGTTGATTTCATGATGGGATCGCACAAATGGCATGGTGTTGCTCCTAATGATGAACAACTGGCTAACGCGCTAGCGCAATTAAACAGCACTTTACAAGACTACTAAAAAGAATCCCGTGAGAAAAAAATATACATACACTGAAAAAAAAGACACCCGCTCAGGTTTTGGCGCCGGACTGCTTGAAGCTGGAAAAAAGAATCCTGAGGTCGTTGCACTTTGTGCTGATCTTGTAGGTTCTTTAAAAATGGATGCCTTTATTAAAGAATTTCCTGAACGCTTTTTCCAGATCGGTATCGCCGAAGCTAACATGATTGGTATTGCGGCTGGATTAACGATTGGTGGTAAAATTCCTTTTACAGGAACTTTCGCCAATTTTTCCACTGGCCGTGTCTACGACCAGATCCGTCAGTCGGTAGCTTATTCAAATAAAAACGTAAAAATCTGCGCTTCGCATGCCGGTCTTACTTTAGGTGAGGATGGTGCTACGCATCAGATTTTAGAAGATATTGGCTTAATGAAAATGCTTCCGGGAATGACCGTGATCAACACTTGTGATTACAACCAGACTAAGGCAGCAACCATTGCTATTGCAGAATATGAAGGACCTGTTTACCTGCGTTTCGGCAGGCCGGTATTGCCTGTATTTACTCCCGCTGATCAGAAATTCGAGATCGGTAAGGCATGGATGGTTGACGAAGGCACTGATGTAACCATTATTGCTACCGGCCATATGGTATGGAAAGCCATCGAAGCTGGTGAACAACTAGCAGAAATGGGCATCCAGGCAGAGATTATCAATATCCACACCATTAAACCTTTAGATGAGGAAGCTATCCTTAAATCTATCAGAAAAACAGGTTGTGTGGTTACTGCTGAAGAGCATAATAAATTTGGCGGTCTGGGTGAAAGCGTTGCACGTCTGCTTTCTACGGAATTGCCTTCTCCACAAGAATTTGTAGCTGTTAACGACAGCTTTGGAGAAAGCGGTACACCTGATCAGTTAATGACCAAATATGGTTTGGATGCCATTAACATCGTCGAAGCAGCACAAAAAGTTATCAAAAGAAAATAAGATTTATGAAGCAGGTTGAAGACGCAGAAATTATCGCCAAATTCTCTCAGGAGAATACCCGCAATGAAGCCTTTAACCTGCTTTTAAACAAATACCAGCAGAAAATATACTGGCATATACGCCGCCTGGTGATCGACCATGATGATACCGATGACCTGGTGCAGGAGGTATTTATCAAAGTATGGAAAAACCTGGAAAAGTTCAGGAATGACTCTCAATTGTACACCTGGATCTACAGGATTGCCACTAATGAATCCATTACCTTCCTCAATAAGAAAAAACAAAAAAACAATACCCCTTTAGATGAAGTTTCTGCTGAACTTGCAGAAAGCCTTGTGGAAACCTCTTACTTTAACGGGGATAAAGTGGAATTGAAATTGCAGCAGGCCATATTAACTTTACCTGAAAAACAAAGGTTAGTTTTTAACATGAAGTTCTACGATGATTTGAAATACGAAGAAATTTCTGCCATTGTTGGAACCAGCGTAGGTGCCTTAAAAGCATCTTATCACATTGCTGTGAAAAAAATCGAAACATTTATGCTAAATGAAGACATTACCTTTTAAACCTTTTGCTATTTAATGCATCAATACATATGTTATGGATAACCACTTTACTGTACCGGAAAATTATTTTGAACAACTGAACAGGGATATTCAAACCCGTATTGCAGAAGAGAGATTAAAAGCACTTACTGATGGCAGAGGTTTTATTGTGCCGGATTTATATTTTGAACAACTCAGCAGCAGGATTGAGGCCAGATTAATACCAGAAGAAGATAAAAAAGCCGCTAAAGTTGTTCGTTTATGGAACAATGACTTGTTGAAGTATGCGACTGCAGCCTGTTTCATTCTCATTACAGCATTTGGGCTGTACCTGAATAACAGACCGGCAGAAACACCGGTGATGTCCGCAGAAATGGCTTCTGAACAATTCCTTTTGGATATTGATGAACAACTGATCCTGGATGAAGTAGGGGATCAGCAGCTCAGGCAAACCAATACCTCAGCATCAGAACAAGAACTTGAAACCTATATATTAAGCAATTATTCTTCAAATGAAATTGCTGCCAACTTCTGATCAAGCTTGTGAGCTCCATAAACGTTAAATAAAATCCTTAAGATGAAACAATTAATACTATTCGTTCTATTTATTTGTGTTGGCCATTATGCATCTGCGCAAAAGCCTAATGACAGAAGAAATGAAATAGAATCTTACAAAATTGCTTACCTGACACAGAAAATGGAACTTTCTCCTGAAGAGGCTAAAGTATTCTGGCCGATCTATAAAAACTGGCAGCAAGAGCAAATCAACCTGAGAAAGGAACGTAGCCAAAAGGTGATCAGTTACAGAAAAATTGAAGAGATCGAGAATTTAAGTGATAATGAGGTGCAAAGCCTGATTGCCAATGAGCTTACCATCAAACAGAAAGCATTGGATATTGAAAAGAAATATTATAACCAGCTGAAGTCTAAGCTGCCTATTAAAACGGTAGGAAAATATTATAGGGCGCAGGAAACATTTAAAAAGGAACTTCTTCACAGGTATAAAGATGGGAGAAGGTCAAATTAACCGGATATGAAAAAGGCAGCTGTAAAACAGCTGCCTTTTTTGATTTATAGACTGATATTATAATTGCTTGTCTAGCTTTTGAGCCAATACTGATTTTGGCACAGCACCAACTTGCTTATCTACTACCTCACCACCTTTGAAGTATAATAAAGCAGGAATATTACGAATTCCAAACTGCGTAGAGATTTGTGGATTGTTATCTACGTTTACTTTTCCAACAATAGCTTTTCCTTCGTATTCTTTGGAAATTTCATCTACAACTGGACCAACCATGCGACAAGGGCCACACCACTCTGCCCAAAAGTCAACTAATACGGGTTTATCTGATTTTAAAACAAGCTCTTCAAAGTTTGCATCCGTGATTTCTATAGCCATAATTTCTATTTTTATATATTAGATTCTAAAATTAACAGGTTCAGCACCTATTCGCAAATATTTTTTATCAACTGACTGCGGTGCTCTCTGATACAAAGATAGGAGCAATACTAATGCCACCAACAAATCAATGCCAAAATGACACTAGTTCAACTTATAATTCCCCACCTGCAGACTTTCCAATTGACTCATAAAATGATTATCGGGGTTAATTTTTATTGACTTTGAAGGCATTGTCAATCGTATATTCTGCTCACGATCATACACTTCAAAATCCAATTTACAGTTTTGTTGCTCTGTATTTACTTTGTTATCCTCAATAATAGCATTCACTTCCCTAATAAATTCTTCATTGATTTGTTCTATCGGAATTTGAATAGTAATACATTTCGCCAACTTATCCCTTAAATCAGATAATAGCGCAATAGAGGTAATTTTAAATTCCCAGTCACCTTCTTTGCGGAAGCGCTCTCCTACCCTGCCCCTGATCTGCAGAAAATAACCATCGGTAAGGAACTGTTTAAACTTAATGAAATCCTCGCCAAACAATGCCAGCTCACAGCTATCATCGTAATCTTCAAAAACGATGGTACCAAAAGGTTTACCAGTCCTGGTCATGCGCTGCTCAGCAAGCACCACCAGACCACCAATAACCAGTTCCTTGTTTTTTAAGGTCTCAAATTCTGCCAGCACCTCCTCATTGGTGTCGCCGGTTCTGATCTTATTGATCACACTGAGGTGTTTAACCGTTTGCAGACAGAAGTTTTTAAGTTCGAATTTATAATTATCCAGCGGGTGACCACTTAAAAATATCCCGATAGCATCTTTTTCATATTTAAGCCTGTCGATAATACTCCATTCTGGAGCGGCAGGTAAAGAAGGTTCTAAAATTAGGTCAGCAATGGAGCCGCCGAATAAAGAAGATTGTGCCGAAGATTCATTGTTCTGGAAGTCATTGGCATATTTAATCAACTTTTCAATACCATTCAATTTATCATTAATGCCGACGAAGAAATACTGTGCTCTGTGGAAACCGAAACTATCGAAGGCACCACTGTGGACAAAACTTTCATAAGCTTTTTTATTAACGGTCCTCGTATTTGACCGCTTTGCAAAGTCGTATACACTGGTAAAGAACCCTTTGGCATTTCGTTCCTCGATGATACTCTCCACGGCCTTTTCTCCTACACCTTTCACACCCGATAAGCCGAAACGAACTTCGCCCCGATCGTTGACAGAGAATTTAATGTCCGATTCATTAACATCAGGACCAAGCACCTGAACATCCATCTGGCGGCACTCTTCCATAAAGAAGGCCACTTGCTTAATGTCGTTCATGTTATTGGTAAGTACAGCCGCCATATACTCTGCAGGATAATGCGCTTTTAAATAAGCTGTCTGGTAAGCAATCCAGGCATAGCAGGTAGAGTGGGATTTGTTGAAAGCATAGGATGCAAAGGCTTCCCAGTCTTTCCATATTTTTTCCAGCACCTGTGGCGAATGGCCTTTCTCGGCAGCCTGTGCTACAAATTTCGGCTTCATCTTATCGAGGACCTCTTTTTGCTTCTTACCCATGGCCTTACGCAGCACGTCGGCCTCACCTTTGGTAAACCCAGCAAGTTTCTGCGAAAGCAGCATCACCTGCTCCTGGTATACGGTAATACCGTAGGTTTCTTTTAAATATTCTTCACAAGCATCAAGGTCATATTTGATCTCCTCTTCACCGTTCTTTCTACGTACGAAACTTGGAATATATTCCAGCGGTCCCGGGCGGTACAGGGCATTCATGGCAATTAAATCTGCAAAAACTGTAGGTTTTAATTCCTTCATGTACTTCTGCATCCCGTTAGACTCGTATTGGAAGATACCTATCGTTTCACCACGCTGGAACAGCTCGTAAGTCTTCTGGTCATCGATAGGGAATTCATCAGGATCGAGCTCAATACCACTTCGTAGCTTCACCAGCTTCACCGTATCCTTGATCAGGGTAAGGGTCTTTAAACCCAGAAAATCCATTTTCAGTAAGCCGGCACTTTCCACCACCGAGTTGTCGAACTGCGTAACATACAGGTCTGAATCTTTCGCGGTCGCCACAGGCACAAAATTGGTGATGTCATCAGGGGTGATAATAACCCCACAGGCATGGATACCAGTATTTCTTAAAGAACCTTCTAATATCTGCGCCTGCGAAATCGTCTCCGCACTAAGGTCTTTGGCATTCGCAATAGACTTGAGCTCTACAACACGTTCATATTCATCAGGCCGCAGGGACTCCTTTAATGTTTTCTCATCCAGGTTGAAGATCTTGGCAAGCTTCATATTAGGAATGAGCTTGGCAATCCTGTTGGCATCAAATAGCGGCAAATCCAACACCCTGGCGGTATCTTTGATAGATGATTTGGCGGCCATGGTACCATAGGTGATGATTTGAGCCACCTGGTTGGAACCATATTTCTTGATTACGTAATCCATTACCCTGCCCCGACCTTCATCATCAAAGTCAATATCGATATCGGGCATGGATACCCGGTCAGGATTTAAGAAACGCTCAAAAAGCAAATCGTACTTAATGGGGTCGATATTGGTAATCCACAGGCAATAAGCTACCGCCGAACCAGCGGCAGATCCCCTGCCCGGACCAACGGATACATCAAGTCTACGCGCTTCCGCAATGAAATCCTGCACAATCAGGAAGTAACCCGGGTAACCGGTTTTTTCAATGGTTTGCAACTCAAAATCCAGTCGCTCCGCAATTTCCGGGGTAATCTCACCGTAACGCTTACGGGCACCCACATAAGCAAGGTGACGCAGGTATTTATTTTCACCCCTTTTGCCACCGTCCGTTTCATCTTCAGGCACCAGGAATTCTTCAGGGATACCGAACTTAGGTAATAAAACTTCTCTGGCTAATTTATAGATCTCTATTTTATCGACTATTTCCTGAATATTGAGGATCGCTTCGGGCAAATCGGCAAAGAGCGTTTTCATCTCTTTACCAGATTTGAAATAATATTCCTGGTTAGGAAGTCCGTAGCGGAAACCGCGGCCACGACCAATTGGTGTCGCCTGTTTCTCTCCGTCTTTTACACATAATAAAATATCATGTGCGTTGGCGTCCTTTTTATTAATGTAATAGGTATTATTGGTAGCGACAATTTTTACCTCATGTTTTCTGGCGAGGGCAACTAAAGTTTTGTTAACAATATTTTCATCCTCCTGGTTGTGACGCATCACCTCCACATAAAAATCAGCACCGAACTTCTCTTTCCACCAAATCAAAGCTTCTTCAGCCTGGTTTTCACCAACGTTTAACAGCTTACTGGAAATCTCCCCATACAAGTTGCCAGAAAGGACAAGGATATCCTCCTTGTATTGCTCAATGACATTCCTGTCAATGCGGGGCACATAATAAAATCCTTTTGTGTAAGCAATGGAGGACATCTTCGCCAGGTTATGGTAACCGACCTTAGTTTTAGCAAGGAGCACCATCTGGAAGCCATTGTCTTTGCGGCTTTTATCAAGGTGGTTTTCACACACGAAAAACTCACAACCCACAATAGGTTTAATAATTACTTCTGTGGGTGTTTCTCCCTGTTCTATGGCTGCTTTATTTTTCGCTTCGACCGCTTTGTTATGGTTAAGAATCTGGCTTACGAAATGAAAGGCACCCATCATATTGGCGTGGTCAGTCATGGCCACTGCAGGCATTTTATCTGCAGCTGCAGCTTTAATCAGCGCAGGGATATTGATAGTCGATTGCAATACTGAAAACTGGGTATGGTTATGCAGGTGCACAAATGTGGCATCCGCCAGCTCCAGTGTATTTTCTTTGAGTGTTTGTTTAGATATTTCACCACCTTCAGCTTTTTTAAGTCTTGCTCTGATGACCTCAGAAGCTTGCTTCAGGTTAATGTGCTTCAGTCCTGTTTTTTGAAACAGACCGGGATTAAATTCTTTAAAGGCTTTGATGTACTCAGGGCCCCTGCGTAATTGTTCAGGCTTATAACCGTCGATTTTTAACAGCTGCAGGAAACACCTGGTAGTGGCCTCCACATCGGCCGTAGCATTGTGGGCCTCGTTAAAAGGCTCACCAAATAAATATTGGTGCAGTTCGGTAAGAGTAGGAAGTTTGAATCTTCCGCCACGGCCCCCTGGCAGTTTCAGCAATTCTGCAGTAATTTCTGTACAGGTATCTAACACAGGGATTTCGGCAAGTTTGTTTTCAACGCCGAGGCGATAGAACTCACAGCCCATAATATTGAGGTCGAAACCAAGGTTCTGGCCCACTACAAACTCCGCTTTAGCTAAAGCAATATTGAATTTAGCCAGGACCTCTTCCAATGCGATGCCCTGCTCCTGTGCCAGCTCCGTAGATATCCCATGAATACGTTCAGCATCATATGGGATGTTGAAACCATCCGGGCGTATGAGATAATCCTGATTTTCTATCAGCCTGCCATACTCATCATGGAGTTGCCATGCAATTTGAATACATCGCGGCCAGTTAGCGGTATCAGTAATGGGCGCATTATAATTGCCTGGTAAACCAGTAGTCTCGGTGTCAAAAATCAAATACATATCAGGCGTAAAATTACAGAATTTTTAGCACCCAAGAGAGGAGTATTTTTTAATGAACAGGGGTTTTGTCTTTATGCTGAGGCTTATGTTCCTGGGAAACCAACCTTGCGGTATCATAACCTTTTGCTTTACAACGACTAATAATCTCATCGAGCAAATCTTTAGGTAAGGCTGGTTTTCTTGCCATAATAAAAAGGGATTTATGTTCAGGGTGGCCCACTACCACATAGGAGTAATCTTCAGGGAGTTCGATGATCCAATAATCTACTTTGAAAGGCCATATATACTGTGCTTTATACTCCGCATTACCTGTGCCCCGCACGGTGAACAGTTTTGAGCGCATGTATTTTTGTTTGTCTTCACCAACAACTTTGTAAGTAGTAAATACGGCATAGTAGCCGTCAGGATGTATGACGTAAGTCATTGTAGTTTGCCTCCAGTGCGTATCCATAAAAGTGGGTATGGAAAACAGGGAATACCACTTTCCTGCAAAGGATAGCACATCTACTTTTTCTACAGGCATATTATCCATGATCGGTTTTGTTAATTTACTATGAAGCAAATGTAAATTCTTTATCATAAAACCCGTGAGCAAACATAAAGTTTTAAAAAGCATTTTTTATAAAGGCCGAATTTTATACCTTGTTCAAATATTGAAAGCATTCAATAAATTAACTGATTTTGAAATTATCATCGGCTTACAACCAGGAACAATGATGATAGCTGATGATAGCTTCCTTAACGTTTAAAATAAACATACCCATGAAAATAACTGTTGTAGGAGCTGGAGCTGTTGGCGCAACTTGCGCTGATAATATTGCCAGAAAAGAATTAGCACAGGAACTTGTATTATTAGACATCAAAGAAGGCTTTGCTGAAGGTAAAGCGATAGACATGATGCAAACAGCCGCACTTCTGGGCTTTGATACAAAGATTACCGGCGTAACCAATGACTACAGCAAAACTGCAGGATCAGCAGTTGCAGTTATTACATCAGGTTTGCCTCGTAAACCGGGAATGACAAGGGAAGAACTTATCGGGATTAATGCGGGGATTGTTAAAGGTGTGGCCGAGAATATTTTGAAGTACTCTCCGGAGGCTATTATCATCGTGATCAGCAACCCTATGGATACCATGACTTACCTTGCACTGAAATCGCTGGGTATACCTAAAAACAGGATTATCGGCATGGGTGGTACGCTGGACAGTGCACGTTTCAAGTATTACTTAAGTGTTGCTTTAAATTGTAGCGCCAGCGACCTGCAGGGTTTTGTGATCGGCGGCCATGGCGATACCACCATGATCCCGTTAACGCGTTATGCTACTTACCAAAGTTTGCCGGTAACTTCCCTTTTGGATGAAGCTACCTTAAATAAAGTTGCTGCCGACACCATGGTGGGCGGTGCCACACTGACCGGCTTGATTGGAACTTCTGCCTGGTATGCTCCAGGTGCTGCAGGTGCTGCTTTAGTGGAAAGCATAGTCCGCGATGAAAAGAAATTATTCACTTGCTGCGTTGCGCTGGAAGGTGAATACGGACAAACGGACATTTGTTTGGGCGTACCCGTTATTGTGGGCAAAAATGGATGGGAATCTATAATTGATTATGAATTAAGTGATACCGAAGAAGCCGCATTTAACAAAAGTGCTGAAGCGGTTAGAAATATGAATAACGTATTGAGCGAGATGAAACTAATCTAAAACATGAGAACGATTACTGTTCCATTAAGGCTCATCAATTTACAGGACGACGGTTTCCACCTTTTGGTGGAAATTGTTGTTTTTGGAGAAACTCATCTTGCTGTTGTGGATACCGGGGCCTCGAGAACAGTATTTGACAATGCTATTCTGGATAAACACCTTACGGAGTTGGTCATTCATGAAGATCCGCATGAAGAAGAACACCAGGCAACAACTTTATTCAGCACTTCTAAAACAGTGCTGGCTACTTTCCCATTACTGAAGTTAGGAAAGCTGATCATCAGGGAATATACTGCCGTAGGGCTGGACCTTCAAAGTGTTAACCAAACCTATGAACATTTAGGGCATCCGGTAATTGCTGCGATTCTAGGCGGGGATATCCTCTTACAATACCATGCGGTGATCAATTATAAAACACTTACGCTGAAGCTTTATAAATAGGAATCAACCTGGTTGTTTCCTTACCGGTTATAACGGCATTTTATGTTGCTGCTTAAACCTTGAAGATGAGCTAAATCAATAACCATAAAAAAGCCGGATCATTTTGTCAATGATCCGGCTTTTTTGTTAAGAGAAAATAACTCAGGAATTTTGATTAAGCATCAATCTTAGCATATTTAGCATTTCTTTCAATGAATTCACGTCTTGGAGCCACCTCATCACCCATTAACATGGAGAAAGTGTGATCGCATTCCGCCGCATTATCAATAGTTGCCTGTAATAAAGTACGGTTTGCCGGATTTAAGGTAGTATCCCATAATTGCTCAGCGTTCATCTCACCCAGACCTTTGTAACGTTGAATGTGAACACTCTCTTCTTTACCGGCACCTTTTAATCGTTGAACTGCCTGATCGCGTTGCTGGTCATTCCAGCAATACTCCTGCTCTTTACCTTTTTTAACGAGGTATAAAGGCGGCGCAGCGATGTAAACATAACCTGCTTCAATTAAAGCTTTCATGTAACGGAAAAAGAAAGTTAAGATTAACGTGGTAATGTGTGAACCATCAATATCCGCATCCGTCATGATCACGATTTTATGGTAACGGAGTTTGGTAATGTTTAAGGCTTTATCATCTTCTGGAGTACCAATACTCACACCAAGTGCAGTAAACATATTCTTGATCTCGTCATTTTCGTAGATCTTATGTTCCATGGCTTTTTCCACGTTCAGGATCTTACCTTTTAAAGGAAGGATAGCCTGAAAATTACGATCACGGCCTTGTTTTGCCGTTCCACCCGCCGAATCTCCCTCGACAAGGTAAATTTCACATTTCTCAGGATCAGTATCAGAACAATCCGCAAGTTTTCCCGGAAGTCCTGAACCGCCCATAACGCTTTTGCGTTGGACCATTTCCCTTGCCTTACGGGCAGCGGCACGAGCGGTGGCAGCAAGAACAACTTTATTGATGATGATCTTGGCTTCTCTCGGATTTTCTTCGAGGTAATTGTTCAAAGCCTCGCCAACGGCAATATCAACTGCCCCCATCACTTCAGAGTTACCTAATTTAGTTTTAGTCTGACCTTCAAATTGTGGTTCCTGTACTTTAACGGAAATCACAGCGGTAAGGCCTTCACGGAAATCATCACCGGTAATTTCTATCTTCAAGTTTTTTAACAAACCAGATTTATCAGCATAAGCCTTTAAAGTCCGGGTTAAACCCCTTCTGAAACCAGCAATGTGAGTACCACCTTCATAAGTATTAATGTTATTCACATAGGAATGCACATTTTCCGAATAACTGTCGTTGTATTGCAAGGCCAGTTCTACAGGAATGCCATTTTTAATTCCTTCCACATAGATAGGCTCCTCGATTAACGAAGGGCGGTTACCATCCAGAAACTGAACGAATTCTTTTAAACCACCTTCAGAATAGAAAAGTTCTGTTTTATAGTCTCCGTTATCATCTTCATCACGCTCGTCGCTCAAGGTAAGCTTGATCCCTTTATTCAGGTAAGCAAGCTCTCTTAACCTTGCGGCTAAAGTATCATAACGGTATTCAGTTGTTTGTGTAAAGATGGTATCATCGGGAGTAAAGGTAACTATGGTACCCCTTTTGTCGGTGTCGCCTATACATTTTACTTCATATAAAGGCTTCCCGATATTATATTCCTGCACCCAGATTTTACCGTCACGGTGAACTTCAGCCTTAAGGTGTGTAGAAAGTGCGTTAACACAACTCACCCCCACCCCGTGTAAACCACCGGAAACCTTGTAAGTATCCTTGTCAAATTTACCACCGGCATGTAAAACAGTCATTACAATTTCCAGTGCTGATTTTTGTTCTTTAGTATTGATTCCTGTTGGAATACCACGACCATTATCCTCCACGCGGATGGAGTTGTCTTTTAAAATATAAACCTGAATTGTATCTGCGTGTCCAGCTAATGCCTCATCGATCGAGTTATCGACTACCTCATAAACCAAGTGGTGTAACCCTCTGGCTCCTGTATCTCCTATATACATTGAAGGGCGCTTCCGCACCGCTTCTAATCCTTCTAACACCTGTATATTATCTGCCGAATAATTTGACTTTAAATCGTGTTCTTCGCTCATATATGTTCTTAAAAAATTAAACACAAAAATAACCATTTAAGCGCAAAAAACGGCACGTGTGGATAACTATTTGACTTAAATACAGCATAAAGCCATGTAAAAATCACTCTTTTTTAGGATACTAAATTTGAAATTTTATATTTGCTAAAATTTACCATGTTAGAACTCCTTATTCAGCTATAATACCAGCGGGCTAAAAAGAAAATTAAATAATAATAGCTAATGTTAGCTTGGTCACTATAAAAAACAAATTCAAAAATAATGAAACCGTCATAAGCTTACAGCTTACAAGCAACCATGAAAAAGCTTATGATAGCTTCATCACCATTAAAAAACAAATTCAAAAATAATGAAAATCACGTCACTTAAATTAAGCGGTATCGCTACTGCAGTTGCTATAGTATCTGTTATGGCATCCTGCCAGAATAACGATAAAGCAACAACCACCACAACAAAAACTGAAACAGCTGCCGTATCCGCTAAAGAACAGATTGTGTATGTAAATTCTGACTCTTTACTAACTAAATACCAGTATTTCAAAGACCTTCAAGCTAAAATGGATGCCAAAGCGAAATCTGCACAGGCGGATATGGGTTCTAAAACACAAGCATTCCAAAGAGAGGTAACTGAATATCAGCAACAGCAAAACACCATGTCTGCTGACCAGAGAGCCACTACAGAACAAAGGTTAGCACGTAAGCAGCAGGAATTGCAAGCTTACCAACAAAATGCTGGTTCAGCTTTACAACGTGATCAGGCTACGGAGCAGGAGAAACTTTATGACAAAGTTGCTGATTACTTAAAAGCATATGCCAAGAAAAAAGGATTTAAAATGGTACTTACCTATTCAAAAGGCAATAGCGCCATATTATTTGCTGATGAATCATTAGATATTACCAGCGAAGTTATTACTGGCTTAAACCAGGATTATAAACCAGAAAAGAAATAAGTAAAAAACTTAAATTTATGCTATCTTAATGCTCCGTATATCGGGGCATTTTTTTTTTGCCCTTCATTCAGCATGCATATGGAAAACAAAAGCGCTTTACACGAGAAATTCATGCGTATCGCTATTGAATTATCAAAAAAAAATGTCCTGGAAAGCTTAGGTGGCCCCTTTGGGGCAGTGGTGGTTAAAAACAACGAAATAATTGCTCAAAGTGCCAATATGGTGCTGACAACAAATGACCCTACGGCGCATGCTGAAGTTTGTGCCATCAGATTTGCCTGTGCTAAATTGAACACACCTGATTTAACGGGCTGTGTAATTTATACAAGTTGTGAACCTTGCCCCATGTGCCTGAGCGCAATTTACTGGTCGCGAATTACCACCATTTACTACGCCAATACTAAGACAGATGCCAGCGCCATAGGTTTCGACGACCAGTTCATTTATGAGGAGCTAGAGAAGCCTAAAGCGGCCCGTAGCCTCCCTGTAATTCAGCTGATGAGGGATGAAGCTCAGCAGGCTTTCAAATTGTGGTCGCAAACTGCAATGAAATCAAACTGCTAACTGTTCTTTCAGCGCTAAGGTTACGTTTCAAAAAAATTATCTGTTAAATCATCAATCTCCCGCCTGTCACGTTTCGTTGGTCGACCTGCCCCCCGGTCTCTGGTAAGTACCGGCGCATGGAACACTGATTTAAAAGCATGGGTTTCTTCCAGGGGGGTGATGTCCTTATATTTGGTGACTGCGATTTTCGACTCCACCCTATTGTATAAAAGCTCAACTACCTCTATTACCTTTTTTTCAATACCCTTCGACACCTGGTAAACATCACCAGGCTTCACAATTGCGGAAGCTTTTATATTCTGGCCATTAAATTTAACACGACCAGCCTTGCAGGCTTCAGTAGCCAGCGTTCTGGTTTTAAAAAGCCGAATAGCCCACAAATATTTATCTATCCTTAATTTTTCCTGTTCTGCCATAAAAAATCAAAAATACGGAAGAAAACATCGCTCAATACATAAATTTCGTTTATTTTGTCAAAAATTAGAATAATCATGATAGCAGAATTGAAAAAGTTGGTTGAAGCCGCTTGGGAAGACAGAAGTTTGTTGGAATACTCACAATATTATGAAGCCATTGAAACGGTAATTATGCAGCTAGATAAAGGAGAGATCCGTGTTGCAGAACCGATTTTAAATACCTGGGCTATTAATGAATGGGTTAAAAAAGCGGTGATCCTCTATTTTCCGATCAGGCAAATGAAGGAAATTGAGGTTGGTCCCTTCGTTTACCATGATAAAATGAAGTTAAAAACCGATTACAAAGAGAAGGGTGTACGTGTTGTACCTAATGCTGTTGCAAGGTATGGTTCATTTTTAGCCAGGGGGGTTATTTTAATGCCGTCATATGTAAATATTGGTGCTTATGTTGATGAAGGTACCATGGTAGACACCTGGGCTACTGTGGGCTCCTGTGCGCAAATTGGAAAAAATGTGCATTTAAGTGGTGGTGTTGGTATTGGTGGAGTACTAGAACCTATTCAGGCTTCCCCTGTAATTATTGAAGATAATTGTTTTATTGGGTCAAGGGCAATTGTAGTTGAAGGTGTGCGTGTGGAACGCGAAGCGGTTTTAGGTGCTAATGTTGTATTAACTGCTTCTACTAAAATTTTTGATGTTACCGGCAGCACGCCAATTGAGTACAAAAGTATTATACCTGCACGCTCTGTAGTCATCCCCGGAAGCTACACTAAAAAATTCCCGGCAGGTGATTTTCAGGTGCCTTGTGCATTGATCATCGGACAACGTAAAGAATCAACAGATAAAAAAACATCCCTGAATGATGCATTGAGGGAAAATAATGTTGCTGTATAATGAACATTGGTTTTGATGGAAAGAGAGCGGCTAATAACCTAACTGGATTGGGTAATTATAGCCGCTCTTTGCTTGCGCAGTTGGCCAGGCTTTTCCATCAGAACCAATACTTTGTTTATACCCCTAAAATTAGCAAGAAACCGCAGATCACTGCTTTTTTTGATTCCCATAAACTTCAGCTCCGGCTGCCATCTCCAAATACCCTGAAATTTATGTGGCGGAGTTTCGGCATCAGGAAACAATTACTGCAGGATAAGATTGAGCTTTTTCATGGTTTAAGTCAGGAGATTCCTGTAGGCTTGCGTGCAGAAAATATTAAATCGGTAGTCACCATTCACGACTTAATTTATTTGCGCTATCCGCAGTATTACAAACCGATAGACCGTTACATTTACCATAAAAAAAGTGAATTCGCTTGTAAAAACAGCGACCGTATTGTGGCCATCAGTGAGCGGACTAAAAAAGACATCATGGAGTTTTATGGAATACCTGAAAAACGAATAGAAGTGATCTATCAAAGCTGTGATGACTCTTTTAAGATACTTCATACTCCGGAATCAAAAAAACAGGTCAAGGAATATTACGGTTTACCAGATAAGTACATCTTAAACGTGGGCACTATTGAGCCTAGAAAAAACCTGCTGCTGATCATTGAAGCTTTGCAAACCATCGACAGCAATTATAAATTAGTCATTGTAGGCAAACATCGTCCTTATGTGGAGAAGGTGAAAGCAGCCATAGCGCGTTTGAAGCTGGAAGACCGCATCATCTTTCTCGAGGGGGTCCCTTTTGAGGATTTGCCTTTGATTTATCAAATGGCAACTGTGTTTATTTACCCTTCCTTTTATGAAGGTTTTGGGATTCCGGTTATTGAGGCCCTATTTTCAAAAATCCCTGTTGTTGCAGCAACCGGGTCATGCCTGGAAGAAGCAGGGGGGCCAGACAGCATTTATGTTTCACCAACAGATGCCAATGCCCTGTCATTGCAGGTTAACAAGTTATTGTCAAATAAAGATTTGCAGCAAAAAATGCAGGAAAGTGGTTTGCAGTTTGTGCAGCAGTTTGATAATGAAATACTGGCAAAACAGATGATGGATTGTTATATGAATACATTAAATGGTAAATTTGAATGATGTTAAAAACAGAAATAGATAGTGCCATTAACGTACTCAAAAACGGTGGTGTGATTCTTTATCCTACTGATACCGTATGGGGCTTGGGCTGTGATGCTACAAATGAAGCTGCAGTGGATAAAATAAATGCCATAAAGGGCCGTACAGCGGATAAAAGCTTCATCATCTTGCTGGATGCAGATTCAAAACTGCAAAGTTATGTTAATGAAATCCCTGATGTGGCTTATGAGCTGATTGAATACGCTGAAAACCCTTTGACCATCATTTTTTCGGGCGCAAAGAACCTTGCTAAAAATGTAATCAATGCCGACGGCAGTGTTGGTGTAAGAATTGTAAAACATGACTTCTGTCAACAGTTGTTACAAAAGTTCCGCAAACCGATAACCTCCACATCTGCAAATATTTCTGGAGAACCTACTCCAGCTATTTTTGACGAGATAGATGATAAAATTAAGGATGCCGTTGATTATGTCGTAAATTGGGAACAGGAATTAACCACCCCTAAAAAGTCATCTACGCTAATGAAATTAGGTCCCAGTGGTCAATTTTCCTTCATTAGAAGGTAACTTTTACTACTTTTGCAGAAATACACCATCAAGGCCTGAATTGGATCGCAATAGGTGGATAACAATTATGAAAAAACACTTAGAACATCCGGTTTTCAATGCGCTTGCTGATATTGCCAGTCAAAATAATATCGAAGCATATATAATCGGCGGTTATGTACGTGATATTTTTCTGCAACGCCCCTCTAAAGATATCGATATAGTAGTTCTGGGCAATGGAATAGAATTTGCTGAGTTAGCTGGAAAGAAGTTGAAAACAAAAGTAGCTGTCTTTAAAAACTTCGGCACGGCAATGTTAAAATATCAGGATCTTGAAATTGAATTTGTTGGAGCCCGAAAAGAATCTTACAGATCGGATTCCAGGAAACCTATCGTAGAAAATGGCAGCATTGAAGATGACCAGCTCAGGAGGGATTTCACCATTAATGCCCTGGCCATTTCCTTAAACCAAGCAAATTATGGTGCACTGATAGATCCCTTTAACGGGCTGGCTGATCTGGAACAACAATTGATCAAAACACCGCTAAATCCGGAGATTACTTTCTCTGATGATCCCTTGCGAATGTTGCGTGCCATTCGTTTTGCAACGCAACTTAATTTCAACATTGATGAAGCGGCCATCGCAGCTATAAAAAAACAAAAGGAACGTGTCAGCATTCTTTCAAAAGAACGCATCACCGATGAGCTGAATAAAATTATCTTATCACCTGTACCTTCCATAGGTTTCAAATATTTATTTGATACCGGCCTGCTCAAACTTATTTTTCCACAAATGGCTCATCTTTACGGCGTGGAAGTCATTAATGGAAAAGGGCATAAAGATAATTTTTACCATACCCTGCAGGTTTTAGATAACATATCTTTGTATACAGCTGATTTATGGCTGCGCTGGGCAGCGATTTTGCATGACATTGCCAAACCTGCCACCAAACGTTTTGAAGAAGGTCATGGCTGGACTTTTCATGGCCATGAGGATAAAGGTGCAAGGATGGTGCCCCAGATATTTGCACAGCTGAAACTACCCTTAAACGATAAGATGAAATTTGTGCAAAAACTAGTGCAATTACATTTGAGGCCCATTGTATTGGCTCAGGAAGTGGTGACAGATTCGGCAGTGAGAAGATTGTTATTTGACGCCGGTGATGACATTGAAAGTTTAATGCTATTATGCAATGCAGACGTCACCACTAAAAATGAATATAAGGTAAAAAAATACCGTAATAATTTTGAACTTGTAAAGCAGAAGCTTAAAGACGTTGAAGAGCGTGATAAAGTGAGAAACTGGCAGCCGCCTGTTACAGGTAATGATATAATGAATATGTTTGGACTTACTGCGGGTAAAGAAGTAGGTTTACTCAAGAACGCCATCAGGGAGGCAATCCTCGAAGGTGAAATCACCAACTCCTACGAGGAAGCGGTACAATTTATGCTTAAGAAAGCAAAAGAATATGGGCTAAGCCCTGTTCAATAGTGACATATCACATAATGTTGTTTAGTTGTTAATTATTATAAGAAATAAAGGCTCAGATGGCAATTTATAGATTTAGAGTAAGTTTTGAAGATTATGATGAAGTTGTTAGGGAAATCGATATCAAGTCTACACAAAGATTTGAGGATTTACACAAAGCAATTCATCGCTCTACCGGATATGATCCAGAGAAGTCCTCTTCTTTTTACGTAAGTACTGATCACTGGATCAAGGGGGAAGAAATTGCCTACCTTCCAAACCAGCGTAAAATCGACAGAGGTGTAAGCTTAATGGAAAATGTAAAGTTGAGCAGTCTGATTGAAGACCCTCACCAAAAATTCTATTACATCTACAACTTCGACCGGCCATTTGACTTCCATGTGGAGCTGATCAAGATCATTCTAGAAACTGACCCGAATATCCAGTACCCCTACGTGGTGAAGAGCATCGGAGAAGCGCCTAAAATCTTTGACAAGAACAATCCTGAAGCGCTTGCGGCCGCTGCGGCACCTGTTGTTAGCGAGTTTGACTTTCTTAATGAGCTTGACGTTGTTCCTGAAGACACCGAAGAACTAGAGGCTATGGGTGGCACTGGCATCAACGAAAAGGAACAGTCTGATGACGAGGAAGAGAATCACGATGAAGATGTATTTACTGACGACGATGATTTTGAGGACGAAGGATACGGCGGTGGCAAGGAAGATGATTACTAATACCTAATGAAGGGGCAGCGTAAAAATCTTATTGTTGTCGTTGGGCCAACAGCGATTGGCAAAACCACATTGGCCATTAAACTGGCTAATCACTTTTCCACGGAAATTATTTCTGCAGATTCCAGGCAATTCTTCCGGGAGATGGAAATTGGTACGGCCAAGCCATCAACAGCTGAGTTGGCCGCTGCCCCACACCACTTTATTAATTCACATAGCATCAACACCTTTTTCAGTACGGGTGATTTTGAAATAGAGGCCTTAAAGCTAACCGAGGAACTCTTTAAAAGTCATGATCAGCTGGTGATGGTCGGAGGATCCGGACTATACATCAATGCGGTTTGTAATGGCATGGATGAACTTCCAGAAACAGACTTAAACATCAGGGAGCAGCTCAAACAGCGCTATGCAGCACTGGGCTTGGAGGATATCAAACATCAGCTTGCAATTGTGGATCCTGAATTATTTGCAAAAGTAGATCAGGGTAATCCTCAACGCATGATTAGAGGATTGGAATTTTTCCTTTCTACGGGTACAAAGCTCTCAGCTTATCAAACCAACAGCAAAAAAGAGAGGCCATTTAACATGGTTAAAATAGGTTTGAATACCGATCGTGCCCAGTTATATCAGCAAATAAATCATCGGGTAGATCAAATGATGGAAGCAGGCTTACTTGAAGAAGTCAGGCAACTCCTTCCCTATAAGCACCTGAATGCATTAAACACGGTAGGCTATACGGAGCTCTTTAATTACCTGGAGGGAAAAGTTTCCCTGGAGGAGGCCGTTAGCGCCATCAAACAAAATACCCGTCGTTTTGCCAAAAGGCAGTTAACCTGGTTCCGTAAAGATCCTGAAACCATGTGGTTCGGGCCCGAGGATTATCCTGCAATCCTCGCATACATCCAGGCTCAAATTTAAGCCTGAGCGGTTGGGCCACCAAACTGCATCGGAATATCAGGGGCATCCTCTTGTATTTTAATACGTCCATTAATAGCTTCATATTTTTCAATATTATCCAATAATGCAATGGCTACGCGTTTAGCATGCTCAGGAGTTAATATGATCCTGGATTTTACCTTCGCTTTGGGCACACCCGGCATTACCCTGATATAGTCAATTACAAATTCCGTATTAGAATGAGTGATGATCGCTAAATTTGAAAATATACCTTCTGCAATCTCCTCCGATAGCTCAATTTGCATTTGATTCTCGTTGTTTTTTTCTTCCATAATAACAAAACTAACCTTTTAATTCAAAGTTTATTAATTTATTTACCCCCCAAAATAATGCCATAAAAAAAGTCCCTCAGCTGAACGCTGAGGGACTTACTAAATCTTATTATAAAACTAAGCTTCTACTTCTTCTTCTTGTTTAGAAGCAAGTAATTTATCGTATTCTTCCTGAGAACCAACAATTATCTTCTCATAGCCACGTACACCAGTACCTGAAGGAATCAGGTGACCAACGATTACGTTTTCTTTCAATCCAAGCATGCTATCACGTTTACCAGCAATAGCTGCTTCGTTAAGCACTTTTGTAGTCTCCTGGAAGGAAGCTGCAGAGATAAATGATTTGGTTCCTAATGAAGCACGTGTGATACCCTGAAGAACAGAGCTCGCTGTTGCAGGTCTTGCATCACGGACTTCAATCTGTTTCAAATCTTTACGTTTTAACTGAGAATTTTCATCCCTTAATTTACGCAATGAAATAATCTGACCTGGTTTAACATTATTGGAATCACCTGCTTCAACCACAACTTTTTTGTCGTAGATCTCATCATTCTCCACCATAAAGTCCCAACGGTCAACAGAGTTATTTTCTAAGAAAATAGTATCACCCGGATCTTCAATATGAACTTTCTGCATCATTTGATGCACAATCACCTCAAAGTGTTTATCATTGATTTTCACACCTTGTAGACGGTAAACTTCCTGAACACCATTAACCAGGTACTCCTGAACTGCAGCAGGACCTTTAATTTTAAGGATATCAGCAGGAGAGATAGAACCATCAGATAATGGCATACCAGCTTTTACAAAGTCATTATCCTGAACAAGGATGTGTTTAGACAATGGAACCAGGTATTTCTTAACTTCACCTTCTTTAGATTCAATAGTGATTTCACGGTTACCACGTTTAACACCACCTAAAGCAACAACACCATCAATTTCTGTTACTACAGCAGGGTTCGATGGGTTACGAGCCTCAAATAATTCAGTTACACGAGGCAAACCACCGGTGATATCCCTTGTTTTACCAGTTGTACGAGGAATCTTAACAAGGATCTGACCGGTTTTCACAGCGTCGCCTTCATCAACAGCGATGTGAGCACCAACAGGAATATTATAAGCCCTGATTAATTCACCTTTTTTATCAACAACCCTAACAGAAGGATTTTTAGTTTTATCACGTGTATCAATAATTACTTTCTCACGGTGACCAGTTTGATCATCAGACTCTTCACGGAAAGTTACACCTTCAACGATAGCATCAAATTCAATTTTACCCGCAAACTCCGAAATAATAACGGCGTTATATGGATCCCACGAACAAATCCTGTCTCCTTTGGAGATTTTCGCTCCATCTTCAACATATAAGAATGATCCGTAAGGGATGTTGTTGGTCATGATGATTTTACCCGTATTAGGCTCAACAATTTTGAATTCACCTGAACGTCCTAAAACAATCTGATTAGCAACTTCATCATTGACATTTTCTACAGTACGGATATTTTCAAATTCAATGACACCATCAAACTTCGCCAGAATCTGAGATTCAGCAGCAATGTTCGAAGCGGTACCACCCACGTGGAAAGTACGTAACGTTAACTGTGTACCCGGCTCTCCGATTGACTGTGCAGCGATAACACCAACAGCCTCACCTTTCTGAACACGTTTACCAGAAGCTAAGTTTCTTCCGTAACAAAGGGCACAAACACCCCTCTTATTTTCGCAGGTTAATACGGAACGGATTTCAACACCTTCAATTGGAGATTGTTCAATTGCTTTAGCAACCTCTTCATCAATATCATCACCGGCACCGACCAATAATTTACCATCAAGTGGGTTATACACATCATGAAGAGAAATACGACCTAAAATTCTGTCATATAATGGTTCAACAATGTCTTCGTTATCTTTAAGGGCAGTAGTGTACATACCTCTTAAAGTTCCACAATCAGGCGAGTTAACAATCATATCCTGTGCAACGTCATGTAAACGACGAGTCAGGTAACCCGCATCAGCAGTTTTTAACGCTGTATCCGCCAAACCTTTACGAGCACCGTGAGTAGAGATAAAGTACTCTAATACCGATAAACCTTCTTTAAAGTTTGAAAGAATCGGGTTTTCGATAATCTCACCACCGGAACCAGATTTTTGAGGCTTCGCCATCAAACCACGCATACCGCAAAGCTGACGAATCTGCTCTTTAGAACCACGTGCTCCAGAATCAAGCATCATGTATACTGAGTTGAAACCCTGGTTATCGCTCGATAACTGTGTCATTACATAAGAAGTAAGACGGTTATTGATACGAGTCCAAATATCAATGATCTGATTGTAACGCTCATTGTTAGTAATGAATCCCATGTTATAGTTATTCCTTACTTCTTCAACTTCATTAGTTGCTTGTTCCAATAGCGCTTGTTTTTCAACTGGAATATTAACATCCTGCAAGTTGAAAGATAAACCACCTTTAAAGGCCGTTTGGAAACCTAGTTCTTTGATATCATCAAGGAAACGGGCTGCACGTGCCATTCCGGTAACTTTAACAACATGACCAATAATATCTCTAAGAGATTTTTTAGTCAGCAGTTCGTTGATAAAACCAACTTCTTCAGGTACCATTTGATTAAAGAGTACACGTCCAACAGTCGTATCAACTATTTTACTAACAATATTTCCATCTTCTTCTTTTACATTTACCCTAACTTTGATAAATGCGTGAAGATCTATACTTTTCTCATTGTAAGCAATGATTACCTCTTCAGGCGAATAGAAAATAAAATCCTGTCCTTTTACAATTCTGCTCTCATCAGTTCTACGGCCTTTAGTAATATAATAAAGACCCAAAACCATATCCTGTGAAGGTACTGTAATAGGTGTACCATTCGCCGGGTTAAGAATATTGTGCGCAGCTAACATCAGAATCTGGGCTTCCAAAATTGCAGCATTACCTAAAGGTAAGTGGACTGCCATCTGGTCACCATCAAAATCCGCGTTAAATGCAGTACAAACAAGGGGGTGTAATTGTATGGCTTTACCTTCAATTAATTTAGGTTGGAAAGCCTGGATACCTAATCTGTGCAACGTAGGCGCACGATTCAGTAATACCGGGTGTCCTTTAAGCACATTTTCAAGGATGTCCCAAACCAAAGGGTCTTTTCTATCTACAATTTTCTTAGCAGATTTCACAGTTTTTACGATACCCCTTTCAATCATCTTACGAATGATGAACGGTTTAAACAATTCTGCAGCCATATCCTTTGGTAAACCACATTCATGTAATTTAAGGCTAGGACCTACAACAATTACCGAACGAGCAGAATAATCCACACGTTTACCTAATAAGTTCTGACGGAAACGACCTTGTTTACCTTTCAGGATATCTGAAAGAGATTTAAGGGCACGGTTACCTTCAGTTTTAACAGCGTTAACTTTACGGGAGTTATCAAATAGCGAATCTACCGCTTCCTGTAACATCCTTTTCTCGTTACGCAAAATTACTTCCGGTGCTTTGATCTCGATCAAACGCTTCAAACGGTTGTTACGGATAATTACACGACGGTAAAGATCATTTAAATCTGAAGTAGCAAAACGACCACCCTCTAAAGGAACCAACGGACGCAATTCAGGTGGAATAACAGGAACAATCTTAATGATCATCCACTCAGGGTTATTCTCGATACGAGTTCTTGAACCACGGAAAGCCTCAACCACCTGCAGGCGTTTTAAAGCTTCGTTTTTACGTTGTTGAGAGGTTTCGTTTGCTGCCTGGTGACGTAAGTTGTAAGATAAAGTATCTAAATCAATACGTTTTAATAGATCTTCTAAAGCTTCAGCACCCATTTTGGCGATGAATTTATTAGGATCTTTATCATCAAGGTATTGGTTCTCTTTAGGTAATTTATCAAGAATATCAAGATATTCCTCTTCTGTTAAGAAATCCATATACTGGATACCTTCTTCACCCATCGTACCGGCCTGAATAACTACATAACGTTCGTAGTAAATAATCAGATCCAGTCTTTTTGTAGGTAAACCTAATAAGTAACCGATTTTATTTGGCAGGGAGCGGAAGTACCAGATATGCGCAACAGGAACCACCAAATTGATGTGCCCCATACGCTCTCTACGTACTTTTTTTTCTGTAACTTCAACACCACAACGGTCACAAACAATACCTTTATAACGGATACGTTTATATTTACCGCAATGACATTCGTAATCTTTAACCGGGCCAAATATCCGTTCACAAAACAAACCATCGCGTTCAGGTTTGTATGTACGGTAATTGATGGTTTCAGGTTTCAACACTTCTCCACTAGAGCGTTCCAGAATTGCCTCTGGCGATGCCAAACTAATGGTAATCGAAGTGAAGTTGCTTTTTAATTTATTATCCTTTTTGTAAGACATATCTTTTTATTTGTAAGTCTTAAGTCGAAAAGATGCGTCATGTAAACCATGACGCATCTTTATAACCTAAAACAATTAGTCTAACGTAATATCTAAACCTAATCCGCGCAGCTCATGTACCAGTACATTAAATGACTCCGGTACGCCAGGTGAAGGAAGGTTTTCACCTTTTACAATAGCTTCATAAGTTTTCGCTCTTCCGATAACATCATCGGATTTAACAGTTAAGATTTCCTGAAGGATATTGGCAGCACCAAATGCCTCCAATGCCCAAACCTCCATCTCACCAAAACGCTGACCACCGAACTGAGCCTTACCACCTAATGGTTGTTGTGTAATTAAAGAGTATGGTCCGATTGAACGGGCATGCATCTTATCATCAACCATGTGGCCTAATTTCAACATGTAGATAATACCAACAGTAGTCGGCTGATCAAATCTCTCACCAGTTAAACCATTTTTCAAATAGGTTCTTCCTGAAGCAGGCAGGCCAGCTTTAGCGATCCATTCTTCCACTTCATCATGCTTGGCGCCATCAAAAATCGGAGTTGCAAATTTAACACCCAATTCCTGTCCAGCCCATGCTAATACAGTTTCATAGATCTGACCAAGGTTCATACGTGAAGGTACACCAAGAGGGTTCAACACAATATCAACAGGCGTTCCGTCATCCAAGAAAGGCATATCTTCATCACGTACAATACGGGCAACAATACCTTTATTACCGTGACGACCAGCCATTTTATCCCCTACTTTAAGTTTACGTTTTTTAGCAACATAAACCTTTGCCATCTGTACAATTCCAGAAGGCAACTCATCACCCACACTAATTGCGAATTTATCACGTTTGTAAGCACCAAGTTCTTCGTTTACACGAATACCATAATTGTGCAACAACATTTTGATCTGATCATTCTTATCCTCATCAGTCGTCCATTTGTATGGATTAATGTGAGCATATTCCAATTCAACTAAGCTTTTTTGTGTGAATTTTGCACCTTTAGGGAACAAAAGTTCTTTGTAAACGTTGAAAACACCCTGAGAAGTTTTACCATTTACAATCTGGAACAATTTATCTACCAATTCATTTTTAAGGTTTTCAATTGCTATATTATATCTCTTGTCTAATTTCTCAATCGCAGCTTTTTCTTCTGCTTTTGTAGTTTTCTTAGCTCTTGAGAATAATTTAGTATCAATAACAACCCCTTTAATAGATGGTGGAGTTTTCAACGAAGCATCTTTCACATCTCCGGCTTTATCACCAAAGATGGCACGAAGAAGTTTCTCTTCTGGTGATGGATCAGATTCTCCTTTAGGAGTGATCTTACCAATCAGAATATCACCTTCTTTAACTTCAGCACCTACACGGATAATACCATTATCATCTAAATCTTTAGTAGCTTCTTCAGAAACGTTAGGGATATCAGAGGTTAACTCTTCCTCACCACGTTTCGTATCACGCACTTCCAATTCAAATTCTTCAATGTGTAAAGAAGTAAAGATATCATCTCTAACAATACGTTCGTTAATTACGATCGCATCCTCAAAGTTATATCCCTGCCAAGGCATGAAAGCAACCTTTAAGTTTCTTCCTAATGCCAATTCACCATTTTCAGTAGCATAACCCTCACAAAGCACTTGTCCTTTAGTAACTTTTTCACCTTTCTTAACGATAGGTTTAAGGTTGATACAAGTATTCTGGTTGGTTTTTTTGAATTTTATTAATCTATAAGTTTTGCTGTCACCTTCAAATGAAACTAAACGATCTGCATCATTTCTTTCATATTTAATGGTGATTTCATTAGCATCAACATATTCTACAACACCATTACCTTCCGCATTAATCAGCGTTCTGGAGTCACGTGCAACACGACCTTCCAGTCCTGTACCAACAATTGGTGCTTCAGGACGTAATAACGGAACAGCCTGGCGTTGCATGTTTGAACCCATCAAGGCACGGTTAGCATCATCATGCTCTAAGAAAGGAATTAATGAAGCTGCAATCGAAGTAATCTGGTTCGGTGCAACATCCATCAAGTCTAATTTCTCAGGCTCAATAACCGGGAAGTCACCTTCGTAACGCGCTTTAACACGTTGCGTGGTAAAGTTACCCTGATCATCATAAGCTGCATTAGCCTGTGCGATGGTTTTACCATCTTCATCTTCCGCAGAAAGATAAATAACAGGTTCGTCTACTGCAACCACACCGTCAACAACTTTCTTGTATGGCGTTTCAATAAAACCTAAATTATTAATCTTAGCATGAACACAAAGAGAGGAAATCAAACCAATGTTTGGTCCCTCAGGTGTTTCAATCGTACACAAGCGGCCATAGTGAGTGTAGTGAACATCACGCACCTCAAAACCAGCGCGCTCACGTGAAAGACCACCTGGGCCTAAGGCTGACAAACGACGTTTGTGGGTAATCTCTGCCAATGGATTCGTTTGATCCATAAACTGAGATAACTGGTTAGTACCAAAGAAGGAATTAATAACCGACGATAAAGTACGGGCATTAATTAAATCAGTTGGCGTAAACACCTCATTATCACGAATGTTCATCCGCTCACGGATTGTACGGGCCATACGAGCTAAACCAACACCAAATTGAGCGTATAATTGCTCACCTACCGTACGTACACGACGATTAGACAAGTGGTCAATATCATCCACCTCTTCTTTAGAGTTGATCAGTTTGATCAGGTATTTAACGATAGCAATAATATCAGCCTTAGTTAAAACCTTCACATGGTCTGGCGTATCCATTTTCAACTTACGGTTGATGCGGTAACGACCAACATCACCCAAGTCATAACGTTTATCCGAGAAGAACAAACGCTCAATGATACCCCTTGCAGTTTCCTCATCAGGTGGTTCTGCGTTACGCAAAGCACGATAGATGTTTTCAACAGCCTCTTTTTCGGAGTTAGAAGTATCCTTTTGTAAAGTATTATATATAATAGTATAATCAGCCTGACTGGCGCCATCCTCTTTAGATAAGATGATGGTTTTAACACCAGCGTCAATGATCATATCAACATGCTCATCTTCTAAAACAGTGTCCCTGTCTAAGATAACTTCGTTACGATCTATGGAAACTACCTCACCGGTATCTTCATCCACAAAATCTTCAACCCATTTTCTTAAAACCCTTGCGGCAAGTTTACGTCCGATATATTTCTTCAAGCCAGATTTGCTAACCTTCACCTCATCAGCAAGGTCAAACAACTCCAGAATGTCTTTATCAGAGTCGTAACCGATAGCACGCAATAAGGTGGTCACCGGAAACTTCTTCTTCCGATCGATGTAAGCATACATGACGTTATTTACGTCAGTAGCAAACTCAATCCAGGATCCTTTGAAAGGAATTACACGGGCAGAATATAGCTTGGTACCATTAGTGTGACGGCTTTGGCCGAAGAACACTCCTGGAGACCTGTGTAATTGAGAAACAATAACACGCTCTGCACCGTTAATCACGAATGTACCCTTAGGAGTCATATAAGGAATGGTTCCTAAATACACATCCTGAATAATGGTTTCAAAATCCTCGTGTTCAGCATCATTACAAGAAAGTTTAAGCTTTGCTTTTAATGGAACACTATAAGTTAACCCACGGTCAATACACTCCGGTATATCATAACGCGGTGGATCAATAAAATAATCAAGGAATTCCAAAACAAAAATGTTCCTGGAATCGGTGATTGGAAAATTCTCAGCAAACACTTTAAACAACCCCTCTGTGTGACGGTTATCTGAAGTAGTCTCGATCTGAAAAAATTCCCTGAATGATTGCAACTGCACATCTAGAAAATCAGGATAATCTATTATGTGCTTACTACGTGCAAAATTTACTCTTTGGTCGACTTTATTTGCCAATGGACTAAAGTTAAATTACTTTAAGAATAAACTATTTGTTTGGTTTGCCGTTAACATCATTTCATCAGCCAAACTAAATGAAATGTTTTTAAACAGGTATAGACTCCGACTATTAACAGTCGGAGTCTATGATAAAGTTATATTAAAATTAAGCGATTACTTAATTTCAACTACTGCTCCAGCTTCTTCTAATTGTTTTTTCAAACCTTCAGCTTCGTCTTTAGTAACACCAGTTTTTAATTCTTTTGGAGCACCATCAACTAATTCTTTAGCTTCTTTCAAGCCTAGGCCAGTTAGGTCTTTTACCAATTTAACTACTGCTAATTTAGCACCACCAGCTTCTTTTAATATTACATCAAAAGTAGTTTTTTCTTCAGCTGCAGGAGCAGCATCACCAGCAGGACCTGCAACAGCAACTGCAGCAGCAGCTGGTTCAATACCATACTCGTCTTTCAAGATTTGAGCTAATTCGTTAACTTCTTTAACTGTTAAGTTTACCAATTGCTCAGCAAACGCTTTTAAATCTGCCATTTTTATAGATTTTAAAATTTTACGTAAAATAATTTATTTCAATATGAACTTATAAGGCGTTCCTTAACCTTCTCTTTCTTGAAGAGTTTTAACAATTCCTGCAATTTTACCACCGCTAGACTTAAGTGCTGAGATAACGTTTTTGGCTGGCGACTGTAATAAGCCAATGATATCACCAATAAGCTCTTCTCTCGATTTAATGCTTACCAATGCATCTAAATGCTGATCACCAACGTAAACCGCTGACTCAATATATGCACCTTTTAGTTGAGGCTTATCAACACCTTTACCTTTTCTTAAGGATTTGATCAGCTTAGCTGGTCCGTTACCTGTAGTAGAAAATAATAATGCTGACTGACCTTTTAGCGCTGCAAAGATCTCTGATGCGTCGCCATCTAAACCTTCGATCGCTTTTCTGATCAAAGTATTTTTAGCTACCTGCATTTCAATCCCGCTTTCGAAACATTTGCGACGGATAATATTCACTTTCTCAACAGACAAGCTTGAAGTATCTGCAATATAAAAATTGCCATACTGTTGCATTTTCTCCTGAAGAGCTACGACTAGTTCGTGTTTTTCTTCTCTGTTCATATTTTTGCCCCCGCTACTGACTTAGTTTCGATCGCTATTCCAGGACTCATTGTTGAAGAAACATGAATGCTCTTAAAATAAGTTCCTTTTGCAGCAGATGGTTTCAATTTTGAAATTACCTGAATTACTTCAAGCGCATTCTCATAAATTTTCTCTGCTGGGAATGATACTTTTCCTACTGAAGCGTGAATGATACCACTTTTGTCAACTTTAAAATCTATTTTCCCGCCTTTCACATCAGTTACTGCTTTACCAACTTCGTTAGTTACAGTACCTGATTTAGGGTTTGGCATAAGGTTACGTGGACCTAAAACGCGGCCCAGTTTACCTACTTTTGCCATACAAGCAGGAGTAGTGATAATAATGTCAACATCAGTCCATCCACCTTCAATTTTGGCTACATATTCGTCTAAACCTACGAAATCTGCACCTGCTGCTTTAGCCTCTTCTTCCTTGTCAGGATTACAAAGTACTAAAACGCGTACAGTTTTACCTGTGCCGTGTGGTAAAGTTGCGATACCACGCACCATTTGATTGGCTTTACGTGGATCTACTCCTAAAGCGATGTCGATATCAACCGAAGCATCAAATTTAGTGGTAGTAATCTCTTTTACCAAAGCAGCTGCATCCAATAAAGAATACGTTTTACCGGCTTCTAGTTTAGCATGTGCCTTTTTTTGATTTTTTGTTAATTTAGCCACTGTTGTAAACTGTTTTTTGTTAATTAATTTGTCCAGGGTGCGTCACCACTTACGGTGATTCCCATACTGCGTGCTGTACCGGCAACCATACTCATTGCCGCTTCGATAGAGAAAGCATTTAAGTCAGTCATCTTATCTTCAGCAATCGACTTAACTTCATCCCAAGTCACCGAACCAACTTTCTTACGGTTGGGCTCAGCAGAACCACTCTTTAATTTAGTAGCATCTTTTAACTGGATAGCTACAGGAGGAGTTTTGATGATAAATTCGAAAGACTTGTCAGCATAGACAGTAATTACAACTGGTAATACTTTACCGGGCTTATCTTGGGTACGAGCGTTGAATTGCTTGCAAAACTCCATAATGTTCACCCCTTTAGCACCCAATGCAGGTCCTACCGGAGGTGATGGATTTGCGGCTCCACCTTTGATTTGTAATTTAACAAGCGCACTGACTTCTTTTGCCATTTTTTGTTTTGTTAATTGTAATACTCAATGTTAAATTTGGAAGCATGTAACATTTAAGATCTTTATTCTATTCTTTTTCTACTTGCATATAGTTTAGTTCCAGAGGACTCTTACGACCAAAGATCTTCACCATAACTTTCAATTTCTTTTTCTCTTCGTTTACTTCTTCGATCACGCCGGTAAAACCATTAAATGGTCCATCCATCACTTTAACGTTTTCGCCAACATAGTAAGCAATATTCATGGTTTCACCTTGCTGGCTCATCTCATCAACTTTACCTAAAATGCGGTTAACCTCTGCCTGACGCATAGGTACCGGATTACCACCTTTATCTCCCAGAAAACCGATCACACTATTAATACCTTTAATAATGTGTTCTAATTCTCCGTCAAGCTGTGCTTCTATTAAAACATAACCAGGATAGAAGTTACGTTCTTTAGCAATTTTCTTGCCATCTTTCATCTGGTAGTATTTCTCCATTGGGATCAATACCTGAGGAACAAGATGTGAAAAACCTAAACGACTAATTTCAGAATCGATATACTGTTTAACCTTCTTCTCTTTCCCGCTAACAGCCCTAACTACATACCACTTTAACTGATCGTCCATTTAGCTATTATATAAGTGATTTATAAAAAGTATCTAATACAAAAGTTGATCCCTTATCCATTGCAAAAATGATTATTGCAATGATTAATGAAGCTACTAGAACCAACACCGCAGAATTTAACAAATCTGCCCATGCAGGCCAGGTAACCTTTTGGGTCATTTCTTCATATGATTCTTTAAAAAATTGAACTACCTTAGCCATATCTTAGTATTTGCACGGGAACAAGGATTCGAACCCTGATCAAAGGTTTTGGAGACCTCTATTCTACCGTTGAACTATTCCCGTTAGTATTTAAAAGACTTAGTACTTAGAAGTGTAGCTTTATTCAGCCGTTTCTAAGTACTAAGCTTTATATTATATTTTGTACAAAGGTACTAAATATTATTTTAAAATTTCAGTTACCTGACCAGCACCTACGGTTCTACCACCTTCACGGATAGCGAAACGAAGACCTTTTTCCATTGCGATTGCGTTGATCAATTTAACAGTGATCGTAACGTTATCACCTGGCATAACCATTTCAGTTCCTTCAGCTAGTGAAATCTCACCAGTAACATCTGTGGTACGGAAATAGAATTGAGGACGGTATTTATTAAAGAATGGAGTGTGACGTCCACCTTCTGCTTTCGACAATACATAGATCTCAGCTTTGAAATCAGTGTGAGGCGTTACAGAACCTGGTTTACAGATAACCATACCACGACGGATATCAGTTTTCTCAATACCACGTAACAATAGACCTACGTTATCACCAGCTTCACCATAATCAAGGATCTTACGGAACATCTCAACACCTGTAACAGTTGATTTAAGATTTTCAGCACCCATACCCAGGATCTCAACAGGATCTCCAGAGTTGATTACACCACGCTCAATACGACCAGTTGCAACAGTACCACGACCAGTGATCGAGAATACATCTTCAACAGGCATTAAGAATGGAAGTTCAGTTAAACGTGGAGGAATTGGGATATAGTTATCTACAGCATCCATTAATTCCATGATTTTTCCAACCCATTTCGGATCACCGTTCAAACCACCTAAAGCAGAACCTTGAATAACAGGAATGTCATCACCAGGGAATTCATAGAATGATAATAATTCACGAATCTCCATCTCTACTAATTCAAGTAATTCAGGATCATCAACCATATCCACTTTATTCATGAATACAACTAATGAAGGAACACCAACCTGACGAGCCAATAGAATGTGCTCACGAGTTTGTGGCATTGGACCATCTGTAGCAGCTACAACGATGATAGCTCCATCCATTTGTGCAGCACCAGTAACCATGTTTTTCACATAATCCGCGTGACCTGGACAGTCAACGTGAGCATAGTGACGGTTAGCTGTTGAATACTCAACGTGTGATGTATTAATAGTGATACCTCTTTCTTTTTCCTCAGGAGCCGAGTCAATAGAATCAAATGAACGCGCCTCAGATAAACCTGCATCAGATAACACTTTAGTGATAGCTGCTGTTAAGGTTGTTTTACCGTGGTCAACGTGACCGATTGTGCCGATGTTTAAGTGCGGCTTACTGCGGTCAAACTTTTCTTTTGCCATGTTTTTATACTTATTAGTAGGTTAACTTTTTATTTTTATTTGTTGTTTTGATATTATTCAATACAAAAAACCTTGTTCCCTCTGTTATCATTACAGACTTCACAAAGTTCTTAATTTATGAGCCAAAGATGGGACTTGAACCCACGACCTCTTCCTTACCAAGGAAGTGCTCTACCGCTGAGCTACTTCGGCTAATCTCAGCTTGCAATCCATTTTAGCCGACTGCCCGACTTTTTTTTCAGAGCGGAAGACGAGGTTCGAACTCGCGACCTATAGCTTGGAAGGCTATCGCTCTACCAACTGAGCTACTTCCGCTTCTTTAATGGTGGGGGGAGAAGGATTCGAACCTTCGAAGTCTTGCGACAACAGAGTTACAGTCTGTCCCATTTGGCCACTCTGGTATCCCCCCATTTCTTTCCACTGCCAACGTTATCGCTGAGTAAAAAGAGCCTCCTATCGGGATCGAACCAATGACCTACTGATTACAAGTCAGTTGCTCTACCAGCTGAGCTAAGGAGGCTTATTTAAAATTTAAACTTTCACAGAACATTTCCCTCTGGTTAAATGCTTAATGCCTCTTCCGATTCGGGAATGCAAATCTACAAGAATATCTGTTCTATCCAAAATTATTTGAAAAAAAAATTGACGGTTTTCAGGCCGTCAATTCATTCTTTAAAAAACCATGAAATATATGTCTAATAATCAGACACTTCGTTGGAACTTAAAATTTCTTTATGTTCACTTAATTTTGTTCTGGTCTTATCTTTATGTTTGGTTATTTGCTTTCTCAAGGATTCTATTGCCAAATCCGTCGCCTCTTCAAATGTCTTACACTGCTCTTTTGCAAACAATGTCATACCAGGCACTATTAATTTTATCTCACTGATCTTATTAGCCTCGTCATCTACATTCTCCAGCTTTAAGTATACTTCTCCACTGATGATCTGATCGAAGAACTGGTCCAGTTTATCTACTTTCTTTTGTATAAACTCTAATAATTTCTTGTCTGCATTGAAATGGATCGATTGAACTGTAATTTTCATGTTGTCCTCCTTTTTTATGCCTTTGGATGGGCCTGTTTATAAATTGTTTTTAATCTTTCTATGGAATTGTGGGTGTAAACTTCCGTAGAAGCCAGACTGGCGTGACCAAGCAACTCTTTAATTGCATTTAAGTCTGCACCCCGGTTGAGTAAGCTCGTCGCATAAGAATGCCTTAAAACATGCGGACTCCGTTTCTCCTGTGTGGATATGTACGTCAAATAACTTTTCACCGTACTGTAAATAAATGTACGTGTAGCATTGTTGCCTGTATTGTTAACGATTAAGGCCTCACTTTTGTTGTCGAAATTTTGTAAAGATTTCAAATGAATAAATTCCTTTAACATTAAATTCAAAGGATTAGGCAAAGGAATAATTCTTTGCTTCCCACCTTTACCCATCACCTTTACCGTACCTTCATAGAAGTTTACATCACTATCTTTAAGTGCCATTAATTCCGCCATGCGCATTCCTGTTCCAAATAACACTTCCAGGAGCACCTTGTCACGCTGTGAAGCAAAGCTACCATTAAAAAGCAGCTCAGAATCCAGTAATTGATCCAGCTTCTGGTCATCGATAAATACAGGTAAGGGTTTGGCGGCTTTCGGACTTTTGATTTGTGCCAAAGGGTTTGAAGCAATGAGCCCCTGCCGCTGGTTATATTTATAAAAACTTCTCAGCGAGGACATTTTTCTCCCTACAGAATTCGCACCGATATCATTGCTCATTAAAAAAACAATATAATCCCTGATCTGCACATATTTTGCCTCGAGCAACTCCAATTCATAAGTTGACTTCAGGTAGTCGTTAAACTGGCGCAGGTCATTTTGATACGATATAATTGTATGAGGAGAATAACGTTTTTCGTGAGATAAGTAAGATAAAAATGTTTCTATAACCATGTGTAGTGCTAATGGTAAAACTTATAAAGTGAATATACAAAAAGATACTTTACAAACTCAATTTATAAAAATATTATGACACAAAAAAAGCGCTGACAAATTAACGTCAGCGCTTCTATGTTAGAAACTAAAAGAGATTAAACCGCTCCTTCAAGTTGCATGTTCTGTTTGTAAATAGCGTGTTTCACTAATGTACGACGAGTAATAGATTTTTTCTCGTATGCTTGTCGGCTACGAAGTTCTCTTAAAACTCCTGTTTTTTCGAATTTCTTCTTGAAACGCTTAAGCGCCTTATCAAGTGATTCGCCGTCTTTAATATTAATAATAATCATAACGTTAAAATACCTCCTCTCGTTGTTTTTAGGATTGCAAAGGTAGTACAAATATTTTAATTATCAATCAGATAGTACTAAAATACGACGAGAAAGAAAAAACCGAAAAAAACATTTGAGTTTTCCGGTTTTTCTATTTTTATATTTGGTTAGAATATGCTATTTTATGTATTTGAAAAATCCAAGTTATGTATTTAATACTTCTCTTGCAATAACTATCTTCTGAATTTCTGAAGTTCCTTCTCCAATCGTACATAACTTGCTGTCACGATAATATTTTTCAACCGGAAAATCTTTTGTATAACCGTAACCGCCAAAGATTTGAACGGCTTCCGTAGCCGCACGCACACAAACCTCTGAAGCAAAATATTTCGCCATAGCAGATTCTTTTGTCATCTTAAGCCCCCTGTTCTTTTTATCCGCAGCCTGCCTGATCAATAAATCGGCCGCTTCAATTTCAGTGGCCATATCAGCAAGCTTAAAACTAATGCCCTGGAAACTAGAAATAGGCTGACCAAACTGCTGGCGTTCCTTCGAATAGGCAAGGGCTGCTTCGTAAGCACCTTTGGCAATTCCCAAAGCCAAAGCTGCAATAGAGATCCTTCCCCCATCCAAGACTTTCATTGCCTGCTTAAAGCCTTCGCCTTCCACACCCAGCAGATTTTCTTTCGGCACCCTGCAATTATCAAATATCATTTCTGTCGTTTCAGAAGCGCGCATACCCAGCTTATTTTCTTTCTTGCCTGCAAAGAAACCTGGCGTGCCACGCTCCACAACAATGGCCGAAATTCCATTAGAATGTCCAGTTTTCCCTGTACGCACCATCACCACGGCAATATCACCAGATTTACCATGGGTGATCCAGTTCTTTGCCCCATTAATTACATATTCATCTCCCTCCAGCTTTGCGGTAGTCATCATTCTTAAAGCATCAGACCCCGTGTTGGCTTCCGTTAACCCCCAGGCACCAATCCATTCGGCAGATGCTAGTTTAGGCAGCCATTTTTGTTTTTGCGCTTCATTGCCAAAAGTGAGGATATGACCGGTACATAAAGAATTATGTGCTGCAACTGAAAGACCGATGGAGCCACATACCTTAGCCACCTCCACAATCACATCCACATATTCCTGGTAGCCGAAACCAGAACCCCCATATTCTTCAGGCACAAGCACACCCATTAAGCCAAGTTCACCAAGCTTTTTAAATACCTCTACGGGGAAATATTGAGATTCATCCCATTCCATAACATGGGGTCGAATATTTTTCTCCGCAAAATCTTTAACCATACTCCTGATCATCAATTGATTTTCAGAAACATTAAAACTATATCCAACAGAATTTTCCAGCGTTTCGTGCATTTTATTTCATGTATTTGAACAAGTATAATCATTAAATTTACACATTTATACGAAGAATATTCTTTCAAAATCAGAACAAAATAGTATTCAGTTCAATAACCTTAAGCGCTTAATTCAGAGCGGGGAAACAAGGAAAAAAAATCTTTAAAAAAAACATCAACATTTTTATTAATTGCGTCATCAGCGGCGAAATCCCTAAGAATTTATTTAATTTGTAATTATATGTTCCTATCCAAGCCCTTTTTTGATTTTTCGCAAAAAATAAATTACAAAACTGAAATTCTGGCGGGCTTAACAGTGGCAATGACCATGATGCCTGAGTCGTTATCTTTCGCCATCCTGGCGGGCTTTCCTCCCCTTGCAGGTTTATATGCCGCATTTATTATGGGACTTGTTACAGCTATTTTTGGTGGAAGGCCGGGACTGATATCAGGAGGTGCGGGCGCAACGGTCATCGTGCTCATTGCTTTGATGAATTCCCATGGAATTGAATACGTTTTTGCGGCCATTGCCCTCGCCGGTGTATTACAGATTTCAGTAGGATTGTTTAAACTGGGGAAATTCATCCGTCTGGTGCCGCAGCCGGTCATGTATGGATTTGTCAACGGATTAGCCGTTATCATTTTCGTCGCACAACTGGAACAATTTAAAACCGTCGTCAATGGGCAGACCACATGGCTTGCAGGAGAAACCTTATATATTATGGCTGGCCTGGTGGCTTTAACCATTGCCATCATTGTATTTTTGCCCAGGTTCACCAAAGCGGTCCCTCCCTCGCTGGCTGCAATTGTAGTCGTCTACCTGATCGTTTTAGGATTTGGCATTGAAACAAAAACAGTAAGTGACATTGCATCGGTAAGTGGCGGCTTCCCTCCTTTTCATATCCCGGACATCAACTGGACGCTGGAAACCTTAAAGATTATATTTCCTTATGCACTAATCATGGCTTCCGTAGGTTTAACAGAAGGATTGCTGACCTTAAACCTGGTGGATGAAATTACAGCCAGCAAGGGAAACAGCAACAGGGAGTGCCTGGCGCAGGGAAGCGCCAATATACTCAATGGCTTTTTCTTTGGTATGGGTGGATGCCCTATGATTGCTCAAACCCTAGTCAATTTGTCGGCTGGTGCAAGAGCCAGACTGTCAGCTATCGTTGCTTCTTTGACCATTTTAATGATTATTCTTTTTGGTGCACCAGTTATTGGCCTTGTGCCCATGGCAGCCTTAACCGGCGTGATGATCATGGTAGCTATAGGCACTTTTGAATGGGCCAGTTTTAGGATCTTCAACAAAATGCCCAAACAAGATGTGTTTGTAGGCATCCTGGTAGCCCTCATTACAATAGTACTGCATAACCTTGCCCTGGCAGTGCTGATAGGCGTGATCATTTCTGCCCTGGTATTTGCCTGGGAAAGCGCCAAACGCATAAGGGCGAAAAAATATGTAGATGAAAAAGGCACCAAGCATTATGAAATCTATGGCCCTTTGTTTTTCGGTTCAGTTGCTGCCTTTCATGAAAAATTTGATGTGGCCAATGATCCCGATGATGTGATCATTGACTTCAAAGACTGCAAAGTAACAGACATGTCTGCCATTGACGCCCTGAACAAGCTCACCGAACGTTATAAAAAAGCCGGAAAGAAACTTCATCTGCAACATTTAAGCAATGACTGCCGAACCTTACTTAAAAACGCTGCTGAGGTGATTGATGTTAATATTGTAGAAGACCCGGTGTATTATGTGGCCTCAAACAATGCTCATTGATTCAAGGTGTTTAATAATTCGTTTAATATTAATCTCTTTTAAAGCCCTTGCCGGTATCCCTCCCAAAAGCATATTTTCTGCTGTAAAAGTTTTGCCCACACAAGCATTTGCTGCAATAGCGGTATTGCTTGCTATAGAAATTTTCCCATAGATCTTTGCACCCGGCCCAATGTAAACGTTATTGCCTATATGTGGAGCGCCAAACACCCCCCCGGATTCACCTATATTTGTACACGCATGGATCCTGCAATTAGCGCCTATCTTTGAATTTCCATTGACGACGATGGTACCATAATGAACGATGGCTAAACCAGGTCCAAAAACATTCTCCGGAATGGTAAAACCCAATTTAAGCGAAAGCTTCAAAAATTTGATCTTAAGCAGGTAATAGTTAACCTTTAACAATGGATTTTTACGTTTAGTATTTTTGTAATATTCCATTTTTCTTAACAAACGCTGGAACCTCCAGATATAGTCGGGATAGATCATATCCTTTATCCTGCATTTCAAAGTCATTTTGTTTCTACCCAAAGCTATCCTGTCTGCTTCCAGGAAATTCAGGTAATCAGTCTTGTTTGATATCACTTTATATTCCACCGTCTTTTTTAGTGGTATTTCGTACGCTAGCATTTCTAATTCCATAAGCCCATATCTTTATGGTAAATTTAAATAAACTATTAGTAATTATTCTAACCAAAATTCAACGATTTAGATTTATTTGTACACATTATTAAAAATAATATCGCCGCAGCACATTAAATTATATTTCAGAATAATTGCCTGATTACTCAAAAGACTAGCTTGCGAAGCATGGCCTGCTTAATTTAAATTAGGAAATAAGAAAAACCTTTATAACTTTATTTTACAGTCACTGTTGGAACAAAAATTGTTAAAAATAGATAAACAGGACTTGCACATCTCCAAATTACCACATGTTGACTACAGAACAGATCAAATCCGTATTTAATTCGTCTCCAACAAGCAGTCTGGTCATGCATGCGGATGCGCCACACTTTACGATTGTTTATGCAAACGAGGCTTTTTTACGGGCTGCCAATTCCAGGCTGGAAGATATAACTGGTAAAAGGTTTTTTGAAGTGTTTCCTGCAAACCCCGCAGAAGATAAATTACAAAATAGACCAGATGTGGCTGGTTCCTTTGATTATGCTATACTGAACAAAGAGGCACACAAAATTTCCCTGTACCGTTACGATATTAAAAGTAAAGATTCAGCTAAGTTCGAACAACGTTTCTGGAATACCGATGTCTACCCCATATTAAACGAACAGCAGGAGGTGATGTACCTGGTGTTTAATCCGCTTGATATTACTGAAAAAGTTGCCATCAAGAAAGAACATTACAGTTTCGCCAATAAGGTGCTTCATAAAAAGAAGATTTCACATCCTTTGTTTAATGATTACCCAGATGCGGTTTTCACAGTAGACCTTGAGGGAACGTTTATCAGTTTTAATAAGGTACTTCCTGAACTGGCAGAGTGTACACCGGAATTTTTACTACAATCCAGATTTGTGTCTTTTATCGCACCGGAAGACATGGACATGGTTTTAGAAAAATTTAAGCTGTCCATTAGTGGTGAGGTGAAAAATTACGACACCCAAGTGATCACCGCTGCAGGCAACCGTCGTATACTTAACATCACCTCTGTTCCTATCCTCGTTAAAGGAGAGATTGTCGGGATTTATATCATCGCCAAGGACCTTACAGCCGTAAAGGAAGCTGAAATAAAATTACTGGAATACAATCAGCGCATTTCAAATATTCTGGAAAGTATTACTGATGGGGTCTATTCCGTAGATAACAACTGGATGATAACCTCCTGGAACAAAGAAGCGGAACGGATCATCGGTATCCGACGCGAAGAAATACTTGGAAAAAACCTATGGGAAATGTTTCCTTTAGCCGTACCGCTTAAGTTCTATAAAGAGAACCATAAAGCAATGTCGGGGAAAATTACCGTTCGCTATAAAGAATATTATGCCCCGCTTTCGATCTGGTTAGAACTCACTGCCTACCCTACTAATGAGGGCCTGTCCATCTATTTCCAGGATGTGACCGAAAATGTAAAAACACAGAGAGAACTTCAGGAAGCCAAAGAAAAATACCAGTTATTGTTTGATTTAAACCCCCTGCCAAATTGGGTGTATGACAATGAAACCTTAAAGTTCCTGGATGTGAACAAGGCAGCCATTGAAAATTATGGTTATAGCAGGGAAGAATTTTTATCAATGACGCTGAGAGAGATCAGGCCCGCAGAAGATGTTGGGAAATTTGAAGAAATGCTTCAAGAGAGGCTTAATGAGTCTTCCTTATACCGCACGACTGCCAGGCACCTTAAAAAATCAGGTGAACTTATTTATGTAGACATTTCGGTTAACACCATTCTTTTTGGCAGCAAAAAAGCCGGTCTTGTTGTTGCCGTGGATGTGACCGAGCGCCTGGAAGCAGAAAGTGCAACTAAGATAAGTAATGAGCGCTTTAACATTGTGACCAAAGCGACCAGCGATGTGATTTATGACTGGAATACCGTTAATGATTCATTAACCTGGAATGATGGCATCAAGTCAATTTTTGGTTACGAGGAAGATAGCCTTCATACCGTTGATGCCTGGTTAAACGTAATTCATCCAGATGATCGGGATGACGTATCGTTCAGCATTAACCAACATATCGGCAATAGAATCCCACGCATCAATATAGAGTATCGATTCCGTACGGCCGATGGCACTTATAAATTTGTGCTGGACCGCGGCTATTTAATGTATGACGACACTGGGGAACCGGTCAGAATGATTGGTGCTATACAGGACATTACAGAAAGAAATGATTACATCCGGGAAATTGAAGCAAAAAACCAAAAATTAAGTGACATCACCTGGACACAATGCCATGTAGTGCGGGCACCCCTATCCAGGATTTTAGGCCTCGCCGAGCTCCTGACCTATGATGAACAGGACTTGTCAAAAATGGAACTCTTGTCGCACCTCACCCACTCTGCCATTCAACTGGACAACATCGTCAAAGACATCATCAAGAAGACAGAAACATTAAAGTAAATAATAATCTATAAGATTACTAGATTATCCCTAGCTTTGCCAATGAACAGGCCGAGCTTTTTATCAAAATAGAAAAAAGAGGGATCCCCCTTGTAGCGGTCTGATGATTTGGAACTAATTAATATTAATTAAGCCAGGTTTTCATGAAAAACATTTACAAATATGTTATAGGGTTATCTCTATCCCTTTTCATCCTGCAGCCTATTGCAGCACAGACCGTAAACATCTCCGGCGTGGTCACCGAGAAATCCACCGGACTCAGCCTTCCCGGCGTAAGCATTTACATCAAGGGCACCAGCACAGGTACACAAACAGATAACGATGGCAAGTTCAGCATCAATGCCAAACCCGGCGATATGCTCAGTGTGGCTTTTATTGGATTTTCTACGCAGGAAATTCCGGTAACAGCAGCAACAAAAAACTTAACGATCCAGCTGGAAGAGGCTTCCAACGCCCTCAATGAGGTGGTAGTTACCGCCTTAAACATCAACAAGGAAAAGAAATCTCTGGGTTATGCCGTACAAGAGTTAAAAGGTGAAGACCTCAGCCAGGCCAAAGAAGGCAATCTGGTGAATGCTTTGTCAGGAAAAGTGGCCGGTGTGAATGTGACCAACAGCCAGGGAGACATGGGCTCTTCCAGGATCATCATCCGCGGAGAGACTTCCATCTCCGGCAATAACCAGCCTTTGTTTGTGATCGATGGCGTACCTGTAGACAATACCCAAAATTTAGGTACCGGAGGTTCCAGGGATTTTGCCAATACCATTGCCGATATCAACTCAGAAGATATCGAATCCATGAGTGTATTAAAAGGCCCCAATGCTGCTGCGCTTTATGGCTCCAGGGCCGCGGCAGGCGTTGTTTTAATTACAACAAAAAAAGGGAAAGGCGCCACAGGGCTAGGTATTACGGTGACTTCCAATACCTCATTTTCAAATTTACTGACCTTGCCTGACTATCAGAATTCTTTCGGCCAGGGCGCCAATGGCGAATTCAGCTACGTGGACGGTAAAGGTGGCGGCATCAATGATGGTGTGGATGAGAGTTGGGGACCAAGGTTAGATGGTCGTTTGATACCGCAGTTTAATTCAAATGGTGTGCCGGTGCCTTTTGTGGCCTACCCGGATAATGTACGCGATTTCTTCAATACCGGCCGCAGCCTTAATAATGGGATTGCGATCGCAGGCTCAGGAGAAAAACATGACCTGCGTTTATCTTATAACAACTTTGATCAGACAGGCGTGATACCCAATTCCTCACAATCGAAAAACACCTTCCTGCTCAATGGTACTTATAGAATAACCCCTGCATTGACCGTTAATGCCATGGCCAATTATGTGAACAGCAGTGCCGATAACCTTCCAGGTGCTGGTGGTAGAAGAGCAACCAGCACCATGCTTCAATTTACATGGTTTGGGAGACAGGTAGATGTAAACCAGCTAAAAACCTATCAAGATGCAGAAGGGAACAACATCAACTGGAATAACAGTTATTATAGCAATCCCTATTTTGTGGCTTACGAAAATACGGTAGGCCAGGTGCGCAACCGCCTGATTGGAAATGTAGAATTGAACTATAAAATCATAGAAGGCTTATCCGCAAACTTCAGAACAGGAAATGATTATTATACGGACCGCAGAAAAATCAGGGTAGCCTATGGCACCAACGGTACACCCTTTGGCTCTTACGAAGAGGATGCTTATACCTTTAATGAAAATAATACCGAAGCCCGACTGGATTTTACCAAACAATTCAATGAGGATTTTAACTTTGATATCCTGTTAGGCGGTAACATCAGGACCAGCACTTTAGAAAACAATAACCAAAAGGCAAACAGACTGGCTGTTAGTGGCTTATATACCTTAAGCAATTCTCAGGATCCTTTGATTTCTTCCAATTTTTATAATAAACAAAAAGTATACAGTGTATTCAGCTCGGCACAAATAGGATTCAGGCGTTACGCTTATTTAAACCTGACCGCCAGAAATGACTGGTCATCTACTTTACCCGCTGCTAACCGCTCCTATTTTTATCCTTCTGTAAACGCGAGTTTCATTCTCAGCGAAGCCTTCGACCTGCAAAGCGAGGTATTGACCTATGCGAAAGTTCGTGGGGGGTGGTCTAAAGTAGGTAAAGATGCCACACCCTACCAGCTGCTGAACACCTATGATTTTACAGCGCCATTCGACAATAACCCGCAACAGAGCTTAAACTCCACAGAACTGAATCCAGATCTTAAGCCAGAAACAACCAAGTCGACCGAAGTGGGTGTAGAACTGGGTTTCTTTGATAACCGTATCCGCCTTGATTTCGGACTATACAATACCAACAGTATCAACCAGATCCTTGGCCTTGATGTGAGTGCGGCAACAGGTTTCAGCAGGAAGCTGGTCAATGGGGGAACCATTAATAACAAGGGGCTTGAAACCATGTTGAGCTTTACGCCGGTTAAAACTGCAGATTTTACCTGGGACATTGATGTAAACTATTCAAGAAACCGCAGCGAAGTGAAATCACTTTACCAGGATGTGCAAAGTTATGTATTGGGAACTTCTGGTACGGTACAGGTTTTAGCAACTGTGGGAGAACCCTATGGTAGCCTCTTTGGAACGGCCTTTGAAAGGAATGCTGCCGGAGACATTATCGTGGAAGCAGATGGAACCCCTGCAATTAGTCCGACAAAAAAAATCCTTGGAAAGTATACGCCAGACTGGCTAGGTGGCATCACCAATAGTTTCAGGTATAAAGACTTCAACTTAAGTGTATTGGTTGATGCACATGTGGGCGGACAAATATTCTCAGGCACCAACAATACAGGAACTTATACAGGGGTATTGGCCACAACCCTACCCGGTCGTGGTGCAGAAAATGGGGGCATCACTTATACCGCAGCCAATGGCGACACCCGGGACGATGGGATAATTTTCGATGGCGTTTTGGCCGATGGCACACCCAACACCACCATTTTACCGGCAGAATCTTACTATAAAGCCATCACCAATGCCGATGAGGCTTTTGTTTACAGTGCAACCTATGTTAAACTCAGGGAGGTCAGGCTGGGCTATAACCTGCCGGCACAATGGATCAAAACGCTAGGCATGCAAAGTGCCACGGTATCCCTGGTAGGCCGAAACCTGCTCATCATTCATAAAGATGTGCCCAATATAGATCCGGAAACCGCCTTTAATACCGGCAACGGACAAGGTCTGGAAGACCTGAGCCTTCCGAGTGTACGTAATATCGGTTTCAACCTGAACTTCAGATTTTAATCCCCATGAACAACTCTATCATGATGAAAACGACCTACATCACTTTATTGATTTCAGGCTTCCTGCTGCTCAGCATCACGTCCTGCAAAAAGTCATTGGATGAAACCAATATCAATCCCAATGCTTCGGAAACACCACAACCGGAATTCCTGTTAACAGCCGCGATTAAGAACAGCGCAGATACTTATTGGGGAACCGCCAATAACATGAATTCCAGCTTACTTTTTATACAGCACTGGGCAGCCATACAATATACAGATGCCGACAGGTATATTCTGACGAATACCAGTTTCCAGGATTTATGGACCATTGGTTATAGCAAAGGTGTGGTTAACCTGAACCAGCTGATCAAAATTGCTGATGCCGAAGGCAACACCAATTATAAAGGTGTAGCCTTGGTATTGCGTTCATGGATATTTTGCCTGGAAACAGATGCCTATGGCGACATTCCCTATTCGCAGGCCGGAGATATTGAAAACTATATATCGCCGAAGTATGATAGCCAGAGAGAAGTTTACCTTGGTTTGTTGAATGACCTTTCGGCGGCACAGGCTGCACTTGACCCTGCAGGGGCGGCTATTCAGGGTGATATCATCTACGGAAATTCCATCGCCTCCTGGAAAAAATTCGCCAATTCATTACGCCTCAGAATTGCCCTGCGCATTGCAGACCGCGAACCTGAACTGAGCAGAACAGTGATTTCAACGATACAGACAGAAGGTGCAGGCTATATCAGTTCAAATACAGAAAACGCGCAACTGGTTTACAAAACATCGCCAAATGAAAACCCGGTCAGCCGGATTTTCGAAACCCGTGATGACCACCGGGTCAGTAACACAATTGTAGATAGGCTAAGTGCTTTAAACGACCCCAGGCTGGCCATATATGCAGATAAAGCAGCAGCTACACAACTGTATACCGGTGTACCCAATGGCTTACTCACAGGCGATGCCGCCAATCTGGGCTTAGCCAGAACCTCAAAACCTGGCGCCTATTTCAGGTTGCCGCAGGCCCCTGCCGTGATCATGACCTATGCAGAAGTATTGTTTGGCCGTGCGGAAGCGGCAGCCAGGGGATTTACCACGGAGAATGCAGCAGATTTATACAGGCAGGCAGTAGAAGCTTCCTTGCTGCAATATGGCATAGCTGCTACCGATATAGCAAACTATTTATCGAGCACGGCGGTACAGTATGATGCCCTGAACTATAAAAAATCTATAGGGGATCAAAAATGGATCGCCTTGTTTGGCCAGGGCCTGGAAGCTTTTGCAGAATGGAGAAGGTTAGATTACCCTGAACTGCGTCCGGCGGTAGCCGGTGCCCTGAACGGCCAGTTGCCCAAGCGGTTTATCTACCCTGGCACTGAACAGTCGCTGAATCCTGAAGGTTACCAGGCAGCGGTAGCGAACCAGGGTCCGGATTTGCTGACCACAAAACTGTGGTTTGATGTGAATTAGTGAGCGCTGACAGTGAAACAAGATTTTATTAAGCGTAGGTACAGCGTTGGCGGGGTATTGACAGGGCGTTGGTAGGGCTATTGGCCCTAAGTAGGCCCTGGCAAGGCCCTAGCAACCCCCTGCCAACGCCCTAATAACCATTAATTTTCAGTTGGGTGATTGTATTATCATACCGGACTGCGGTATGATTGCTTATGCAAAGCTAAAGGACGATTTATTTAATAAGAAGCGAGGGAAAAAGTTTGCGGGGTATATGCTGCGAGCCTGTCTTTGCCATTTAAAAAATCTAAAGCAATGATAAAAGAGCAGCCAGCCACTTCGCCCTGAAGCTGGGAAATTAATTTAGCTGCAGCAACCACGGTGCCCCCTGTAGCCAAAAGATCATCATGGATCAACACTTTCTGTCCGGGTTGCAAAGCATCCTCATGCATCTCCAGAACAGCACTGTCGTATTCGAGGGTATAATGCTGCTGTATTTTTTTAAAAGGAAGTTTTCCGGATTTGCGGATGGGGATAAAAGGCACTTTCAAAGCCTGAGCAAGCAACATCCCAAACAGGAAACCACGGCTTTCAATACCTGCCACAACATCTATTTCGATGCCCTTCAGCTGTTCGGCAAGCGCGGCAGTAATGTCATTACATAGTTGTGCATCTTTAAGTATAGGGGTGATGTCTTTGAAAATAATCCCTGGTTTGGGAAAATCAATAACATCTCTGACAGTCATTTTAATCTTAGCTTCAATCATGGTGCATATGAAATATAAGGCTCCAGTTGCTCCAGCAATTCAGGAGTTAAAATGGCAACCTTTTTTAAGTCTGCAAAATTACCATAATTTCCGTGTTGTACCCTATATTGTATCATCGCATTTACCTGTTTGTACCTGAGATAAGGATGGTTTTTAAAATCTTCGATGCTGGCCGTGTTAATGTTGATCTTTTTCACAGCAGTAGCATCGACTTTTACCTGGTCCTTAATTTCGCTGAATTTTAGTGAATCCAGCCCGTAAACTTCCATCAACTGTTCCTTTTTATGAAAACCGCCTATGCGTTCGCGGTACTTTATAATTCTCCGGGCAAATGCAGGACCAATTCCCCTTATTTGATCAAGCGCTGTACTGTCGGCGCCGTTAATCTCTATCATGACGGCTGCTGCAGGTTTATAAGAAGGCGCATGATAAACCCTTTCTACTGAAGGCTGCTGCACCGTTTTGATCGCTATATAAGGTTTTAGCTGCGCATAGGCGGCAGGAGAAACAACAAACATTTTTTGTAGGTCTTCTGGCTTACGGAAGGTGCCGCCTTTACCGATATAATTGATGATCACCTTCGCCTGTTTTTCAGAAAAGCCTAAAGCCTGCCAACCCTCCTGTTCTGTGGTATTAGGGTCGAAGGGAAACAAGCGCGGAGCTGCCCGTTTAACAAAGGTTTTGCTGCTTTTGTTGTTATTATACGGTGCAGAACCTGTAGTTGCAGCATCATAGTGAGCATATGAATTCTTTTGCGCTGACAGTACTTTTTCAAGTTCCACAATGGCCTTTCTGGCTTCCCTTTCGTCAGGCTTAAAGGGCATCATCCATCGGTAAACTAAGGGAGCAAGTAAAACACCAATAATCAAAAAAACCAGGACCAATAAGCCGTTAAATTCTCTTTTAGAGAGATCGAAGTAGTCCTTCAGCCTTTTTATCATAGCGATAAGGTACTAACCATTATTAAGAATATAAAGCTTATTTTTGCTGGCATTTGAAATATATATCACATAAATGGAAATCATAACCACTGCTGAATTTGCAAAGGCTACCAAAATTGATAAGTTAGGCGTACCCGGTCTGGCAGCCTTGTTAATGGAAGTGATGAAGTTGAACGACATCAATAAAGTATTCTCTCAGAATAAACATTTCAACGGATTGGAATTCGTTGACAAGATATTGGAAACCATTGGGGTAAGCATCGATTTTGATGAGGATGACCTTAAAAACATCCCAAAAACCGGTGGCTTCATCGCCATTGCTAATCACCCTTATGGTGGTGTTGAAGGATTGGCCCTGGTAAAGCTGCTCTGTACCGTTAGGCCTGAGGCCAAAGTGATGGTTAATTTCATCCTGAAAAAGATCCCTAATCTCGAAGAATTCTTTGTAGCGGTGAACCCTTTCGAGAATGTACAGCACAGTTCGAGTATCAGCGGACTGAAAGCAACCTTTGACCTGTTGCAAAAGGGAATTCCGATAGGAATTTTTCCTGCAGGGGAAGTATCAACCTTCAGTCTGGATAAACAGGAAATTACCGATCGTTTATGGCATCCTGTGGTTGGAAAGCTGGTTGCCAAAGCGAAAGTACCGGTGGTACCTATCTATTTCCATGGCAATAACGGCGTTCTATTTAATATCTTGAGTTTTATACACCCTACGCTAAGAACTGCAAAGTTACCATCAGAATTTTTAAATAAGCAGGGACTTAAAATCAAAGTAAGAATAGGCAGGCCAATTCATATTGAAGATATCTCTTATAAAAAGGATACCAATAAGCTGCTCGATTTTTTACGTGCCCGCACTTATGCCCTGGGCACTGGCCTGGAACAGGAAAAGAAACTCTTTAACCCGATTTCACTTTTTAAGATCAAGAAAAAACCTGAACCAGTTATACAAGAAACAGCACGTGAGAAAATCGTGACGGAGGTGGCCACATTGGGAACCTTTAAAGTCTGGACAGAGAAACAATATGAGGTATACATCTGCCCTACCAGCAGTATCCCCAATATTTTAAGAGAGATTGGCAGGCTTCGCGAAATAACTTTCAGGGAGGTTGGTGAAGGCACCAATAAAAAGATTGACCTTGATAATTACGACATCTATTACAGTCACCTTTTTATCTGGGATAAGGATTTGCAAAACATTGTAGGTGCTTACCGTATTGGTAAGGGTGATGAGATTTTAGATACCATGGGCAGGCGTGGTTTTTACTTATCAGAACTTTTCAAAATTAAAGAGCCTTTTTATCCTATTCTTCGAACCGGGATAGAATTGGGACGTTCATGGATCCGCAAGGAATACCAGCAAAAACCATTGCCTTTATTCTTGTTGTGGAAAGGGATATTAAAATACCTTTTGGACAATCCGCAATACCGTTATATGTTCGGTCCGGTAAGTATCAGTAATAACTTTTCGAAGTTCTCCAAATCGTTGATTGTAGATTATATCACTAAAAATCATTTTGATTACGAGCTGGCGAGTTATGTGAAGCCAAAGAATAAGTTTAAAGCAGATTTAACGCCTATTGACACAGATCTGCTGGTGGAGAGCAGTGAAACGTTGAAAGGCCTGGACAGCCTGATCTCAGACATTGAAAATTCGCATATCAAGATTCCGGTTTTGCTCAGACAGTACCTGAATTTAAATGCAAAAATCATTTGTTTTAATATCGATCCTAAGTTCTCCGACTGCCTGGATGGTTTCCTGGTTGTGGACACTCAAAATATTCCGGCGGAAATGCTGGAGAAGGTTGGAAAAAACCTTTAACAATAAAAAAGCCCGGACATCCATCAGGGCTTTTTTACTTATTCAACTAAACCTAAACTTGTAAATACTAACCAAATATTTTACACTACAAATGTAAGGCAGCCATGTTAAGCTGAGGTTAAGTGTGAATGATATGTCTATTAATTCGTAAAAGAAATAATTAATAATATATGCATTAGCAAATTTCCTTGCGGGCAATTTCGCTGAATTTTAATAATGCAACGGACTTGCTGTTTAAGCGCAGGATTCATTTATTATTATTAGGCGGCTTTTATTTTTGAGCGCCAGGCTTGTTCACTTTGGCATTGTACAGCTTATGCTGGTCGATACGGGTGATTTCTGGTGTACCAATGCCATTTAACATCCTGCGGGCACTGACTAGGTTACGAGCATGCACCCCGTCATAATCTACAGCTGCAGGATCAAGGCTATTAATGCGGACCATGCCTGCCGACTGGATAAATTGTCCGTTGCTCATATAAATGCCCACATGGGTAATCCTTGGATTGGGTTGCTTTCCTTTAGCCGCGGCAAAGAACAGCAAGTCACCGGGCTGCAGGTTTTTCAAACTCCTGGCCAAGCTCACCGTATCCGATTCATAGATATCCACAGCTTCTCCAACCAAAACCTGTTGTGAGGCATCCCTCGGAAGGATGATCCCATTTAAGAAAAAACTGGTTTTTGTGAACCCACTGCAATCCACTCCTTTTACGGAAGTACCACCCCAAAGGTAGGGCACACCCATTAAAGTCTTCGCCGTATTTAAGATGGCAGTCGCATCAGGATTTGGCCTGGAGATCCAGCGATCAAATTCAACGGCATCCTTCACTGGAATAAAAGCAATACGCTGATCAGGATAGGCAATTTTATAAAAACCTTTTTCCTTACCGAGAACCTTAAAAATATCACCTTTAACCAGATCTGAAACCCTTAAGGAACTGACATCCGGTGCAGAATAGGAATAACCATAATCGGCATGATAAACCAGCTTGTTTGCCTTTTTCCAATGGTCAAACTGCGCGGCATCCATCACAGCGATGGCATCATCATCTACCCAGGAAATATATTGATCTGGCGACCTTACTAAATAGTAGCCGCGTTCCATTTTCAAAAGCTCTACCGGTGTACCCATCAGCATTTGCGTCACTAACTCTGCAGAATGACCGGGTACTTTTCTGTTATTGGCCACAGATAAACTGACAACGCCATAAATTTGGGTTCCCAATTCTGTTACAGGCAACAGCTTTGACTGAACCTTGACCTGAAGGCCTGCAGTTTGAAAGGCTTTCTGTAACGTTTCAGCAGCAGCAGCAGTAGATGTTGATTCTAACTCACCTTCCTGTTGACTACCTTCTTTAAGTTGAAACTTAAATACAACTGTCCTTTTATCTGGCGCAATGGATTTCCCAACCTCATCCGCAATACGATTGATTTTTTGCAATACCAGGCTATCCTGTTGTTGCAGCATCAGGCTACCCGGTAATACAGCAGCTTGTGCAGCATAGGCCATAAAAATTAAACAACAGCAGATAAAGGTCTTTTTCAAATACATGGTCAGTAGTGGAGGTTATAATCGTAAATATGGATTGCTAAATTAATTTTAATTTCAACCATTGCAAAGAAAGCGCTAAAATACATTGTTTACACTTGATCAGCGCGGCCTTTATCATTTGATCGCGTCCATTATTACCCCTCATTTTAATCTTGTTTTGGCTTACGCTATACCATTAACAAGAAGATATATAGAAAACACTAGAAAACAAACCATACGTCTTTTTACATTAATTTAATGTATATTTAAGATGAAGTTTATGTTAATAAATCAGTCGAATGATGTTGCGTTTGCTCAGGATATATGGAACAATATTTTTGTTATTCGCCATAGAATGCGCGTACGGGCAAAATACGGGTTTCAAAATCAGCTTTGAGTTTTACAACCATACTTTTAACCTGGATATTGATTCCTCTGTAGTTGTTCCAGCATTTACCAGTCTATCGGAACAACAGATTAAAGCCGGCTATGATAAGGCGAACATAGGCCAGTATGCAGCGATCACAGATTCTTTAACTGCTTTTAAAGATAAAAACAAACTCAACGACTGGCTATATTACCAACTGGTACGAAAAACTGCAGAGCAGATCAGTCCTAAAAAGGAAAACTACGAAAGATATACTTTTTATAAATGGTTCCTGATGGTCAAATCGGGCTTCGATGCCCGGCTGACCATTGCCGATGGCAGGATTATTTTCTATGTTTATAACAATGAAGACATCTCGGACATCCCCTACCTGATCTTTGAAAACAAAAAGTTCATGTGCCTGAATCATCATGATTATGCATATGCTGATTTAAATAAGGTGCCACCTTATGGCATGATCGGAATCAAGGAGGCTAAAAAATCATTTTCCTATAAGGTGACCCGGATGCCTGATTTTAAACCTGAGGATTATGCAGAGAAAATGATCACGTTTGAGTACCGTCAGAAAACCTATCATTTCAATATTAAACTCAACTCCGATGTTGAGGGGCTCTTCAACAATTACCCGATCGTAGATTTCGAAAGTTACTTTAACATCCCCCTGAGTAAAGAGACTTACAGTTCCCTTATTCCCGTGCTGAAAAAGAATGTAAGTGGCATGAAGCAGAAAAAGGGCATCGATTATTTAATGCGCTTTACCCGTTATGCGTTTTTATATGAGGATGATGCGGCTAACTTTGGCAAGGAAAAACGCTTATCGCCGGAGGAGACCTTGTTTGCCAAATACAGCGATTGCGACGACCGGGCTGCGCTGTTCTTTTACCTGGTAAAGGAAATCTATGACCTGCCGATGATTGCCCTCCTTTACCCTACGCATATTACCATAGCAGTAGAGTTCGACAAACCGATAGGACAACCGATTGTATATAAGGGCAAGATCTATTCTGTTTGTGAGCCTACCCCACAGGCAGAGAATTTAGGGGTTGGTCAGCTGGCTTCGAAATACAAGCATGTGAAATACGAGGTAGTATATGCTTATCAGCCAAAAAAGGGGCCATCTGATTAGATGGCCCCTCAAAAGAAGAAATTATGTTATTTGTTATTATTTAAAAAGTTGCACCGGTAGCTGCAGCTGATCCTGCTTTTAAAGTAAAGTTAGGCGTTGCAGTTAAAGTGAATGGAGAAGTTAATAATGCAGCTGCTGCTGTTTCATTAATAGTCTCATTTTTATTAGTTGTTAAATAGGTTTTCAACAAATCAACACTAGCAAATGAAGGGTTAGGTGTTCCTGAAGCAATAACATCTTTATTTGCAACGAAAGATTGATAAATGTTGTTTTTGATTAAAGAGCTTTTGTCTGTCAATGCATCACCAGTTTCTTTATCACGGATATCAATTCCATAAGGAGAATTAATGAAGATAGAGTTGGCTAGAACCATTTTAGAACCTTTTCTCCATAGGTTACCATTTTCATGTTTTGTACCTTTTGCTTCTCCCGGACCAATAATAGTCATGTTAGAGATCACAGGCTGAGTTCTAGGGCCTACAGTGTAATCACTACCAGAGTTATCAGATTCGATGCCGTTAGACTGTCCAGCACCATCCGACAATGCAGGATCACGTTGAGCAACTGCAAATTGAATTTTTCCTGAGTAACCCAGATCAAAGTCAAAAACATCATCAACGTTAGCAATAGAAACTAAGTGTTTAGCATTTACAGTACCACCAAACCACTCGTATGAATCATCACCGCAATAAGAAACCTGTACATAGTCAACAGTAGTTCCGCTACCTACAGAACCAAAAGTAATACCATTAATTTCGTTACCTGGTTGGAAAGCGATACCTGGGAACTCTACACGTACATATTTTAAAATACCTGAATTATCAGTTGCATTGGTACCACCATGATTTCCAAAAGGTGCAGTTAAACCACCCTCAATTAAACCAGTTCCACCGGGAATATTGTTAGGCGCTTTACCCAAAAGAATTAAACCTCCCCAATCACCAGGGGCTCTGTCACCAGCAGCTTTATTTGATGTGAATACAATTGGCTTAGCTGCTGTACCTTCAGCATTTAATTTAGCACCACGGGTTACTACTAAAGTACCTTTTGAAAGCTGGTCACCTCTTAATACAGTTCCTGCTGGAACAGTTAAAGTCACACCGTCAGCGATGTAAACAAATCCTTTAATCAAGTATACTTTTGAAGCATCTAATGTTCTGTTTGCTGAAATAGTACCTTCTAAAGTTTCAGTAGTTGCACCATAAACTGCGGTCTTAGGAGCGAAGTTTGTCCATCCCGTTGTCCAGTCCGTGTTTCCGAAAGCACCTCTATAAGCTACTTTTTCGAAATAAGCATCAGCTAAAGAAGCGTTTGATTCTTCTCCAATTGGTGGTACTACCGGATCAATAATTGGATCATCATTTTTTGAACAGCTGCTTAGCACTGTCGTCCCTGCCAAAATTGCGGCTATCAGGCTTAAATTAAATTTTCTTTTCATCAGAATATATTTGTTTTTATTTATGAATATGAAGCTTGTCCAACCTTAAATAGGAGCGTTAACCATATTTTAGATCAAGCATTTTCTTCTAATTATTTAATATAAAAGTACTTGAGTATTATTACCTTAATGTTAAACATGAATTAAGGAATTCCTTAATTCATGTTAACTTAATATGAAGACTATTTAAAGCTATATGAGAAGCCTATAGAGATTGTTGAACCAAAACGGTCGGCAATGTTGATGTTATCAGTTTGCTCATTAAATCCGGCATCAGGATCTGCACCTTTAGGTTTTTGGTAAAATATAGCCCTGTCATTTAAGATATCACCATAATTTAATTTTACTTCTGCCCTTGATTTAGCGAACTTCTTAGAAAGCTGAAGATCAACTACGTTTCTGGAATTTTCATAAATATCAGGATCCTGCACGTTACCAACTGCCCAGATACGTTTACCAATTCTATTGTACAATAAACTTATTCCTGTAGAGTTCTCATCCTTCGAATTGTACGTTAGTCCGGCATTAATCAAGTAAGGCGACTGTCCTTGTAACGGACGTTTTCCAGTTTTGTTAACTGTAGTGGGAACATCAACTTCTGATTTCATATAAGAAGCATTGGTACTGAAAGTAAAATTGGTCAGTTCTTCAGCAATGAAATTCAAAGGTCTTCTGAATTCCATTTCCACACCATATAAAGTAGCAGATTTTGAATTCATGTAACCGAAAGTTCTTCCTGAGGTACCCAACTGTAAACTTTGCTCGATTGGGTTCTCAAAATCTTTATAAAAGGCAGATACCGAAAACACCTGGCCTGAAGAAGGATAAATGGCAAAACCCAAGTCAACATTCGTTGTTTTTGATTGTTTCAGGTTAGGATTACCAACAACGGAAACGTTTTTGTTAAAATCATAGAAGCTGAATGGAGCAATTTCCCTGAATTCCGGTCTTCCCACAGTTTGAGAACCTGATAAACGGATACTTGCTTTTTCTGTAAGGTTATAAATTAAGTTTGCAGATGGCAACACATTGGTGTAAGTGGTATCTACAACAATTGGTGAAAAGTTATTATCTGCACTAGTTAATTGTTGATTGTAAGATTCTAACCTTGCACCGATACCTAATCTCAATTTCTCAGTCAGGTAACCATCAAACATCACATAACCTGCGTTTAAGAAAGAATTGGCATCATACTGGTCACCACCGTTGGTGATTTCGTTCAATACAAATCCATTTTCCCTAATATTAGCCGGATTAAAAATCTGATGTTGAGGCAAGGATGTTAATGAATTATCAAAATCACCATTCTTTATAAATCCTAATACACGGGCTCCAAAATCACGTTCTCTATATTGGCCAAAGTAACCAAACTTAATTTTATTGTTATCCTGGAACCATTTAAGAGGAATGGTGATATCAAATGCACCGCCATATAAATTTTCATTTAATTCAGAGGAGAAGTTACCAGCCAAACGCGGATCTGCCTGACCAGATGAAGGGATGCTTGCAAGGTTAAAAGCACCTGCACCATCTGCCTGGTATTCCATTCTTTTAAATCCTGGTTCTTTCCTTACGGTATTGGCATAATTTAAGTTCCAGTCTAATTTAATTTTGCTGTCGGCATCTAAGATATGATTACCACTCAGTTGATTGGTAAGCAAAGTTCTTTGTAAAAGATAATCAGCTGTTCTATAAAATCTGGATTCTGATTCATCGATACCTTCACGTTCTGTAAATTGATTTTCTAACACCTTGTTATAAATATTCTTCAAGGCTATTTTATTGGTTCCCCATGAGTAAGCAAAATTTGCAAGGGCACCGATATTTGTGTTATAGCTATAAATATTATCGCTAAATTGTTCACCTAAAGCTTGACCTGTATATGCTTTCTGGTCACTTGTTTTTAATCTTTCATCATAACGGTAAGAAAGAGATAACACGGTACCAAACTGGCTGTCGTCTTTAAAACGTTTCGTTGTTCCATAGTTTCCTTGAAAGTTCGGACCCAAAACAGATTGAATTTTATTGTATCCCCAGTTATTGGCAAAGGTCTTCGATAAGGTAACCCTTTCTGCGACTGGTGAATTCAAATAATTAGTTCTGGAAGGAAAAGCAGCAGGTATTTCTCTGTTCTTGTTGTATGAACCTAACATCCCTTTTCCTCTGCTGCCACTTTTAAGGAAATCTTTGAAAGTAGATTGCGTATTATAGGATGTACCTAGAGAAAAATTCAAAAATGGATAATCAGGAAAGTCTTTGGTAGTTACCTGTACCACACCTCCGGAAAAATCTCCTGGAATATCAGCTGATGCAGTTTTGTTAACCACAATTGCATCAATCATATTTGAAGGTAAGATATCAAAAGAAAAAGCTTTTTTATCTACCTCTGTGTTTGGTAAAACCGCATTATTCAACATCGCTGAATTATAACGATCAGATAAGCCCCTGACAACAATAAATTTGTTATCCTGGATACTTGCACCACTCACCCGTTTCAACACTTCGGAAGTATTTTTATCCGGACTTCTTTTGATAAGCTCAGCAGATATACCACTTGAAATATTTAAACTGGTCTTTTGATTTGCATATAAAGTGTTTACTGATTCTTTATTTGCTTTAGCAGTGATGACCACTTCACTAAGGTTTTGGGAATTTGCTTCTTCCATCACTACATTCATTGTAGTAGCTACGTTGCTTTTAACTTCTACTTCAGTAATGTTTTTAGTAGAATACCCAACATAAGATGCCTGGATAGTATATTTACCTGGAGCCAGACCTGAAATGATGTACCGACCTTCCACATCTGTCGATGCACCGGTGGTTGTGTTAGCTATTTTAACAGTTACTCCAATTAATGTTTCACCGGATTTCTTATCGGAAACTGTTCCGGAAATCTTTCCTGTGTTTTGCGCGAATACTGATGCGCTGATAATTACACAAATGATGGTAATTATTGCTTTAAGTCTTATTTGTAATTTCAATTTGCCCTTTCAATTAGTTAGGACAAAAGTATTACGGCCAGGTTACCTGGTTGTTAGCTTAGGATTAACTTTCGTTTACTATAATGTTAAGCCAATGTTAAATGCCCTCTAACTCAGTAACGCACACCTATTTTCTTGCATATAAAATGGATTAACCAAATGGGACCAATTAACAAAAACTTAACATCATCTAAAAATGATGGTTTTTTGCCTTCGATTTTATGTCCGATAAATTGACCTATCCAGGCAAGGACGAAGATCACCGCACAAACCACCCATAAAGCTGGTCCGCCGCTGGCTTCTACTTTCTCCAGTTGAACGATAAAAAAGCTCATCACAAAAACGCTGAGCAACATAAAATAGGACATGACCGGCGAAAGCCTATAATAATAATAGATGGAAAAGGCAATGAGGAAAGAGGCCCAGTTTACAAAACCATTATACTTACCTAAAAATTCAAGGTGCGGGAAGGGGATCGCCCAAACTAACCCTAAAATACTAAATACGATTAAAGGCACACAGATCCAGTGGATCAGTTTATTAGTAGGATCCTGGTGACTTTCAGCGTATTTATCAAAAAGGATATCTAACTCGCTTTTAGGTATTGCTTTCATATTTTAAGGTATTAACTGTAAAAATAAAAAAAGCGATAGACATTCTATCGCTTTTAAATTAATAATGACAACCGGTTAACCAGATAGGTCTATTTTGCAAAAGATACTGAACGGGTTTCTCTAATTACCGTCACTTTAATCTGACCAGGGTAGGTCATTTCAGTTTGTATGCGGTTAGAAATATCTGCAGCAAGTAATTCTGCCTGCTGATCAGTTACCCTTTCACTTTCCACAACAACCCTTAATTCTCTACCAGCTTGTATGGCGAATGTTTTCTCCACACCCGGGTAAGATAAAGCAAGTTCTTCCAGTTCTTTTAAACGTTTGATATAGCTTTCTACTACTTCACGTCTTGCTCCCGGACGAGCACCAGATATGGCATCACAAGCTTGTACAATCGGTGAGATCATTGATGTCATTTCAATTTCATCATGGTGAGCACCAATGGCATTGCAAATTTCTGGATGTTCTTTATACTTTTCTGCAAGTTGCATTCCTAGGATAGCGTGAGGTAATTCTGGGTTATCATCAGGCACTTTACCTATATCATGCAGTAGACCTGCTCTCTTTGCCATTTTAGCATTTAAGCCAAGTTCTGCTGCCATAGTAGCACAGAAATTAGCCACCTCACGGGAGTGATGCAATAAGTTTTGTCCGTAAGAAGAACGGTAACGCATACGCCCCACCATCCTGATCAGCTCAGGGTGCAGACCATGGATACCGAGGTCAATAACGGTACGTTCACCAATTTCGACAATCTCCTCTTCGATTTGTTTTTTAGTTTTAGCAACCACCTCTTCAATACGTGCAGGGTGAATACGGCCATCTGTTACCAAACGGTGAAGGGCCAGACGCGCAATCTCTCTTCTAACCGGATCAAATCCTGATAAGATGATGGCTTCAGGGGTATCATCAACAATGATTTCGATACCTGTTGCGGCCTCCAGTGCACGGATATTTCTACCCTCTCTGCCAATTACACGGCCTTTAATCTCATCACTTTCAATATGGAAGATGGAAACTGTGTTTTCGATAGCGGCCTCAACTGCTGTACGCTGAATGGTTTGAATAACAACCTTCTTCGCTTCCTTGGTTGCGGTAAGCTTAGCTTCGTCCACAATATCCTTCACCTGGATCATTGCTTGGGAACGAGCTTCCTCTTTCATGTTTTCCACTAACTGGTTTTTAGCTTCTTCAGCACTTAAGCCAGCAATAGCTTCCAGTTGTTTCACATGCTGCGTTTTTAACAAGTCGACATCTTCTTGTTTTTTAATCGCAATTTCAGTTTGTTTCTCGAGGTGTTTCTTTTGATTATCTAACTCCTGCTCTTTGCGGTTTACATTTTCCATGCGCTGGCTCAGGCTTTGCTCCTTTTGCTTAACGGCATTTTCACGCTGGTTGATTTGGTTATTCTTAGTCGTTACTTCCTGCTCATGTTCTGCCTTTAAATGCAGGAACTTCTCTTTGGCTTCCAGTAGTCTGTCCTTTTTTAAGATGTCCGCACTAATTTCTGCATCTTTAAGAATCTTTTTAACTTTTGTCTGAGCTGCTACTTCCTGTTTTCTAAGGAGCGTGCGCAGCAGGTATCTTCCTATGACTATACCGATAGCCAGGCCGGCAAGTACATATCCTATTATTCCTACTATTTCCATTTCTATTTTAATAAAAAAAACCGTAATTAAATATTAAGCTCGTGTGTTGTTCTCAAATACATGCATATAGAAAGAAGAACCCCTTCTATTAGAAAGCATCGTAAAAAACCCCAATGAAACTTAAGATTTAACCACGGTTAAATACTTTTTTATGCTATAAAGAACGTTCCTATTTATTTTGAAAAAAAATCGTTTAATAAACTATCTAATTCGTCCACTTTATCAGCAACGGCAGTGTCCTGATCCTGGACTTTATTCTCCACCCTCAATACGGCCGTTGCATAGTGCAAGACTGCCATGGAGAGTAAATCCTGTTTATCTCTTACCGCATAATTCTCCTGGTAATCTTTTATGCGTTCGTTAATAATTTTGGCTGCCCGCCTTACAATTTCTTCCTCCTCAGTACTCACCTTTAAAGGGTAGATACGGTCAGAAATAGTTATTTTTATCGAGATTTCTCCCATTTTTTAGCTTTGTTTCAGTTTTTTGGTATTCCTTACTTTTTAAGCAACACAACACACTTATCAATCTCGCGCACAAAATCGTTAATTTTTTGCTTTATATCAAGCGTCTTTTCACTTGTCCCCTCAATACTTTTCGCTAGCTTAAGAACCCGGAGCTTTTCTTCCAGTTCAACATTCTTAGTTTTAGCGGCATCGAGGTTAGTCTTTATAAATTGATTTTCAAGCTTTAATAACTCATTTTCTTCTTGTAAAGCACTACACAACTCAATTAAACGAGTTGTTTTTTGTAATACCGAATTTAATTGATCTGAAACCGAAGTCATGTTATTAAACTTTATTATAATTCAAAATCCCTATAAATATTATTTTCTGATCTCTGCTTTCGCTGTTTGCGCTAAGTTATATATAATCTTTTGCATAACCGCATCAATTTGCTTGTCGGTTAACGTTTGCTCTTCGTCCTGAAGTGTAAAGTGAAGTGCATAGGACTTTTTCCCGGCAGGTAATTTATCTCCCATGTACACGTCAAATACCTGTACATTCTTGATCAGGCGTTTTTCGGTTTTAAAGGCAATCGTCTTGAGGTCATCAAAGGTTACCCCTAAGTCAACCAGCATCGACAGATCTCTTCTTACTGAAGGGTATTTAGGAACTTCTTTATTGACGATCTTATTCTTTTTGACCATATTCAATAATAAGGCCCAATCGAAATCTGCATAAAATACGTCTTTGTTCACATCGGCTTTCTTTTTATCAGTCTGGGTAACCGCTCCAAAACTAACGATTGTCTGACTACCCCTGTAATACCTAATGCCATAGGCGAAATCATCGCCCGCTATTTCTTCTACCTGGTAATTATTGACACCCAATCTGCCCAATACAGCATCAACAGCAGCTTTAATGTTATAGAAGCTTACTGCATTACTTTTCTGTGCCCAATGTTCAGCATGGTTAGATCCTGATAAAATCAATAATAAACGCGGACGTTCCACGTATTTCTCATTAATCAGGTGGTAAGTATTCCCAAACTCATAAAATTTGATGTCCGGGTTCTTGCGATTCTGGTTATAAGCCACACTTTCCAAGGCTGGCATTAACAAGCCCTGGCGCATGACGTTTAAATCGGAGCTTAATGGATTCAGGATTTTCACAGCTTCCTCCGGGTTATTGGAATAAGCGGCTTTGGTCAATGAATTACACCAGATCTCAATAAATCCGTTGGCCGTAAGCATATCAGCAATCACATGTTGTGTCAATTCTTTATCGGGTTTCTCGGAATAAGACAATGAAGCATTGATTTTGCTTGGGATGGCAATGTTGTTGTAACCGTAAATCCTTAATACTTCTTCGGTAATATCACATTCCCTGGTTACATCCACCCGGTAAGCTGGAACTGCTAAAGTTAGCTGATCCTGATCTTCATGGGCGACTTTTATACCCAGTGCAACGATAATTTCCTTAATCTCTTCATGGGGAATTGATGCGCCAATCAGTCGATTAATGCCTGCAGAAGAAACTTCTACTTCAAAAGGTGGAAGCGGCGATGGGTAGAGATCAGAAATAGATGAAGAGATTACTCCGCCAGCCAATTCTTTAATCAGCAATGCTGCTCTTTTGAGGGCATAAACGGTAATTTCAGGATCGGTACCTCTCTCGTAACGAAAAGAAGCATCGGTTTTTAAGCCAAATCTTTTGGCGGTTTTACGAATGGACACCGCATTGAAATAAGCGCTTTCCAGGAAAATATTGGTGGTAGTTTCCGTCACGCCAGAATCTTTACCTCCATAAACGCCGGCAATGGTCATCGGTCGATCAGCATCACAGATCATTAAATCATCTGCAGCCAATTTACGTTCCACACCATCAAGGGTTGTAAATGGAGTTCCATCAGCACACTTTTTCACCAACACTTTCCTTCCACTGATCCGGTCGGCATCAAAGGCATGTAAAGGCTGACCAAGATCATGCAATACATAATTAGTGATGTCTACAATATTATTGATCGGACGGATACCGATTACTTTCAATTTATCTTGTAACCACTCAGGAGATGCGGTAACAGTAACTCCACTGATGGTCAGGCTGCTGTAACGCGGACAAGCAACACTGTCTTCCACCTGTACCTCTATAATTAAGCTTTCAGCTTCTGTCTGGAAAGCAGCAACATCAGGCATATTAATTTGTGCACGGAAATAAGCGGCTAAATCCCTTGCCACACCAAGATGAGAAGCAGCATCAGCACGGTTCGGGGTAAGGCCAATTTCATAAAGGTAATCATCCTCCATTTTGAAATGATCTTTTGCAGCGATACCGATTACGGTATCTTCAGGCAACTCCATAATCCCATTATGAGATGTCCCTAAGCCGATCTCATCTTCTGCACAGATCATCCCTTCAGACACTTCCCCTCTTATTTTTGATTTATTAATTTTGAAAGGCTCACCATCATTAGGGTGTACGGTAGTACCAACAGTAGCCACGACAACTTTCTGCCCCTGGGCCACATTTGATGCACCACAAACAATTTGTATGATCTCTGGTCCTGCCACATCAACAGTCGTTACTTTTAAACGGTCTGCATTGGGATGAGGCACACAGCTCAGTACTTTACCAATCACCAGACCTTCAAGGCCACCAGCTACAGGCTGAACTTTTTCAAGGCTTTCTACTTCTAAACCTATGTTGGTTAAAATGAGCGAAAGTTCCTGCGGTGTTTTATCTGTTTGAATAAATTGTTTGAGCCAGTTATAAGAGATCTTCATGTTTTGTTATCAGAGTAAAACGCAAAGATATAAAATCTCAAAGTAATCCTTCATCCGCAAAACTAAAGAATAATCTATCGGCAATAATTAAATGATCTAAAACTGGCAGATCCATCATTTTCCCTGCTTCCACCAGTCGTTTGGTCACTTTAAGATCTTCATTGCTGGGTTTAGCATTCCCAGACGGATGGTTATGCGCCAGAATAATGGAAGCGGCATTGAACTCCAGCGCCGTTTTAAAGATAATCTTAGGATCTACAACCGTCCCGGACTGTCCGCCTTTGCTGATCATTAACTTTGCTTTCACAAAATTGGCTCTGTTTAATATCAATATCCAGAATTCTTCATGAGGAAGATCGGTCATGATGGGCGCCAGGATATCGTAGGCATCCCTTGCACCAGAAATCTTTAAAACTTTAGTAACGGGGGTGTCCTTTCTTCTTCTGCCCAATTCAAGGGCAGCCACAATAGCGATGGCTTTGGCCTCCCCTATTCCTTTAAATTTCGAAAGTTCAACGATGGTTGTTTTTCCAAGGGCATCCAGGTCATTGGCGGTGGAGGCCAGAATCCGTTTACTGAGATCAACCGCCGATTCCTGCCGGTTTCCAGATCCAATGAGAATGGCAATTAATTCAGCATCCGTTAAGTGCCTTCTTCCATGAAGGAGGAGCTTCTCCCTCGGACGGTCGGCTTCCGCCCACAGTTTTATCCCTAATTTCTGTTCATATGACTCCATAGAAACAAAAAAAACGGGATAGGCAAGGCCTATCCCGTTTATAATATTGTGAAGCTATAATTAATTCAAGCTATTAACAAACTTTGTTAATTTCGATTTATTGTTAGCTGCTTTATTTTTGTGAATAATATTTTTCTTAGCTAAACGATCCAACATGGAAACCACCTTAGGTAATAACTCTAGTCCTGCTTTTTTATCTTCAGCACCACGTAATCTTTTGATAAAAGTACGTGTAGTTTTTGCTTGATATCTATTACGTAGACGTTTAGTTGCGTTTGTTCTAATTCTTTTTAAAGAAGATTTATGATTTGCCATTGTTCTTTAGCCTTTATTTTTTCTATTTTTTTAGGACTGCAAATATAGAGTTTAAGTTTTTAATATGCAAAATGATATGTAATTATTTTTCATTCAGCATAAAGTAACTGATCCTTACCCTATTAGATTTGTTGCCTTTCTACCGCAAATATAGCAGAGTTCATGACACATAAGCAAATGATTCATGAAAAACTTTTAAGAAAATCAGATAAACGAGTTTTTAAACCGATAACAGGCAATTTAAACGCTTAAAATGTTAATTTTGAAACATTGTGAATAAGCATAAGTTCATGACCTTTCAAAATATATACACTAATGAACCATCATAAGCAACACTCACAAATAGAAATGAATATTGCTCATGATAGCTTCATCACCTTTAAAAAACCAATTGTATACCAATGAAAAAACGTATTGCCATTTTTGCCTCAGGCTCCGGAACCAATGCACAGAAATTAATGGAACATTTTTCTGAAAGCAACGAAGCGGAGGTTGCATTGGTGCTCTCTAATAATCCCGATGCTTTTGTACTCCAGCGGGCAGACAATTACGAAATCCCTTCGCACGTTTTTACAAGGAAAGAATTCTACCATAGTGATGAGGTGCTTAACCTGTTGAAAAAGCTGGATATCGACTTTATTGTTCTTGCAGGTTTCTTATGGCTGATTCCTAAAAATCTTTTAACAGAATTCCCCAACAAGATCATCAATATCCATCCGGCCTTATTACCAAAATATGGCGGCAAGGGGATGTATGGCGACCATGTACATCATGCAGTGCTCGCTGCAGGCGACACAGAAGGTGGGATCACCATCCATTTTGTGAACGAAAATTACGATGAAGGCGAATATATATACCAGGGCAAATACAAAATTGATAAAGATGATAATCTAGAAATGATCAAATTTAAAGGACAGCAACTTGAACACCAGCATTTTCCGCGTGTAGTGGAGAATATTATAAAGAAGATGAAGAAGTAAGTATTATTATTTATTCGCTTAAAATTTATCGGTTAAAAACCTTATTTTTGCGGCTCAAAAATTAACACTAATGAGCCATTCAATAAAGATCAAAAACGCTTTAATTTCAGTTTATTACAAAGACGGTCTAGAACCATTAGTTCGCCTTCTTGCTGCACAGGGCGTTCAATTATTCTCTACCGGAGGTACTGAACAATTCATAAAAGATTTAAACTTACCAGTTACTGCTGTAGAAGACTTAACAGGCTACCCTTCCATTTTAGGCGGCCGGGTTAAAACCTTACACCCAAAAGTTTTCGGTGGAATTTTAAACCGCAGAAATTTAAGTGAAGATAAAGCACAAATCGCTGAATATGAAATTCCAGAAATTGATTTGGTCATTGTTGATTTGTACCCTTTTGAAGAAACTGTAAAAGCTGGAGGCTCTGAAGCCGAAATTATCGAGAAAATCGATATTGGTGGTATCTCCCTGATCCGTGCAGCAGCCAAGAATTTCAATGATGTGGTTATCCTGGCGTCGAAAGATGATTATAGTACTTTGCAACAACAGTTGGAAGCACAAAATGGCGAAACTACATTAGCGCAACGCAAAGCCTATGCGAAAACGGCTTTCCATACTTCTTCTCATTATGACACGGCCATTTTCAACTACTTCAATAACGAAGACCCTATAGCCGTTTTTAAACAAAGCATTAAACAGGCGCAAACATTGCGTTATGGCGAAAACCCACATCAACAAGGTGTATTTTATGGCGACCTTGATGAAATGTTCACCAAATTAAACGGAAAGGAACTTTCTTATAACAACCTGGTTGATGTAGATGCCGCTGTTGCTTTAATTGAGGAATTTGACGAGCCTACCTTCGCTATCCTTAAACACACCAACGCTTGTGGCGTTGCCTCCAGGACGAACGTTTTAGAAGCGTGGAAAGATGCACTCGCATGTGACCCTGTATCTGCTTTCGGTGGCGTTTTAATCACCAACCGTGAAGTCGACCTTGCAACAGCCACTGAAATCAACAAATTGTTTTTCGAAGTATTGATTGCACCATCTTATGAGGCCGAAGCTGTGGAGCTCTTTAAAGCCAAGAAAAACCGTGTGATTTTAAAAAGAAACGAAGTAGAATTGTCTAAGAAACAATTCAAAACTTTATTGAACGGTGTGATTGAGCAGGATAAAGATTTAATTATCGAGGGTCCGGAGCAAATGAGCAGCGTTACAGAAAAAAAACCTACTGAACAAGAGTTGAAGGACCTGTACTTTGCAAATAAAATTGTGAAGCATACAAAATCAAATACGATTGTTTTTGCTAAAAATAATACCCTGATCGCCAGCGGTGTCGGACAAACTTCCAGGGTCGATGCACTTAAACAGGCTATTGTAAAGGCCGATGCTTTTAACTTCAGTTTAACGGGTGCTGTAATGGCCTCAGACGCCTTCTTTCCCTTTCCAGACTGCGTAGAGCTTGCTGCAGAAGCGGGCATTACAGCGGTGTTACAGCCAGGCGGATCAATCAAGGACGCTGATTCTGTGAACATGGCAAATGTTAAAAATATTGCTATGGTAACAACCGGTGTCAGACATTTTAAACACTAATAAATTTATAAGAATATACAATAAAAAGCCGTAGTTTTACATTACTATAATACATAGATATTTTTAATACATAATTTTCACCTATAAATGGGTTTATTTAACTGGTTTACGCAAGAGGTCGCTATTGATTTAGGCACCGCTAATACCCTGATTATACATAACGATAAAGTGGTAGTTGATGAACCTTCTATCGTGGCTTTTGACAGACAAACAAATAAAATTATAGCGATAGGCCGGCAAGCCATGCAAATGGAAGGTAAAACCCACGATAACATCCGTACGGTAAGACCTTTAAAGGACGGTGTTATAGCTGATTTTAACGCTGCCGAAGCTATGATTAAAGGAATGATCAGGATGCTTAACGGTGGTAAGGGATGGATGTTCCCTTCCCTAAGAATGGTCATCTGTATCCCTTCAGGCATTACTGAAGTAGAAAAGCGTGCTGTACGCGATTCAGCAGAAATTGCCGGAGCTAAAGAGGTCTACCTTATTCACGAGCCTATGGCTGCTGCTGTTGGTATCGGTATCGACGTGGAAGAGCCCATGGGTAACATGATTATTGATATCGGTGGTGGTACGACTGAAATTGCAGTAATTGCGCTTTCGGGTATCGTTTGCGACCAGTCGATCCGCGTTGCCGGGGATAACTTCGATTCTGATATCGTCAATTACATCCGTCGCCAGCATAACATCATGATTGGTGACCGTACCGCAGAGAAAATCAAAATTGAAGTGGGTGCAGCCCTACCCGAATTACAAGACCCTCCAGGGGATTTTGCCGTGCAGGGAAGAGATCTAATGACCGGCGTGCCGAAACAGATTACTGTTTCCTATACGGAAATTGCTCACTGTCTTGATAAATCGATTTCTAAGATTGAAGAAGCCATCCTTAAAGCACTGGAGATCACACCTCCTGAACTTTCAGCAGATATTTACCAGACTGGTATCTATTTAACTGGTGGAGGTGCGTTGCTACGCGGATTAGATAAACGTGTAGCTGCAAAAACCAAGCTTCCGGTACACGTTGCCGAAGATCCTTTGAGAGCAGTAGTTCGCGGAACAGGTATCGCCCTTAAAAATATTGGTGGCTATAAATTTTTAATGCAATAAAAGGTTCTTTCGCTGTAAGTTATAGGTTTCGTAATGATTTATAACTTACAGCGCAACCTACAACTCTGAAATTATGCGTAACCTTTGGATCTTTATTAATAGATATAACGCATTTTTCTTTCTCATCATCTTCCTTACTGCAGGTATAGTGTTAACTGTAAAGAATAACAGTTACCAGCGTAGCGTGACCCTCAATTCATCCAATGAACTGGTGGGCAATGCTTACGAAAAGTTTAATGTGATAAAAAAATATGCAAACCTGGGCCAGGTAAATGATAGTCTGGCTTTTGAAAATGCGAAGCTCTATACGCAGCTCCTGAAAATGAGAAACATAGACAGTGCTAAAGAAGTCACTGTTGTCGATACCCTGACCGAGCAGCAATACACTTACCTCGCTGCTAGAGTCATCAAAAATTCCATTACTTTAAGGAACAACATCATTGCAATCAATAAAGGCAGTTTAGACGGCATAAAAAGCGGCATGGCAGTCATCTCCCCTCAAAAAGGTGTAGTAGGTTTCATCAGGGACGTCTCTCCACACCTGGCCACCATTCAGTCCTTACTGCACAAAGACACCAAAATCAGTGTCAACATCAAGAAAAACAATGCCCTGGGCTCGTTGGTATGGGGTGAAAAAAACTTCGATTACCGCAAAGCTTTCATCAGAGAAATTCCCAACCATTTCAAAGTGAACTTAAAAGACACGGTGGTTACGTCTGGTTTCGGTTCTTTCCCGCCGGGAATCCCCGTAGGCAGTGTCAGTAATGCCGGCATTGCAATGGGAGACAACTTTTTAACCATTGAAATTAATCTTTTTAATGATTTCAGCACCCTACAGTATGTTTATGTAATTAAAGATAAATTTGCAGAAGAGCAAAAATCCTTAGAATCTAAATTGCCCAATGAATAGCAAATTAATCCTGATCAACCTGTTACGGTGGTTTTTACTACTATTTATACAAATCATCTTATTAAGGAATTTAAGTTTCTATGACCTGGCTACCCCTTTCATCTATGTTTTGTTTCTCCTGCTGCTTCCCTTTGGAATGCCAAATATTTTGTTGTATATTATATCATTTGGTACAGGTTTAACACTGGATGCTTTTTACGATACCCTGGGTGTACATGCTTCAGCTTCTGTTGTGCTTGCTTTTGTCAGAATCCAGTTTATTTCTATCAGTGTGAACCGCGATGGATTTGACGAACCTGAACCTACTTTAGGAAATATGGGTTTTAAATGGTTTTCTATTTATTCTCTTTTGTGTATCTTTTCTCACCATCTTGTGTTATTTCTTTTAGAGGCATTTAAAATATCTGAACTTTCCTACACGTTAATGAGGTGTTTGACCAGCGGTATTTTTACATGGTTTATCATTATTTTAATAGAATTTTTATTCTATAACAGGAGATTACGTTAATGGACAATTTGTTTGCCAGAAAATATACAATACAGGGAATTATTCTTGTGGTGTGCCTGATTCTTGTAGGACAGCTTTTCTATATGCAAGTACTCAGCGACAAATACTTCCTTCTTTCCAACAGTAACGTATTGCGCAAAATATATACCTTCCCGGCCAGGGGCGTCATATATGACCGTGATGGAAAAGTACTGGTCCAGAATGAGCCGGTATATGATTTAATGGTCATCCCTAACCAGGTAAAGCCATTTGATACATTAGCATTCTGCGATATCATTGGTATAGACATGCCGGGCTTTAAAAAACGCTTTAACAAAGCTTTATCACAATCAAGGTATCAACCTTCACCCTTTGAGAAACAACTATCCGTACGAACTTATGCCGCATTACAGGAAAAGCTCAGCAGCTTTCCGGGATTCCACGTACAGGGAAGAACCGTACGCCATTATCCCGACAGTGTAGCAGGACAGTTCTTCGGCTATGTTAAAGAAGTGAGTCAGAAGGATATTGATGAAAGTAATGGCTATTACCGTCCTGGTGACTATATAGGAAAAACAGGTGTAGAAAGAGAATACAACGAAGTTTTACGCGGCGAGCGCGGTGTAATCAATATGATGTATGATGCACGCAACGTACCCCAGGGAAGTTATCTCGAAGGTAAATTCGATACTTTGGCCCGCTCCGGTGAAAAGGTGATATCGTCCCTTGATATTGAAGTTCAAAAGCTTGCTGAAGAACTGATGGAAAATAAGGTTGGTAGTATTGTGGCGATAGAGCCATCCACCGGTGAAGTTCTTGCTTTTGTGAGCAGTCCGGGTTATGATCCAAATAAGATGGTCGGCCGCCAGCAGGGAAATAATTATATGGAAATATTTGGCCGGCCCAACAGGCCATTCCTCGTGAGGCCGATTTCCGGCTATTATTCACCGGGATCGGCATTTAAACCACTGGACGCTTTAATAGGATTACAGGAAGGAGTGATTACGCCCGAGATGACTTTTAACTGTCCGGGGGCTTACTGGGCAGGTAACCATCGGATAAAGTGCGAACACGTGGATGGGAATATCAGTTTACGATGGGGACTTGCAAGATCCTGCAACGTCTACGCCAGTTATGTCTTCGAAAAATTACTCACGCAGAGAAAATACAAGAGCCAGAAAGTTGCTTATGATGTCTGGCAGGAAAAAGTCCGCAAATTTGGTGTCGGGGTAAAATTAGGCATCGATATGCCTTATGAACGTAAGGGAACGTTATTCACCGCAGCAGAGTATACCAAATGGTATGGTAAATACTGGGGCTTTACCACCGTAATTTCCCTGGGTATCGGGCAAGGAGAAATAAACACTACCCCACTGCAAATGGCAAACATCATGGCGATTATCGCCAATAAAGGATACTATATAAAGCCACACTTAGTTAAAGCGATTGGAGAAAAAAAGCTCATTAGTAAAGACTATGTGGAGAAAAACTATGTAGGGATAGATGAACGTCATTTTGATCCGGTAATTGACGGAATGGAAATGGCCGTTAATAGCCCGGGGGGGACGGCATTGGCATCCCGCATTCCAAACATTTCCATGGCGGGAAAAACAGGGACCGTACAAAACCCACACGGCAAAAACCACAGTGTTTTCATCGGTTTTGCGCCACGTCATAATCCCAAGATCGCAATTGCAGTGATTGTAGAAAATGCGGGTTATGGATCCACCTATGCAGCGCCAATTGCCAGTTACCTTACTGAGAAATACCTTACAGACTCTGTTTCAGGAAAAAGGGTGGCACAGATGGAATGGATGAAAAAACAAAATCTTATTCCAGAGCCACTGAAGCCGAAAGTTGATCCCAACACAAAACCAGGCGACAGTGTCAAGAGCAAAACCCCAGATACGAATAAAGTATTGCCGGCTGCAAAAAAAACCTTACGACCGTTACAGAGCACCTATCCCTTTTTTAACAGCACATCACCCTTTATAAACAGCACTGTGCCGACTACGATAAACATTTTAAAGAATAACGAACATACAGAGGCTCCACGATGATCAATCAACACACCAACAGGTTTTTTTTTAATGTAGACTGGATCACTGTACTTATTTATGTAGCATTATGTGCAATTGGATATGTAAACATTTATGCATCCGTTTACAATCCAGATTTGTCAGACACCTACGATTTCAGCAGTAATTACGGAAAACAACTGATCTTCATTATTTCTGCCTTAATATTAGGGTTTTCTATTCTCCTGCTGGATGCTAAGTTCTTCAGTATCTTTGCCCCTGTCATTTACGGGGTAACCATTATCCTGTTGATCGCTGTATTGGTGATCGGGCGTAAAGTGGCGGGAAACCAGGCCTGGATCCCCATAGGGAGTTTCAGGTTACAACCATCAGAATTTGCTAAATTCGGCACAGCATTACTACTTGCACGTTATATAAGCACATTTACGCCGAAGTTTAAAGATTTTAAATCCATCATGTTTGCGGGGTTAATTGTATCCCTGCCCTTGTTTTTCATCATGATGCAGCCAGATACCGGCTCCGCATTGGTGTTTCTTGCCTTTATGTTCCCATTATACAGAGAAGGACTGTCAGGTTATTTCCTCCTTATCTTTTTAGGCATGGTCGTGCTCTTCATTGCCGTTTTCCTTGTCCCCCTTTATGTCATTATACCCTTGATTGTAATCGTTGGTGGCTACAGTATTTACTTGAACAAGAGAAAGCAGAAGATGATGATCTCCATTGCCATGGCCACCATCATTGCTATTGCTTATTTATTTTTGGTAAAACTTACCTATACCAAGGTATTAGAGCCTCACCAGCGAGCCAGGATCGAAGTGATGCTGGGCTTAAAGATCGACCCGAAAGGTGCAGGTTATAATGTGATACAATCTAAAATAGCGATCGGTTCAGGACAGGTGATGGGCCGGGGGTTCTTGCTGGGTACACAAACAAAGTTTGGCTATGTACCGGAGCAAAGTACGGATTTTATCTTTTCCACCGTGGGTGAAGAATGGGGTTTTGTGGGCTGCACCGTATTAATCGGGCTCTACTTATTTTTGCTGCTGAGGATCATCAATCTGGCCGAAAGGCAGCGATCCCCTTTTTCAAGGGTATATGGTTACTGCGTGGCCAGTATTCTCTTTTTCCACGTGTTTATTAACATCGGTATGACCATCGGTATAGCGCCCGTAATTGGTATTCCCCTTCCATTCATCAGTTATGGAGGTTCTTCCCTATGGAGCTTTACAGTACTCTTGTTTATCTTTTTGAAATTGGACTCTAACCGGATGGGATTTATTTAACCGGGAAACGTCTTTTCAATAGATCATAAAAGCGGTCTACAGTCGGCTGTTTTGATTTCCAATCATTCTTTAGTGCATAATTTTTCTGCAGAAAGGCATCTGCAGTTTTAAAGTCAGGCATCCTATTGACCAGGTCTATTACTTCGGCATAAGCCAGGCTATAACCGTGGAACAAATCCTTAACAAACAAAAGCTTATCGTTCAGACTAATGGCCTGTTTAAGGTCTTTGATCTCTGCGACAGGGGCCTCTGTTGTATGACTGCCATTCTGGTTACCCGCAAGCATCTCATTTAAAGTTAATTTAACAGGGGTCTCCTGACTTGCTGAAGTAGTTTTTACGCTTGCTGCAGGTGCTTCGGGCACAACAACAGGTATTTCAGCGATAACAGATTTTTCAGGAACAACAGGTGTTTCAGGCACAACGGGTACTTCGGGAATAACAGGTGCTTCGGGTATCACTACAGGTATTTCTGTAACAGTAACTGGCACTGTAGGGGCTTCAAAGGGGGTTTCTGGAATAACTACCGGTGCTTCCGTTATCTTTACAGGTACCTCAGGAACAAACAAATCAGTCGGTACTTTTTCCGGAACAGTCAGCACTTCTATTTTGATGGGTTCATCAATTTGAAACTCCGGTTGTGACTTCACTAAAAATGGTTCCGGCCCTTGTTCTTCTTCCCCATGCCGTTTTTCGTTGGTTTCTTCCTGTGACTTCAATAATTGCTTCTGCGCAATGATTCTTTGCTCTTCGGGTGTCAGCGGACGGTTAAACAGTTCTTCAACTTCCTTCTCTTCAAACTCAAAAGCTGCCGGCTCTTTATCCGCACTTAAAGTTTCCTCCTGGTGATTAGCTTTTGGCGTTTCAATTGCTGGGGCTTCAATGGCTTTAAGCTCCTGGTGGTTATGAGCCTTGATCACGATGTTGATGTGATCTGTTAAAAAATTGGCATTAGACAAAAACAACTCCAATTCCAACTCATTGAGTTCATGTGGATTTGCAGCCAGGTATTGGTGCTGATCCTGAAGTTCTGTAAGTATATTTCCGATTTTCCTAAATAGATCTTCTTGCTTCATCATGGCTTTATAACGGTATTTTGGATGTTTTATGTTGGTAACTTAACTATCAAAAGTACTACAAAATTCTGATATTTGCCGACTCTAAAGTTTCAACAATCAGGATGTTATTCAGCGAACAAAATTACAAAAGAGGCGTTTACCGTGGTAGTATCGAAGTTATTTGTGGTTCCATGTTCTCTGGAAAGACAGAAGAACTGATCAGAAGGCTCAAGAGAGCTGATATAGCGAAATTAAAAGTTGAAATCTTTAAACCTGCAACAGACGTAAGGTATGATGACAATGCGGTTGTTTCTCACGATCAGCATGCTGTGCAGTCTACCGCTGTGGAAAACTCTTCCTCTATATTGTTTCTCAATGCGGATACACAGGTTGTAGGTATCGACGAAGCACAGTTTTTTGATGAAGGTTTGCCCGATATTTGCAATCAACTTGCAGCCAAAGGTATACGGGTAATCGTAGCCGGGCTGGACATGGATTTCACCGGAAAGCCCTTTGGCCCAATGCCGGCGTTGATGTCCATTGCTGAAATGGTGACCAAGGTACATGCAGTGTGCGTGTGCTGTGGCAGTCCAGCCATGTATTCTTTTCGAAAAGTAGCCAGTGAAGACACCATCCTCCTTGGCGAAAAAGAAAGTTATGAACCCCGCTGCAGGTATTGCTTCAATTTGGTAGAATAGTTTCGCTGCCGGCTTAGCCTCAGCATGCATAACTTACTAAGCTTTAGGTAGCAGCGGTCTGTACGGTACTATCCAGTGAAAGTGCCAAATTACGCTTTGGCTTTTTCTTTTTCATTTTGTTAAGCCAGATTAAGGTACCCGTAACAGGCAAACTTGTGGCAATTAAACAGGCCAGGAAATAAATGATTTTGGTAAACATGCCATAAACATCACCAATATGGAGTGCTTTTATGGAGCCAGAAATCCTTTCGTTAAAAGGCATATCTGCAAAACGTTCAACTTTCACCACATTGGCAGAAGCTTGGTCTAGCGTTAACTTATCTGCAGCAGCAGGGGCAAAAAAGCCCGCTTTAAATTTACTTATATTCACTTTTGCTTCCGCATCAGCAGGAATTGCAATCATGACATCACCTTTAAAATTGAATACCTTTGCAGCAGCAGCATGGTAATCTTCAATAGAAAGCTGTTGTCTTCCATCTGTCCCTTCAGCTTCTTTTGGTCCTATACCTTCCTTCTTTCCCCGACCTTCCGGCTTTCCCTGACCTTCCGGTTTTCCCGGGCCCTCGGCCTGATAAGTGCCCAAAGCTTTCCTCAATCCGGTTCTATACCACTCAAAAGACCATTGCGGACCGGTGATGCCCATCAGGAACAAAAATATACAGGAGTACATCCCCAATGAATTGTGCAGGTCGTGGTTAATCCGCTTCCAATTGCCGCTCCATTTTATTTTGAGACCTTGTTTCCAGGCCCTGATTTTTCTTGGAAACCAAATCACCATCCCCGTAATTACACCTAAAGTAAACAAGATGGTTGCTGTACCAGAGATATAACTTCCTAATTTCCGATTATCCAGATCACCAAAAATCGGTTTTTCGATCTTATCTAAAATCAACCACCTGTGCAGGCTGAACATATAGGTCATGAAGGTAACCGTACCTGATTTTATTTCTGCCGAATTCCCTAATACAGCCGCATTATAAGGGTTTACATAATACATTATCGGTCTGGATGGTTTTTTAGCGCCCTCATTTCCCTTAGGGCCTTTTGCCACTTTTGCTGTGTTTGAAGATGAATTAAGGGGTTTTTCGGGAGATTTTTCCTTTTTAACACCCATTTGCCAGGAGCGTCCGGCATCAGCAGGGATTTTTACACTGACTACCTTACCACCACTATTCTGTTCTACAGCAGCAATTAATTGGGCAGCAGGTATTTTTGCCTTGTCTGAAGTTGGCTGCACATTAAACAACTCTGGCGTAGCAGCCTCCCTGATTTCCTCGTTAAAAACATAGATAGTCCCGCTTAAACAAACTAAAAAGACGATGAGGCCACTTGCCAAACCAATCCATAAATGGATGTCATTTAAAAACTTTCTTGTTTTAACCCAGGCCGTAGTGTTTTTAGTCATCAGTTCAGATCGATTTAATTTATTACTCGTTATGCTTAATTTTTTACTTCTACATTAATTGGCGTAAACCGCTTCTTGCCAAAAGTACTATTTAGAATTATAATAAATAAACATTAACACGAAATATCTGAAAATAATTGAGTGGCATGGTTTTTACGCCTGGTAAACATAAAAGATCCAACGGTATGCCATCCAGCGTTGTAGCTTTCATGAAGTATATTCCCGAGCGTTCGGTGCTCAGGGTAACTTATGTGTCAGGGATGGTATACGACTATTTGAATGTGCCGTCGACGGTATATGATGAAATGCGCGCTGCTACATCTAAAGGGAAATTTCTAAATGAAAGAATTAAAGGGAATTATCCTTTCAAGAAAGTATCAAAGGACTGACCAAGCTTGGCTACAAATCCAAAAAAATAACACAAGGCATCCTCATCATGAAACAATAGCCTGCATTTGGAACGACTATTGAAGCATGTCTGATTTGAAAAGAAGATCAGGCGGGTTACCTAAAAATTGCTTAAATTTAATTACTAAATTATTCAACTATGAACACAATGAAAACCCTTTCGGAAGTATTGAACCATCTTAAAGAAATTGGCTACACAACAGATTTCAACCTGGAAGGAGAAGCACTAGTTTCTTCTCCGCATGCATTAAGAATTAATCCAGATGATTTTGAAGTTGATAAGCATTATCGTTTTGAAGGGATGTCAGATCCTGCTGATGCAGCCGTAGTATACGCTATCTCTTCTGAAAAATATAATTTAAAAGGTGTTGTGGTAAATGGTTATGGAATATATAGTGATCCTGCCACCGATAAAATAATGAGAGCGCTGGATGAGAAATGTTTACTTGCCGGTTCTGGCTCAAGGGGCGCTAAAACAGCTGCACACGTTGGTACATTGAGCACACAAAATGTGCAACTGACAAAAAAAGACCAGGTTCCTGATCAGGTTAAATTTAATGAGGCCACGCCGTTGAGACCGGAAGGCGACCGTCCTTTGGACGCCCCGATGATGGTAATGGACCTGAATGCTTTTAAAGTGCAGATTAAGCAGGAAAAACCCTGGCTGGAAGGCGACCGCAACGCAATAACCGTTTTTAAAACCGATGCCTTGCGTATTGTGCTGGTAGCCCTGCACAAAGGTACAGAGATGAAACAGCACAGTGCCAAGGGAATCATTAGCGTACAAGTATTGGAAGGACATATTAGTTTTCGCACTGGCATGCAGACTGCCGAATTAAAAGCAGGACAAATGATTGCTTTACATGCGCAAATTCCTCATAGTGTGTATGCTAATGAAGAAACGCTGTTTTTACTGACCTTAGCTGTAACAGTGCAGGATTAATCGATAGATGAGTAATCAGTTTATCATGAAAGGAAGGTTACACTCCCTTTCATGATAAACTATATGTACTTACATCTTTTTCAGTCCCATTGCATATTGTATACCGCCCAAAACATGTTTTAGAAAAAGGGGATCTGCATAAGCTTCTTCGGTATGCCCAAGTTCCGTATAAAAAGACCTGCCACCATCGAAATCATGGTACCAGGCAATAGGGTGATAGTCGCCCATTTTATTCGCTCCCGGATCATAACTCTTTTCATCAATGGTGATGAGCACGTTCAGCTTCTCCTTGGTCATCCAATTAAAGTTATACCACTCTTCTTTCAATTTCCATTCCTTCGGCAGGTGACGGGTAGCAATGGTTTTCCTGTTGACGATATTTAAAGTGGCTACCTGCTGTTTTGGGTGACTCACAAAATAAGCGCCCACTAAATTGCCATACCATGGCCAGTCGAATTCGGTGTCAGAAGCCGCATGAATACCTACAAAACCTTTTCCCGATTTAATATATTGCTCAAATGCTTGTTCCTGCGCTGGGTTCAACACATCGCCCGTGGTATTCAGGAATACAACCGCAGCATATTGACTTAAATTTTCTTTGGTGAAATTTCCGGCATTGGTCGTTGTATCGACCTCAAAACTATTTTCTTTACCCATTTGCAGCAAGGCTGCATTACCTTCCACAATTGATTTGTGGTGGAAGCCACTGGTTTTACTAAAAACTAATATTTTCTTGCTTTGCTGTGCGATGCCTGCGGAACTGAGCATCATCAAGATAATTAAAAAATAACCGCTGAGGTTAATAGCCTTTGCATTCATAAATAGGGGTTCAGGATATTGGTTGGCTTAAGATAAGTGTTTTCGACGAAATGGAATAAAAATATCGACATTTATTAAGGCGGTGTGAAGGTTGTAAGAAGGCTAAGCTTTCTATTGGTGTAAAGTGAATCATAGTACCGACCTCGTACCGCAAAACCCCTGTCAGGTGCGCCCCAAACCGGGCGTAGGTAAGTGCTGGTTTTTAGGGAGAGATTAGCTTCCATTTCTAAAGTATAACGTGTCTGTTGGCAATTGGCTTCCTTTAACTAATGCCTGGCTAGTTTAATCTCAGCAGCGGTTTGTTCAGCAGAAGTTATACCGGAAGGCAGTTCTATAATTTTGAGGTTACGAAAATGAATTGGCGCTCCTTCAGATTCAAGGCAGATATAGCCTTTCTTCTGCGATGACTGACTAATCCCGTTAACCACTACCCCATTCACCGAAAGTTTAATCACCCCATCGATACAAGTCACCACATAGGTATTCCATTCACCCTTGCCTTTGCAGAGATTTACAATTGATTTACTCCTTTCACCCCTTGGGTTGTCGGGTATTGTTTTTACACCGTTAACGCCAAACAACTCGCCATGAACATAAGCAATGGGCGGCTTTTTACCCTCATGCTGATTAAGGTTAACCCAATCAAGCTCCAGCATTTGAACCTCTACCCCATTTGGCAGGCGCGAATCTTTATCAGGCTTTGCATCGCTCCAAACAAATACACCAGAATTTCCGCCAGCCTCCATATGTTTCCATTCAATATGCAGCAGGAAGTTTTCATATTGTTTTTCACTCCTCATCACCCCGATCGGATTTCCCGAGCACACCAGCTCCTCCTTTTTGATTTTCCATGTATCAGGAGATGTATTTACATCGATCCATTTAATAGCGGTTTCTTTTTTCTTGGTATTGGATGTAATATCCATCAAGTTGACTTCCTTACCAAAACTTAACACCGTACCCTGCGCAGCAGCAAAATCAGGAATGCCAACAGCCATAACCAGGAATAGCTGCACAAGCGTTATCTTCAGCGAAACATTTGTAATGACCTTCATATCTATATCAATTTGGTGATCCCTGGCATAGCCACTTCAGGACTGGTGTATTTATAATCCCATGCAAATTCGTCTATACTTGGGCCCAATACCTGGTTAGAATTAAATGCTTGTTCCCAGGTTAACGTTTGTCCGCTATAGGCTACCATTCGGCTCATAATGGCAAGCATCGTGCTATTCGCCATTATATCGCCATCATTCATCGGTTTACCATTCCGGATGGAGGCAAAGAGTTCATCATGCTGAGTTTGGTAAGGATTATTCTTCTTCCCCTTGTATTGCCAAATACCTTGACCGGTAACTTCATGCAATCCGCTGCCCAGATTAACAATCGCATTTCCTTCTGTGCCCGCTATCTCCACAGAATTTCTGCTGGAGCAACCTGCTTGCTGCCTGCTGAAACTAAATCCTCTTGCGCCATTTGCATACTCATATTCAATGGCAAAATGATCATAGATATTGCCATATTTTTCATCGACACGCACTTGACGCCCGCCGGTGCCTGTGGCCCGCAGCGGCATTTGCTCACCCATTGCCCAGGTCATCATATCCAAACTATGGACTGTCATTTCAACGATATAATCACCCGACAACCAGTTGTAATAATACCAGTTGCGCATTTGATATTCCATATCTGTCCAGCCGGCTTCTCTGGGCTTATACCACAGTTCGCCACCATTCCGTGTAGAGGAAACAGACATTACCTTTCCGATATCGCCATGTAAGATCTTATTGAACAGCGCTCTTTTCGGTAAATCGTATCGAAAGGTAAAACCGGATACCAATGATAACTTTTTCTCTTTAGCTAATTTTGCCGACTGAATTACTTTCCGCACCCCCGGTGCATCCACTGCTACAGGTTTTTCACAAAAAATATGCTTCCCGGCCGCCACTGCCGCCATAAGATGATCTGGCCTGAAAGAAGGCGGCGTGGTTAAAATAACGACATCAACATCAGATTCAATGACTTTTTTATAAGCATCAAAGCCTACATATTTCCTGTCTTTGTTCACCTTTAACTTTTTCGGGAAAACTTCATTGATCGCTTTATAAGCTTCCTCCAACCGATCAGCAAAGACATCGCCCATAGCGGTGATCACCACATCGGGATCAGCAGAAAGGGCCTGGAAAGCAGCACCTGTACCTCGCCCGCCGCAACCTATTAAACCGACTTTCAGGGTGTTTTTGTTAGCTGCAAATGCAGATCCCGGAAAGCCAAGGTTAAATGCTAAAGTACTTCCAATTACTGCGGCACCTGTGGTTCTGATAAATGCCCTGCGGTTGGTCGTGGTGTTATCAAATGGATTTCGTTTCATCAGTTTATAGTTTAAGATTACGGCCTTTAAAACAAGGCACAACATCCCCTTAGACTCTCCTTAAGGGGTTATAACACAACATAAAATTACTGTAAAGTAAATATAATTTTGGACTTCTAATTAATCAAAAAAAATTATAAACCATTGGTTATGTTAATGGTAAGCAAAATACCACAGTAATTGTAGCGTTTTACCTGTGGCATCCGTTTTACCATTATACACATACTGCTCCTAATAAAAACAAACAACCCCATGAAAGCATTCAGCCCGATACTTGTATTAACATTATTCCTTTTTGCCTGTGGCACCGCCAAAAAAGCGGAAGTTAGCCCAGTAACAACACCAGATACCATTGAAGATAATCCAGCTGTAAAGCAAGGACGGATTAAAGATGGGGCTGATTTCTATGCGACCGGCAATGAGCCTTTCTGGTCTTTATCTATAGATTTTGAAGGTTCCATGCATTACATCACCGCGGAAGGATTTGAATTAACTGTTCCTGCAGTAAAAGGAGAAAAAGCCATGGACGCCCATGTAACCCGTTACCATTCGGAGACAGACAAGGGCACGTTAACTGTACAGGTGTTTACCCAGTTTTGTGAAGACACGATGTCTGGCAAGAAGAACAATTTCAAAGTACAGGTTGAGGTTAAAAAACGGGGCGACAGCGTCGCTGAAACCGTAACAGGTTGTGGAAATTACCTCGGTGTTTACGAAATAAATGATGTCTGGACCTTACAGCGCATTGGCAGCAAGGACATTGACACTGCTGATAAGACCCTTAAATCACCTACCATGGAACTGCGCTTAAACGATAACCGTGTGCTGGGACTTGGTGGTTGCAACCGCTATTCAGGTAGTTTCAGCCTTGAAGGGGATAAAATGATCTTCGGTTATATGCTATCGACCATGATGGCCTGCCCGGGCATGAGTTTGGAAAGCCAGTTTTTAAAGTTACTTAACGAAAAAACACTCCCTTACAAATTAGAAAAAGGAGTGCTTTATGTAGGTACAGGTGAAAATATGATGACCTTTAAAAGGGCAGAAAAGCAAGATTTAAAATAGCTTTTAAGTTAGTTCGCCCTTCTTCATCGCATTAACCGCATAGTCTACTGCCCTGGCGGTTAATGCCATGTAAGTGAGTGATGGGTTTTGAGTTGCGGTGGACGTCATACAAGCGCCATCAGTAACAAAAACATTTTTACAGGCATGTAGCTGGTTCCATTGATTAAGGATAGACGTTTTAGGATCATGCCCCATTCTGGCTCCGCCCATTTCGTGGATATCCAGGCCGGGTGCTTGCGAAGCATCATTTTGCTTAATGTTGGTGAAACCGGCCTCCGTAAACATCTCTGTCAGCTGCTCCAGGTAGTCTTTCTTCATCAACACGTCATTCTCATCATAGTCGACGGAAATATTTAGCTGTGGGACACCCCAGGCGTCCTTTTTGGAAGGATCAAGGTTAACGAAGTTACTTTCCTTCGGGATGGTTTCGCCCATCATGTGCGAGCCTACGCTCCATGGGCCTAAGGTTGTCTTCAATAAGTTAGCCTTTAGGCCTTCCCCAACGCCAGACGTATCTTTATTGCTGATTCTACGGGCACTGAAACCGGCCGCATAACCTCTTTTAAAATTAGTTTCCTGTTTAAAAACATTCCTGAAACGCGGCAGATAACCACCTCCGGCCGGGTTCCTGCCATCTGTTGTATAGTTCAGCATCCCATCGTATTCAGCACTGATCCGGGCACTGTAATTATGGAAAGCGACGAACTTACCCAATTGTCCGTTATCATTCCCTAATCCCTGTGGAAAACGCTGGGATTTGGAGTTCAACAAGATCAGGTTGGTATTTAACGCCGCAGCGTTAACAAAGATCACCTTCGCATAGTATTCCGTAACCTCCTTGGTGTTGGTGTCAATCACCCTTACCCCGGTAACTTTGCCTTTTTTATCATCATATATGACAGATTCCACCACAGAAAAGGGCCTTAATGTCAGGTTTCCAGTTTTTGCCGCCCAAGGTAAGGTAGAAGCATTGCTGCTGAAGTAGCCACCGAAGGGACATCCACGCTGACAAAGGGTTCTGTTCTGACACTGGCCACGGCCCTGGTCTAAATGTATCTGGTTGGGCTTCGAGATATGGGCACACCTTGCGCTGATTACATGCCTATCGCTGTATTTATTGGTGAGTACTTTTTTAAAATAATCTTCTACCGCATTCAAGGGATAACCCGGCAAGAATTCGCCATCAGGCAATTGCGGCAAGCCATCTTTATTGCCAGAGATACCGGCAAACTTCTCTACATAACTGTACCATGGTGCGATATCTTTATAACGGATGGGCCAATCCACAGCAAAGTCATCACGTGCAGGGCCTTCAAAATCAAGATCGCTCCAGCGTTGTACCTGTCTTGCCCAAAGCAAAGACTTCCCACCCACCTGGTAGCCCCTTATCCAATCGAATGGCTTCTCCTGAACGTAAGGATGTTCCTGATCTTTGACCACAAAATGCATGGCATCTTCCCTGAAGATATAACACCTGCTGGCAATCGGGTTTTCTTTACGGATGGCTAATGCAGGTTCACCGTAGTGCTCAAATTCGTAAGTATATTTATTGGTAGTGGGATAATCGGTAATGTGCTGCACATCCCTTCCTCTTTCCAATACGAGTGTTTTCAGTCCTTTCTCTGTAAATTCCTTAGCAGCCCAGCCACCACTGATACCAGAACCAATGACTATCGCATCGAAGGTATGTGCCTTTTCGGCATCGATATTTAGATTTGACATGTATCTTAAAGTTAGGCGGTTTTAACAGGATAATAACCATTATACCTGCCGGGAACTAATTCCCATTTAATTAAATTGGTCATCACATATTGAGAGTTCAGGTAACCCTGTATTGTCTTGCCTTTCATGATTTTGTAGAAGCCTGCAAGTTCTGCAGCTGCTTCTTTATCATTTTCAATGCCGACTAATAGTTTCTGGCGTTCGGGAACAGCTATATCCATAAAAGATTTATGATACAGATCCTGCGTTTTGACTTTTAACGCTTCCAGCCCTTTCAAGAAGAGCTGCTGCTCCTCTGGCTCATAACAGTCATCCAGCATTTTGAGCACAAAAAGATGAATGTTTAATTCTTTAGCCCCCGGCGTGCTGGTCTTTGGGATAATCGTTTCCACAATTTCAGCCAGGAGGTTTTCCTGGTCAAGACTTACATCCAGGTTTTTCAATAGCACTGAAGATTTTCCAGCATCCCTTAAACAGGAAGGAAGCAGGGCCAGTCCGCCGGCCATGATTAAAATTTGTTTAATAACTAAACGTCTCTCCATAACGGAATAAGTATTTAATGTGTTATGCTACGGGCACCTTTTTTAAGAAATGCAGTTTATAGCTCAGATCCAACTGGTGATAAAGCTGGAAGCCATGTTTTTTATACCATGGCAGGTTTTGTATCGTGGAAGTTTCCAGGTAAACCGGCAACTGCTGCAGCTGTGCATAATCTAGTAACTCTTTCAGCAGCTTAGTGCCCAGTCCGGTATGTTGGAACTTTGGCTCTACACCAATAAACCATAGATAGAGCATATTCGTTTTTGGTTGTATATGCTTGATTTTACTTTCTCTTTTAAGCGTCTTGGATATGTTTTTTAAACTGATGGTATGGAAAAGACGTTTAAACTCCAGCTTTATGGTTTTAAGGGTCGTTATTTTCTGATGCGGATAAAGTATAAGGGCACAAGCATTACGGTCGTCAGACAAATAGATCTCCCCGAACAGGTAGCACTGCTCAAATGAATAATCCATTAATTCGTAAATGCGCATGAACTTTTTATGGTTCTGCCGGATGACATAATTAACACTTTTATTCTTTTCGAAAGACTTTGTCAATATATCTAATACCAGGCTTTTGTCTGCATAGGTAGCTTTAATCATAGTTTGTGAGATCGTTGATCATTCATGGCATCAACCATAGCGTTAAATTGTTCGTTCATTTTTCGATGTACAAGAATCATTTAGACCTTAAATTAAAGATATAAATATATTGTGAATTAAAAAGCCTGCCTACAAATAATATGCGGCAGGCTTTTATTAATTAGATCCCGGAACAGGTCCGAGATGATAAAATATGTTAAAATTTCAATCTTACAAAAGCTTCCATCGCTTCGTATTCAGCTAAACCAAGTTGGTTGTATTGTCTTGCGGTTTCACTTGTCCGGTCTTCAGCTCTGATCCAGAACTCACGAGCATCATCACCAGGGAATACAGGTCTGTCTTTTTGACTTTGGTGCTTAAATATAGCAAGTCTCTTTTTCTCTACTTCTTTTGGAGATAAAGGAACAGCCATTTCAATTTCATGGATCTCAAACTCATGCCATGCACCACGGTATAACCATAACCAGCAATCTTTAACCCATTCTTCAGTTTCTTTTAAACGCTTTAATGCTTGCAGAATAATATCGAAACAAACTTTGTGTGTACCATGTGGATCGGCAAAATCACCTGCAGCAAAAACCTGTTGTGGTTTTATCTTATTTAAAAGCTCCATGGTTTGCACGATATCATCCTCATAGGAAACGTTTTTCTGCGTTTTACCGCGATCATAAAAAGGCAGGTCCATGAAATGGATATTTTCATCCTTCAATCCGGCAAAACGGGCTCCGGCTGTTGCCTCCCCTTTTCTGATTGTACCTTTAATGGTTCTCATAGCCAATGTATCAGCCTGGTTGGGCTGTTTGGTTTGCAAGAAGGTACGTGTTTCGTTATACAGGTCTTCCAAATGAGTCGTGTCAGTATTCAGACGCTTATTCAGATCAATAGAGAACTCTAAGAAACGAAGGGCATCGTCATCCCAAACTGCCGTATTACCGGATGTCTGGTAAGCAACATGAACATCATGTCCATGATCTGCTAACCTGATAAAGGTACCGCCCATGGAGATCACATCATCATCCGGGTGCGGCGAGAATATGATAGAAGATTTTTTGGCAGGCAAAGCTCTTTCTGGACGCTGACTATCGTCGGCATTAGGTTTTCCTCCCGGCCATCCTGTAATGGTATGTTGTATTTTATTAAATACGTTAATATTGATATCGTAGACAGGCCCTTTTTGTGTGGCAAGCTGAGCCATACCATTGTTATTATAGTCTTCATCTGTTAATTTCAGAATCGGCTTATTTAAGGTCTTTGATAACCAGATCACGGCCTTTTTTATGAGCATATCAGTCCACTCACAATCCTTTACCAGCCATGGTGTATCAAACCTGGTCAATGAAGTAGCAGCATCCTGGTCTAAAATAAATTCTACGTTATCCGACAGCTGCAAATAGGTTGCTGGAACATCTCCGGAGATATTTCCTTCTACTGCTTTTTTAACGATCTCTGATTTCTTTTCATTCCATGCCATTAAAATGATTTCTCTGGCTTTGAAGATGGTACCGATACCCATGGTAATCGCTTTCTCGGGAACGTTTGCTTTACCACCAAAATCACGGGAAGCATCAATGCGTGTTAAATCATCAAGCGTTACTAAACGGGTACCTGAATTTGGCGCAGAACCTGGCTCATTGAAACCAATGTGACCCGTACGACCAATACCTAATAATTGCAGGTCCAGACCACCCAAATCAGTGATTTTCTTTTCGTAAGCAATACAATAAGCAGCAATATCCTCTTTATTTATTGTTCCATCGGGGATATTAATATTTTCAGGCTTAATATCCACATGGCCGAACAAATGCTGATTCATGAACTTCACATAGCTTTGTTGTGCATCTGGTTTCATTGGATAATACTCATCCAGGTTGAAAGTAATGACATTGCTAAAGCTTAAGCCCTCTTCCTTATGCAAACGAACTAGTTCAGCATAAACATTGATCGGTGTTGCGCCAGTTGCAAGACCTAATATGGCATGTTCGCCAGCTTCTTGTTTTCTTCTGATAAGATCAGCTATTTTTTTTGCTACTGCTTTTGATGCGATAAACTGATCAGCATAAATACGAACCGGTACTTTTTCGAATCTTGTTTCTTCAAGAAGATTTAATCTTTTCATCTAAATATTGTTAAAACTATATTATTATTCTATTGTACAAACTTATTTTGTGACTTTATGTCCCCAGACAGCGTAATATAATATGAACATATAACTTGGAATCATGATCCAGTAGGCTTGCTGCATGCTGGACAAGTCAGCTAAATATCCAAATATTAAAGGTAGAACGGCACCACCGGAGATGGCCATCACCAGAAATGAAGATCCCATTTTTGTAAAGCGGCCCAGTCCTGAAATTGCCAATGGAAAAATTGCAGGAAACATAAGCGAGTTTGCCAATCCCAAAAGGGCGATGAACAACACTGAAGTATAGCCATCTGTTGACATCGCAAGAACGGTAAAAATAGCACCTAATACGGCACAGAATTTCAAGGCACTCTCCTGGCTAAAATATTTTGGGATGCAGATGATACCGATGATATAACCCACAATCATACTGATTAAAGTATAGGTAGTGAAAAATTTCGCAGTAGCTAAGGGGATGCCTTGTTCTGAACCATAGCTAATGATGGTATCCCCTGCCATTACTTCAACACCGACGTATAAAAACATGGCTAATACCCCAAGTAGTAAGTGAGGGAACTGGAAAGCACTGGTTTTATTTGTATTTGCTTTAGCCACGGCCTCATCTTCATGGTCTGTATCTATTTCAGGAAGTGCGGAATAGTAAACCCAAACAGCTAAGGCGACTAAAACAGCGAAGATAACTACATAGGGAAGAATTACCTTGGAGGCTAACTCATTTAACTCAGCAGCTTTCTGTACGACTGTCATTTGCTGAATTTTTTCAATTACTTTGTCTGCATCTTTCAAGGTAATTGCACCCAAAACAATCGGGGCAAGGGCTCCGGCAACTTTGTTACAGATACCCATGATACTAATGCGTTGTGCGGCACTTTCTTTAGGTCCTAAGATGGCAATGTATGGGTTTGATGCTGTCTGCAAGACCGCTAAACCCGTACCTTGTATAAAAAGGCCCAATAAAAACAGCCCATATTCCCGCATCATGGCTGCCGGAATAAAAACAAGCGCTCCTACGGCAATCACGACTAAGCCGACTGCCATGCCGTTCTTGAAGCCTGTTTTCTTTAATATCCAGCCTGATGGGACGGACATAACGAGGTAAGAGATGTAAAAAGAAAAAGCGACCAGGTAAGACTCAAAGTTATTGAGCTCACAAGCGATTTTTAAATAGGGAATCAGCACTGAGTTTAGCCAGGTAATGAAACCAAAAACAAAAAATAATGCACCTATAATGACAATAGGGTTTACTTTCTGCTTTACCGGAAGCTCCACAGCAACGGGCTCTTGAAGGTTAGTTTTGTAGTTTTCAGACATAGTTAAGTTATAATGATGGTTTATTTAAGTTGATTTCTGTTGGGTGGTTGCTTTCTTCACTATCGATAAATGCGATATCTCCGAAAAATGCTGGTTGATGGAAATCAGGTTCTTCTGTTTGGATAGGGTTCCAGGATAAAAAATGGGGAACTGGCAAGTCATCTCCACATTTATAAAAATTAGCCCTTCCAGTTAATCCTTTAAAAGTCTTTAAAGAATGGTGACAAAACACTTCAAGTGGAATGGCAAGGGTAAGCTCCCAATGAACGAGCCCGTCTTTTAATTTAAAAAACGACCTGTGCTGAATTTTCTCAATTAAATGTTTAGGTACAAATTCCCGCTCTTCCCTGCCTGCACCATAGGCTGCCCTGCAGGTGCCAATACAGTTAAATTCTAAATTATAATATTTATCATCCTCACCGATGGCCATAAAAAATTCTACACAGGAATCTTTATAAACGGGGTCGTTGCTGACCAGATAAGTGGTTCTGATGTCTTTTTCAGCCACATCATATTTTAAAAACAGCTGATCCCCCTGGTAAGCTATGGTAAACGCTGCTTCCGGCTCATAAGGAAATTCGGGCCAGTTCAATGCTGCGATGGGATGTTTTTTTAAACCGGCTAGTTGCTCAGCGATTTCATCACCATCTTTGAATGACTTTATCCCCGGCAAGTAATTTACTTCAATTCGCTTTTTCACAATTTAACCGATTAAGATTGAACAAGTATCAATTGCACACCGTGCTTTGCTAATGAAGGCTGCAACACGACTACTTTAACTTTACGTTCGAAGCAGAATTGACTAACAACAGCTGGAATGTCATAGGTAGCATTATTTTTCATCAGAGAATAATTTGTTTTTAATGGTGATGCAGCTATCATAAGCTTTTTCATTGCTCTTTATAAGCTGCATGCTTATGATGGTTTTATAGGTTTAAATATAAAATTTCTGAAATGTATTAATAGCAAATATAATTAATTAAAGATGTGTGCGCACACATTTTACATTTAATTTCAAAATATCCTAACTTCCAAACTATCATCTGTGAAATAACTTGCATTCTCTTTTGTAACCACATCCAGCGGCAGGTATTTAAGTACAGGCACCTCCTTTTTAAAGATTAAATGATCGGCCAGAATATTTAACCCCCAATAACCTTGTCCCTTTGGATTTTGATTGATTAAAAAACTAATGAGGTCATTTTCCAGAAAACCAAGGTTTTTAGGTACAAGATCATAACCCACAATTTTAATATGGTGAATATGGCGTTTCTTTAAATAATCAGCTATTTCATATGCTTTAGAGGTAGAAACAAAAATACTTTTCAGATCAGTGGTTGTTTCAAACAGGCTGTCCAGTTGTTTAACAAAGGTGGCGTAATCGGGCCTGATGAGGTTAGCTTTAACGATATTATATTTTTGGCTTAAATTATTCTCACTAAAATAATTTCTAAAACCTTGTTCTTTTTTTTCAAGGTGCGCTGCATTGGTGATTTCCTCATCTAAATGTGCAATGAGTATGGAACATGGTTCTGGCTGTCCGTAGTGGACCAGCTTTCCTGCAAGAAAACCGCTTTTGTAAGAATCCTGACCTATATAACTTAGCGGTTCACATTCTGCGATTTCGGTATTAAAAAGAACAAATGGGATGCCCAGCGCTTTCCACTGGTCGAAGAATGGCAAAGCCTCCCTGTAAAACAACGGGGACAACAAGATCCCTTCCGGAGAACTTGCTGTGGCTTCCTTTGCTTTCTGTACAAAAGAATCCACCTTTAACGGGTCAAATAAATATTTCTCTACCACCAGTCCATACTGCTTCAAATCTTTTTCGGCCCTATTGATCCCTGCATTTGGCGCAATCCAATAAGGGTCAAAAGCTTCATCAGGAAGGAGTGCAGCAATCTTATAAGTTTTTTTTGAACCGAGGGCCCTGGCAATCAGGTTGGGTTCATAATCCATCTCTTTGATTATTTTCAACACTTTTTCCTGCACCTTGGCAGAAACACGCCCCCTATTATGCAAAACCCTGTCTACGGTCCCCGTAGATACTTTTGCTTTCAATGCGATGTCTATAATCCGAATGGTTTTGTCTTTCATTAAGATATCATTGTTTATTAATGGTAATGAAGCTACATCAGCTGATCATCACTGCTGTTTGTAAGCCCAAGCCGATGATAATCTCATTCAATTATCTTCATTTTAGGGCACAAGCAACCCGGCATCCAATATAGATAATTAAAACAAAATTTGAAGGAATTAAACTAATCTGTCATCGTCCATGTTCCTTTCCTTGATTTGCGATTTGAAATTGAGAAAAGGAAATGAAGGGAGTGGTAGCTAAAGTTAAAACAGAAGCTATAAAATGATTTCTTTTCATGACGCTATATTTAATAGAATGAATGATGCAGACAGTCAATTAATTAGATAAGCATGATCTAATATTGATATATTACTGAAAATCAGGACACAACAGCATACACAAAAGGCTGATCATTGTGTCATGATACAGCCTCTTACTGAATTATTAAGCAAGCGTTATAATTTTTTCAAAGCTTCGTACCTTAACAAAGCTTCCAGGTAATAGTAGTCAGCGTAATTAAGTGGTACATCCACTTCGCTGTTCACAGGCTTATGTCCGGTACTGTGTTCCAGAATAAAACCATAATTATCACCTGCGTTACTGGTGTAATTTTTTGTCAGTGACTTCAACATCTTATTTGCTGCAGCAGTATAAGTCTGCTGATTTTTACTGTAGGACCTTAGTTCATATAGTGCAGAAGCCGTGATTGCCGCAGCAGAAGCATCTCTTGGGACACCCGGTATGGCAGGGTCGTTAAAATCCCAATAAGGAACAAGGTCTGCAGGAAGATTTTTATGGCTCAAAATAAAATCAGCAATGCCTTCTGCCTGTTTTAGATAAGCTTCATCTTTAGTCTCCCGGTAACAAAGTGTATAACCATATAAGGCCCAGGCCTGTCCTCTTGCCCATGCAGATCCATCACTATACCCCTGGTGAGTTGCCTGACCTCGCACCGCTCCGTTTTCCGTGTCATAATCCACCACATGAAATGAGCTATAATCTGGTCTGAAATGGTTTTTTAAAGTGGTGTTTGCATGTGTCACTGCTATTTTATAAAAAGACGAATCCCCGGTCAGTTTGGTCGCTTCAAATAATAACTCCAGGTTCATCATGTTATCTATGATCACAGGATATTGCCATTTATTGCGGTTATGATCCCATGAACGAATTACCCCTGCCGTTGGATTAAAACGTGTCGAAAGACTTTTTGCGGCTTCTATAATGACTTTGCGGTAAGCTTCGTTTTCACCCAGCCTGTAGCCGTTGCCGAAACTGCAATTGATGATGAAACCCAGGTCATGGGTACCCGTATTAAACTGCTCCTTTTCAAGGTTGGCTGTATATTTCTGTGCTTCCTCCTTAAATTTGGGATCCTTGGTTTGTTCATACATCAGCCAAAGTACCCCCGGAAAAAAACCACTTGTCCAATCTCTTGACCTTACTAGTTTTAGTTTCTCTTTTTCTATGGTTCGGGGAGATACCAGGTCATTTTTCACCCCCTTATCCGTTTTCCCGGTCTCCAGCAGCAATAACTGAGTTTGTGTACTTGCATGCTTAAACGCTTTTTTAGTATTGACTTTCTGTGCATTTGTCAGGCTTACAAATACCAGGAGCAGCAGCACCGTTAGTTGATATTTCATAATTAATTTATTCTGGTTTATAAAGGCATTGATGAAATCAAACTTAACGGTAAGAAAATAAATAGCGACGGACTTTTCATTCAATCAGACAGCATTTTTGGTGCAACATGTCTATAAGCTTGATTCATGAAGATGCTGCAACATTTATAGTGCAGTAATGCATGAAATTTATAGTTCACAATCACAACCTAAGCCTACTTTAGTTAATCAAAGTTTGTAGAGCCAATGCGGTTAAGACATAGAAACCATCATGAGCCTACACTCAGCAATAGGGATAAATAAGCCAATGATAGCATGATAACCAGATAAAAAACAAAACATACCAATGAGATTAAAACTACTAAATTCCTTAATATTCTGCTTGATATTCCTATCAGCAGCTCAAGCACAGGAAAGACTATCTAAAACCATTAACAGTAATTGGCACTTTATTAAGGGTGATACCACAAAAACTAACTTAACCAATAAGTGGCAACCGGTGTCAATTCCCCATAGCTGGAATGCAGTGGATGTGATGGATGATCAACCGGGTTATTACAGAGGCGCAGGATGGTATAAGAAAACACTTTATATCCCATCGAGCTGGAAAGAAAAAGAGGTCTTCATTTTCTTTGAAGGCGCTGCACAAGTTGCAGAAGTATTTTTAAACGGGACAAAAATTGGTGAACACACCGGCAGCTATAATTTCTTCTCCTTCCCGATCAGTAAATACTTGAAATTTACTAAAGAAGGGAATACAACAAATGAACTTGTTGTAAGAGTAGACAACAGCAACAATGAAAATATCCCTCCCCTTTCGGGTGACTTCACTTTTTTTGGAGGTATTTACCGGGATGTTTATTTAAAAGCTGTTAACAAGATTCATTTTGATGCCGACAACCATGCATCAAGCGGAATTTTCATTACCACACCTGTGGTAAACAGCAGTACAGCTGATGTCCATATTAAAGGTGCTTTTCTGAATGCCGGCAGCGACAAAAAGAAGCTTAACATCAACCATAAAATTGTAGATGGAAATGGAAAGCTATTGGTTGAAATTAAGAACACCTACCATGCGAATCCAGGACAAAAAGTACCCTTCAGTCAGGATATGAAAAACATCAAAGGGTTCCAACTGTGGTCAATAGAAAATCCTCATTTGTACAGGTTAGTCTCTACTATTTCTGACGCGGGAACAAACCAGACCTTAGATGAAGTAAGCAACCCTTTAGGGTTCAGGTGGTTTAAATTTGATGCAGAAAAAGGTTTTTTTCTCAATGGCAAGTCCGTCAAACTTGTTGGCGCCAGCAGGCACCAGGATTATAAAGGCATGGCCAATGCGCTGCCTGATGCCCTGCACACCCGGGATGTGGAATTACTAAAAGCAATGGGTGGTAATTTCTTACGTGTTTCCCATTATCCGCAGGACCCAGCTGTTTTAGAAGCCTGTGATCGCCTAGGCATCCTGGCGTCGGTAGAAACACCGATTGTAAACCGCATTACTGAAACGGCTGCTTTTGCAAAAAACTCAAAAGATATGCACTTGGAAATGATCAGGCAGCATTTCAATCACCCGAGTCTGATCATGTGGACCTACATGAACGAAGTATTGTTGAGGCCTCGTTATGAGAAAGGCTCAGAAAAACAGGAACTTTACTTCAACAACATCACAAAATTAGCCCAGGAATTAGAAGATATCACGCGCAAAGAAGATCCTTACCGCTATACCATGATTCCTAACCATGGTGCTTTTGAGCTTTATAATAAAGTACAGCTTACGAAAATCCCCATGTTGGTGGGCTGGAATTTATACCTTGGCTGGTATTCACGCACACTGGATGGATTTGGTGCGTTTCTTGACCAGCACCGCAAACAGTTACCTGATAAACCTTTATTGGTGACAGAATATGGTGCTGATGCAGATAACCGGCTGCACAGCTTTGACCCTATTCGCTTTGATAAAACAGTTGAATATACAAATAAGTATCACCAGGTATATTTGAAAGCCATGATGGACCGCCCCTTTGTTGCCGCAGCGATGATCTGGAACCTTGCAGAGTTTAATTCAGAAGCAAGAGGTGAAAGTACGCCGCACATCAACAGCAAAGGAATCCTCACCCATGACCGTAAGCCGAAGGATGGCTACAGGTTTTACCAGGCCAATTTACTGGGTTCACCATATGTACAGATCGGTTCCAAAGAATGGATTGTACGTACGGGTTTTGCAGCAACAGAAAAAAATGCCATTTGCACACAGCCTGTAATTGTATTCAGCAATCAAAAAACCGTAAGCCTGAAACAAAACGGGAAATTAATAGGCAGCGCAGCAACAGCACAAGGCATTGCCAGTTTCGAGGTGCCTTTTGTTAATGGTTTAAACCGGTTAACGGTAGCAGCCATGGCAGATGGAATAGAAATTAATGACCAGGTAGATATTAACTTCCATATGCTCTCGCAAAATTTAAAAAGCAAGGAACTACCATTTAATGAGCTGAATATCAGCTTAGGCGACAAGCGTTTCTTTTATGATGAAAATGCTGCACAGGTTTGGATTTCGGAACAAGAATACCTGCCTGGAAGCTGGGGATATAAGGGCGGAAGCGTTTATACCATGGAAAACACCTCCAGACTAAGTTATGGTTCTGACAAAAACATCCTGGGCACTGATTTAGATCCCATATACGCGACACAAAGGACGGGCATTGAGCAGTTTAAATTTGATGTTCCGGATGGAGATTATCTGGTGACATTACATTTCGCAGAATTAAATTCAGCCATTAAAAGAGAAGGTTTAATTTATAACCTTAGTGAAGGAAAGGAAGGAACTGAAGAATTTAAAGAACGCTTATTTGATGTGACGATCAATGGCAAGGAAGCTCTCAGCGGCCTCAGCAATGCTGAAACGCTGATTCCTGAACATGCTGTTGCAGCTAAGTTTAATATCAGTGTGAATAATAATAACGGAATAACCATTGATTTCAAAGCGATCAAAGGCGCTTCCATCTTAAATGGGATCCAGTTGAAAAAAGTAAGATAGGATTTACCTTTCTAAGCTGCAAAGATGCAATTAACCATCTTTGCAGCTTTTTTTTGTCAATGAGTTCTTAAACAATCTTCAAAGAATGTATAGATAGAAACGGTTTAAGTTCCAATAAATGCGTGTAGACCTCAGCCGAGTTTGCACGGCTGTCAGATACCAGCAGGTAATTATCTATGGTTTCATGCCATATAAAGGGTTCCGAAAAAAAAGTAATAGCAACTTTATGCGTAGAGATATCATGAAGGCTTGAACTGATAATTTCAAAACTGTAATTTTTAAAGGTCATAAAATGTTCACCAAGGGTATTCAAAACATCCGGTATGGTTTCATTTAAATCATTGATATAATTGAGTACGGCTGCCAAAACCAATAAGTGAAGATTTTGTGCTGTTGGAACATGTCTGATTAACTCATCAAAGGTATTGCATGCTTTCTCCTTGTTAAAATTCTGAGCCTGAATCTTAAATTCCTTATACGAATCTTCAAATATCAGCCTGTCAAAAGTATGAATTGAGGATTTATCTATGATTTTTCGATAACAGAAGGTGATTTTTTTGGTATCCATTGCTTGCCCTCTCCCTATTTAAATAAATATAACTTCTCAATTAAAGATAACAAGCAAAAAGCAAAAAATAGATTAAACACGATGAACAACCTAATTATCCCGGTGAACCGATTTTATTGATATACGCTGTCGGGGTTTGATTAAACTGTTCTTTAAAACATTTCCTAAAATAGTTGATTTCGGTAAAGCCTGTCATATAAGCAACCTCACTGATGCTGTATCCTTGTGTTTCCAGCAATTGGGCCGCTCTTTTAAGCCTTACCGCCCTGATCAGTTCAACAGTAGTTTGATTAGTTAAGGCCTTGATTTTCCGATACAAGGTAGTCCTGCTCATAAAAACTTCAGCAGCCAGATCTTCCACATTTAAAGCCGGGTTATCGATATGCATTTCCACGTAGGCCATTACTTTGTGGAGAAAAACCTCATCAGGAGAAGTAATTGCCAGATTCTGTGGTTGTAAGGTGATTTCCTTCCGATAGCGTTCCCTTAAATGCTGGCGCTGTTCGAGGAGGTTCCAAACCCGGGCTTCAACGATATTGATATTGAAAGGTTTGGTGATATAATCATCTGCTCCTGTTTCAAGCCCTTCTATTTTATAAATCATCGGTGCCCGGGCCGTTAATAATATAATAGGGATGTGGCTCGTTCTGTTGTCGGTTTTAAGCATTCTGCATAAATCAGTACCGCTCATCAGTGGCATCATCACATCGCTGATGATGATATCGGGAACAACAGAAAGCGCTTTCTCCATCCCTTCTTTGCCATTATAAGCGGTATGAATATGGAACTTATCTTCGAAATGCTCACGAAGGAAATTGATGACATCCTTGTTGTCTTCCACAATTAACATCTCCGGACTTCCCTCCATCGTTGCTAAGACTTTCACTTTTCGCTCTTCTAAAAACTCGCTGTTTTTCCCCTTTTGTTCCTTATTGAAATAATTGTCGATGTTTTCACTGTCTTTATAATCTGCGATCAGCTCATTATCTTTCAGGTGATCTTTACCTAAGGGGATTTTAACGATAAAACAAGTTCTTCCTGGCACGGTGTCTGTTTCCGGCCGGCTTTCTACAGAGATTTCTCCTTTGTGCATTTCAACAAGTCCCTTAGTGAAAGCCAAGCCAATACCCGTACCCTGCAGGTTTGCACCATCCTCATCAAAGTGTTTAAACTGTTCAAAGATTCTGGAGACTATATCTGCCGAGATACCGGCACCATTATCTTCCACTTCAATCAACACAAATTTATTTTGACCGGAGTCGGGCAATTCCTCTTTAATCCTTACGATGATCGTTCCCTCTGGCCTGGTAAATTTTAAAGCATTTGACAGCAGGTTATATAATATTTTTTCAAATTTATCCCGGTCAAAATACACCCTTATCGACTTGCTATCCGCTTCCACGTGCAGGTTCACGTTTAAATGCTGGGCGTATGAATCAAAAGCAAGAACAACTTCTCTTACAAACCTTATGATATTACCTTCAGCAGCCTGTAACTGCATATTTCCGCTTTCAAACTTCCTGAAGTCCAGTAACTGATTGATTAATCGCACCAAACGTTCCCCATTCCTTTTCATGAGCATGAGCTGATGTTGTACGCGGTTATTCCCTTCATTCAAGGATAACAGTTTTTCAAGCGGAGCAAGAATTAACGTCAGTGGCGTTTTAATTTCATGGGAAATATTGGTGAAAAAGTTAAGTTTCCTTTGGTAAAGATCATGATCCTTTTCATGGATGAGATGCTGGAAACTTAAATCACTTTTCAGTTTAGCCGTTTTTATGGCATAAGAGTTATAAAGATAAAACAGCCCGCCCAGGATCAGCAGATAAAAAGAAAAAGCCCACCATGTAGCCCACCAGGGAGGCAACACTATTATTTTTATGGTCTTTGGTGTATCGTTCCAGACATCATTGTTGTTGGCGGCCTTGACTTTAAAAATATATGTCCCAGCGTCAAGGTTCGTATAGGTTGCATAGCGCTGGTTTCCGACAAAATGCCATTCATCATCGTGGTTAAGGCCGTCCAGCATATAAGCATATTTGTTTTTTGCCGGATTAACAAAGTTGAGCGCCGCAAACCTGAAAGAAATAAAAGCCTCATCGTAATTTAAAACAATCTCCTCGGTTTCATTTACAGCTTGTTTCAGCGGTGAGTCATCGCCATAATGAACAACAGGTTTATTTCGGATGGAGAACTCCGTTAAAATCACTTTAGGTTGATATTGGTTCTTTTTAATTTGATCCGGATGGAAATAAGTTAAGCCGTTAATGCCCCCGAAATAAAGTTCACCCTTATCACTGATGAAGCTCGAATTACGCATGAACTGGTTGCTTTGCAGGCCATCAGCTACAAAAAAGTTGGTAATACCAACAGATTTCGCGGTAAAAGGCAATGCGCCGTGGATAACAATTCGAGAAATACCGCTATTGGTGCTTACCCACAAATGCCCTTTATGATCTTCCTCAATGGCTTGAATGACATTATTAGCTAAACCCAAGGTTTCATCAATCACATAAAACCGACCTGTTGCTTTATCAAAAAGGTTCAGCCCGCCACCCTTGGTACCTACCCAAATTCGATTCTTACGATCGACAAGTAGGGATGCAATGCTGTTATTACTTAAGCTATAAGGATTATTTTTATTGAAATGGAATTGCCTGAATTTATTTCTATCATAATAATTAAGTCCCCAACTCGTACCAATCCATAAATTGTTCTGTTTATCCGCAACGATTTTCAAGATGTTATTGCGGCTCAAACTATTGCTGTCGGCCACGAGATGACGAAAGACTTTTGTACCCCCATTTTTATCTCTTAATATCAAGCCTCCGCCGTTGGTACCAATCCAAAGTTCATCATTGATTTTAAGCAGAGAAGCTACATCCTTTATATTCCCTGGAATGGAGATATTCGTTGAAGCTTTTGTGGTGCCATTGATAAAGCTCAGGCCATCAAAAGTACCCACCCAGAGGTTGTCGCCATCAGGCACTAAACTTTTAATGGTATTTTTGGCAATGTTTGCGCCTATAATTGGCAATGATAAGCTTTGAAAAGAAGTGAAATCCCGGTTTACGAAATTAATACCCCCGCCTTCAGTACCCACCCAAAGACCGCCATTTTTAGTAGCCGTAACAGCACTTACCATTTGATAATTCAGGCCCGGTTTGTAAGCGGTTTTGGCACCAAGGTAATTAAACATGTTATTGCCTATGGCAATCAGGTTGAGTCCCCCGGAAAAAGTACCCAGCCAAACATTTCCAGCCTTATCCTTTATAATGGTCCGGATAGAATTCTGACTCAATGAAGCAGGGTTATACCTGTCATGCTGGTGATTTGTAAATTGTTTGGTATCCTTATTAAAAATACTCAGCCCGTCACGGGTGCCAATCCAAACTTCTTTATCATTATAAAAATGAATATCGCGGATAATATCGATCGGTAAACTTTTATTATCGGATTTGTCATTCCTGAAATGCTGCAAGCTATTCTCTTTGGTATCGTAAATAAAAAGACCGGCACGCTCGGTGCCGATCCATATTTTATTTTCGGCATCCTTCTTAATTACGCGCGGATAAGAGTTCCGCAGGGAGACATTATTTTCCAGTGATGCAGGCAACGGTATATATTGCTTTTTCTTGGGGTCAAATCTTCTTAAATCCTTATCAATACTCACCCAAAACATCCCCTGATCATCTTCCATGACCTTATCCGTCCTTTTATCTTTGGGATAGTCAAAATGCAAGAAATTATTCCCTTCAGGATGATAGCGGATGAGCCCCTTTTGTGTTGTTACCCATATATCCCCCTTTTTGTCTTCATAAATAGAGGTAATATTTTCATTGAAACCCAAACCAGGGTTTTTAATTGTATTCAGCCTGGTGAATGCTTCCGTTTTTTTATCGAAGACATTTAATCCATCTGACGTGCCGATCCAAATTTTTCCAGCCTTATCCTCGTACAAGGCATTAACCTGGTTATGACTAATGCTATGTGGATTACGGTTTTCATGCTTATAATAAGTGAAATCATAACCATCAAATTTATTTAGTCCATCTTCCGTTCCAATCCATATGATACCTTCCCTATCCTCCAGGAGCGCATACACCGTATTTTGAGATAGCCCCTCATTAATTGTATAGCGTTTAAAGTTGATTCTCTTGTTTTGTGCGTTTGAGGGAAAAACTGAGATGAGTATACTCAGGACGACCGTAAAAAAGAGGCTTACAGGATATTTAATTAAAAGATAATCAAACATTATTTGGTTATAGGTTAGCTGAAAGTGATGCTAAATATAACATAATCAAGCAATACAAAAGCAAATTATCATTTCAACCCGTACTTATCCATAATTCCCTTCCTTTGATCATGATAAATCACAATACCCCATTCGGCATTATTTACATCTAGCCGTCTTTGACCTTCTTTGGAGTCCAGCGCTATTCCTTCTACCCTCAATTGATTAAAATTTTTAACAAGTTCGACTAGGAAAAGGTCGAAATTCTGATTTGGATATATATCAATAAAACTCAAAGGCTCATCACTCGCATTCCAAAAAGTGTGTACAATATCATGTGGGCGCATCAGCCATCCCCCTTCTTCCACTTGAAAAACTTCATTACCAATCAAGACAGAGGCAGTCCCTTTAGTCACTCTCATCACTTCGTCCAGGTCTTTATGTACATGTGGTGAGGGCCCCATTGTTTTTGGCGGCACATAAATTTCTGTGGCTGCAAATTGATTATTTGTTTGTTCGAACCTAATTTTTAGGTCAGGGTCTTTAGGTTCATTAGGTTCTAAATAAAAAGGCTTAATTGGCTTTTTATTGATCTTGTTGGTAATAGCCTTCGGCTTATCATCAGTTGATTGAGCGAAAGCTTCAAAATCCCAACTACTAGAGATTACACCAGCAAGCAATGATGATGCAATAAAATCCCTTCTTTTCATGGTTTAAATTTTAATGGACATTAAAATCACACCCTAACCTAAAGGTTTCATCTGTAAATTAAATCCAAGCGCAATGTTTTACAATTAAACTAATTGTATTTTCAAGCCTACTAGTCAATTAACCGGAGATGATTCTTTGGTTAGATGTTAGCTGAACGTGACGCTAAATATAACATCATCAAGCAATACAAACTGAATTATCATTTCAAACCGTACTTATCCATAATTCCCTGCCTTTGATCATGATACATCACAACGCCCCATTCGGTAGTAATTACATCCAGCCGTCTTTGACCTGCTGTTGAAACTGGATCTATTCCTTCCCCAATCAATTGATTAAGAGTTTTAACAGCTTCCACCAGAAAAAGGTCGAAATTTTGATTTGGAAAGAGATCAATAAAACTCAAAGGCTCATCAGTTGCATTCCAAAAGGTATGTACAATATCATGTGGGCGCATCAGCCATCCCCCCTCTTCCACCTGATAAACTTCATTACCGATCAGCACAGAGGCAGTTCCCTTAGTGACCCTCATCACCTCGTCCAGGTCTTTATGGACATGTGGCGCTGGCCCCATTGTTTTTGGCGGAAAATGAAATTCTGCGGCTGCAAATTGATTATTTGTTTGTTCAAACCTAATTTTTAGATCGGGAATCTTTGGTGCTCCCTTGTCAGGTTCTAAATAAAAAGGTTTAATTGGCTTTTTATCGATCTTGTTGGTGATCGCCTTCGGCTTATCATCAGTTGATTGAGCAAAAGCTTCAAAATCAAAGCTATTTGCAATTACACCAGCAAGCAATGATGATGCAATAAAATCCCTTCTTTTCATGGTTTAAATTTTAATGGACATTAAAATTACACCCTAACCTAAAGGTTTCACCTGATGATTAAATTTAAGTAATTATTTTATAATTTTTTAAACTAATTGTGTTTTTTACAGACTAACTCATTGACACCTAGACAATAAATTTACACGACCACCATGCTCAATTCAACTGTATCAGTTTTTAATTGGTTTTCACAGGCGATAAGGCTAGCCTGCTAATCGATTAAGCTATCCAATGAAGTGATTAGGCTTGCAAATTAAAGCGATGAAGTCATCATAAGCATAAAAAGTAAGCCTGCTGAGGATTACCTCAACAGGCTTTTTAAGGGTCATTCTTATGCGCCGATAGGATGGTTAACCCCATATGTTTTTTCTGGTAGTGTTACGGAGATTTTCGCCAATGTAAAGGCACCGATAGCCATCGCCAGATCACGTACCGCTACATCAAGATACTGACCACTAGCCACTAAACTTAAAGCGATCAGCACCAGCCACGCACTCACCAGGTATGCACCTTTTTGGGGATTTAGGAACACAAGAATTCCCGCGATGATCTCAATTACACCCACCACCATCATAAAAGTTTGGTCACTAAAAGGAAGCATGGCTTTTAGCGTGGGGTTGAGGTAGTGTGACCAGTCAGTTAAAAGGTTGCTGAACTTATCGGCCCCTGCAACTATTGGAATAAGGCCATAAGTAAATTTAAGCAGCGTTTGAATGTCTTTAATTTTTTTACTTTGATCTTCCATGATGAAATGTTTTTTATATATTAGAGATCAGCAAGTTACAAAGGGTTACAAAATTTATTTAAGGGATTTTTGTAACCCTTTTGATGTCAGGATACTCTATTAATTATACACAAAGCGTAATCTAACTATGACAAACTTAGCAAGTGTGAGCCTCAGTGATGAGGAAATTGTAGATAGGATTATTAACGGGGAAAAGCACCTGTATGAATTACTGATGCGAAAGTTTAATGAACGTTTTTACCGGATCAGCATGTCCATCGTTTGTGATGATGAAGAAGCAGAAGATATTATGCAGACGGCTTATCTTAATGCCTACCTGCAATTATCAAAGTTTAAACACCAGTCGAGTTTTGCCACCTGGTTTACCCGGATCCTGATCAATGAAAGCATTCTCCACAAAAAAAAGAAGATGAAACGGGAAAACATACACATGGAAGATGCCTATCAAGATCAGCATACGGAAACACCACTGGATAACCTCATGCAAAAAGAGCTAAAGGTACTCCTGGAAAAAGCGGTTGCAACGCTTCCTGAGAAGTACAAAATGGTCTTTGTGATGCGAGAGATTCAGGGGATGAGCACCACTGAAACCATGGATGCACTTGATATAGGCGAGTCCAATGTTAAAATCCGCTTAACGAGGGCCAAAGAAATGCTCCGCTCAGAACTCCACAATTACTGGCAACCCAAACAGCTTTTTGAATTTCACCTGAGCCGTTGTGACAGGGTGGTAAATTATGTGATGCAGCGGATTTGATAATTCCAATAAGACCTTAATCAACTCAATGTTAGCGTAAAACGGGTTTCCTCATCAGTAGAGGTCGCTCTTAAAACACCGCCATGCGCATTGGCAATTTCCTGGGCAATATATAAACCGAGTCCCAGCCCCTTACTATCAGCTTTGGGATCACCCCGATAAAACGGTTTAAACAAGCCGTTCAATTTTTCTTTCGGAATTTTGTCGCCCGAATTTATAACGGAGAGCTTAAACTTCCCATGTTCACTTAAAGCCTCCACGGTAATGGGGGCATTTTTATTTCCGTGTATTAATGCATTGGCTAAAAGATTTGAGAACAGTTGGGCAATACGTGTACCATCACAACTAATGGGATCAACGAATTTAAAATGAGTATCGATCATACGTTCAGGATGTGAAAGCTGGAGTTCGGAAATCACCTGGCTTAATTCCACATGCAAAGATTGATGAACGCTCGTTTTGATATCAATGCCATCGCCCATTCTTCCTTTTGCAAAGTCAAGGATATTGTCAATCAGGTTTTTAACACGGTAAGCTGAATCATGAATAATCTGGGCAAGTTTGTTAACACGGTCCTGATCAGGTATGCGAAGCAGCAGTTGCGCTGCATTGGAGATGGCTCCTATAGGATTTCTTAAATCATGACCCAAAATGGCTATAAACTGATCTCTGAGCTCGGCGGTTTTCTGCTCTTCCAGCAGGCTGATTTCACTTGTTTTAAGTTCTTCAACAGCATTGATATGAAAGGCAACAAGTTCGGCGAAAAGCTTGAAAAGCGAAATGGTATGCGGATTATTGATGGATGCAGGTGATGGATCAATGGCACATAAAGTTCCGAAAAAGCTGCCGTTTTTCAGCACAATGGGCATGGATATATAACTTTCAATACCATACATCCGGGGTGTATGGTGTGAATTGTACTTCTGGTCCAGTGAGGCATGGTCAATAACTACGGCTGAGTTGTACATTCTAACCTCATGACAAAGCGTGGTTTCCAATTCAAGTTCACCGCCGGGCAATATACCAAAGTTAATATGATCAGCAACCGCACAGGCAACCCATTTTTGCTCCGTAACCCGGGCTACAACAGCAAAGCCCATTCCCGTAGTCTTTAAAATCACATCAAGAATAGTAGACACAGCATCTATTTTAGATATGGTATCTATATCGTTTTGAATGTTCGATTGAATTTCTGCCATCTTAAAATGATTTGTTCCAACAAATTAAGATTTTTTAAGGTGATAATTGAACAAAAAAGCAGACAGTTCCCCAAAGTAACAACAATGGGTATTTAGTGCACAAGTTTCATCGACAAACTATTCATCCAGTTGATACACCTTCCAAACCATTCGCCGAAAGATGGTGCTGTTAGAAAACCATGATCTCCGGTAGCATAAATGTGCAGTTCAGCAGGTACTCCCTTATTTTTAAGCGCCTGGTAAAACTCCAGACTGTTTGCCACTGAAACCACCTGATCAGCTCCGGAATGTACTAAAAAAGCAGGAGGAGTATCTGCAGTGGCCTGCAGCTCATTAGAATAGAATCTTATTTTTTTTTCTGAAGCAAATTCCCCCAAAAGATGATTTCGGGAACCAATATGTCCGATTCGGTCAGTTAGGCTGATCACCGGGTTAATGAGGATCATAAAATCAGGCCGGAGGTTGCTATTTTCTTTATTTTCTATCACTGGATTTGCGAAATGAGCACCCAGGGAAGCTGCAAGATGCCCACCAGCGGAAAAACCCATCACCCCTATTCTGGTAGAATCAATTTTCCATACTTTAGCATGCTGCCGGACATATTTCATCGCTTGCTGCGCATCTTGTAAGGGCCCCATCGACTTATCTATCATGGTATGGTCACTGGGAAGCCTGTATTTTAAAACAAAAGCAGTGATACCCAGCTCATTAAAAGCTTTGGCAACATCACTCCCCTCCCGTTTAGTCAGTAAAGTGTGGTAACCACCTCCCGGACAAATGATAACAGCAGTGCCGTTAGCTTTTCCCGCAGCGGGAAGAAAAACCCTGAGCGTAGGAACCGATACTTTAGAAGTAAGGCTATCTACCTCCGCGTTGGGTGTATGAAGTTCTTCATTTTTAACAGCTTTTGAGTTTGGAACCTTTCCCTGATATAAATTAATTTCTTGCTGTGCCATGCAATACCCACAGCTAAGCAATAAGATTATAAGTATTGACTTAAACATAAATTACCTTCATTACCTTATAAACTATTCACAAATGAAAACCTTCCAGAACCTGTATAAAAAACTGCATATCCATCTTCATTTCTCAAGTATTTTACACCTTCTGCCTCTGATACCGGTCTAGCTCCTTCCATAATGCTATTTCCAGTTTTCGTGGGAATCCAAATTTCAGCGGTTGTATTAACCGGAATTTCAACATTCAAGCTAAATTGTTGATCAGTTATTTCCCAAGCTGAGTGTATCTTACCATACATTGAATTAAAACTGCCTTTTGCATGTTTGAGATCCCCTGCTGGTTGCGGCTTAATGATCACTTTTTTAAAGCCCGGTTCCGCAGCATTAATTCCTAACAAGGACCTATAAAACCATTCTCCAACGGAGCCAAACATGGGGTGATTTTTTGAAAAAGTATTATCTGAGGGAGCCCAGGTTTCCCATAATGTAGTTGCACCATTTGCTAACATAAAGCCCCAACCTGGATAATCACGCTGATTGGCTATACGATAAGCCATCTCATTTTCATCTGCTTTTCTTAAAACATCAAAAAGCATTTTGGTGCCGAAAATCCCAGTGGATAAATGCCCGTTTTTTTGTTCAAATGACGAAATCAATTTCTTAAATGCCTGATCTTCTTTGTCACCAGCATCAATCCCTGACCACAATGCAAAAACCTGGGCTGTTTGCGTTCCCAATTCATATTTTCCATTCCTTTCAGGGCTAAATTTCTGGACAATCGCCTCCTGAATAGAATTACTCAAGTTTTTATAGCGAGCCTCGTCTTCCTTTTTCCCTAGAATTGCTGCAAAATCAGCCATCATTTTCACCTGGAGATAATAGAAAACGGAGGGTGTAAAAGGTATAGCCTTGGCATCCAGCGATTCGTGGTCACCTAAATCCTCTTTATCAAATAAATGATCCTTTGCTTTGCCCTGAAGAAAATTAATCAGTCGGGTAAGCGCCTCATAATTATCAGCTACAATTCGCCGATCACCATAGAAATCATACATTTTTTTTACCAGGTAAGGATAACCAGCCTGATAACCTAAAGGACCTGATTTATCTCCCGGGCCAGCATCTGCGATTCCCACAAAAGGCATAGTCTCTGTAATCCCCCCTTGTGGCCGCTGATCATTTGTAAAATCACGCAAAACCTTACCGTAAAAGTTTGCCATATTATAATTATACATGAATGCCTCCGTGGTGCAAAGCAAATCTCCCCCATAGCCAAGCTTTTCGCGTGCAGGACAATCAGATTGCAAACTAAAAACATTGCTTAAGAAAGTCCATTGTATGGTTTCATTTAATTTGTTGAACATGAGGTTTGAAGACGAGAATTCCCCGTCTGTCTCCAGATCAGCATTCATACGTAAGCCCTCTATATCATTAAGGGTGGGTTTACCGGGCCAGCCCGTGACTTCCAGATAACGAAATCCGTGAAATGTAAATCTAGGAGACCAGGTCTCCACTCCTTTTCCTTTTAGGGTATAACTATCTTCCTGCCATGCAACCTTTGGAGCACCAGGGCCACCATTATTATTCTTGATCTGACCGGCAACAGCAGTCATCAGATTTACATGGCCATCAGGATATTTATCTTCCCCATAGCGAAGTGTTACTTTTGTTCCTGCAGGTCCTTTTAAACGTAAACGAGCAACTCCTGCAAAGTTCTGTCCCATATCAACAACAAACACACCTGGTTTAATTTCAGCAATTTCAACAGGCTTAAGTATTTTAGTAACCCTAATGGGAGGCTGCATCTGCACCTGGAGTGTTCCTCCGGGGCCGTTAACCACTGTAGCAGCTTTCCAGCTTTCATCCACAGGTTTTGAGCTACTCCAATTTTCTTTTTCAAAGCGGGCATCATAATGCTCACCCAGGTAAACACTATTGCGCATCACAGGACCTGGAGCAGTTTGCCAGGTTTCATCAGTAGGTATAACCACAGATGAATCATCAGCATAGTTTAACCGGATCATCGCTTTAACGGTTGGACGGCCAGTTGTTAACTCCGCTCTCTTGTTGATCCCTCCCCAAAATCGCAAGGGCAAAGGGTTATAAAATCCATTGCCCAACATGATCCCGGCAGTATTATTCCCCCGTTGAAGTTGTTCTGTAATATCATAAACAGCATACAGAATCTCCTTTGCATAGGCCGTCCATCCCGGATCCAGCACGTGATTACCAATCTTTTTACCGTTAAGATAGGCTTCATAATAACCTATTCCACTTATATAAAGCCTGGCAGTGGTGATCTTCTTATTTGTTTTAAAAGATTTGCGGAACAAGGGCATAGGGTCAGTCTGGTAAAAATCCTCATCGAGGACAAATTGAGTACTGCCGTCACCAATCCATTTACCTTGCCAATCTGCTTGCTGAAGCATAGCGGTTTCAAACCAGTTAAGTTCGCTCCATCCTGTGGCTATACCATCCTGATCATAAATCTTCACCCGCCAGTAATAGCGCGTAAAAGATTTTAATGCCTTACCATTATACTGAATATGGATATTTTCAGCAGATATTACTTTCCCTGTATTCCAAACATTTCCATGAAGCTGGTTTGCGTCTTTTATATTATCGCTGACTAATATTTCATAAGCTGATTGAGACTGGTTACGACCAGTTCCTGTGATCGTCCAGCTAAGTCTGGGGAAAGATGTTTCTATGCCCAGTGGATTTTCTATATACTCACAGGATAATTTATTAAATTTTAAAGCATCATTTCCAAAAGCTGTACAGATGAATACAAAGTGCAAAAACAACGTGATCATAACGGAAGATGGCTTTTTCATTTTCATAGGATGTAGCTTGTTTTCTATCAGCAGAAGCTGTCCTCGTTAAATGTAAACAGCTTTATTTATTGTTTAATTTAGTACTATTATTCATATGATTCGCATTATAAATTGCACAACTCAAGCAATTGCAGATACAATTTTATCACTTATGAAACCATGATGAGTAAAATACTTCATACCACTTCAAATAGTTAGCGTTTTGATGCTTAATTTTACCTGCATATGGAAATACTTGAAGGAGATTGGGGTTACGGGCAGACAACATCACAAGAAGAATTGACCAGCATTTTGATGGCGTATCAACAAGCTGTGGATTTCAGTGTGATTTCGTCGATAACCGACATCAAGGGAAAAATCATCTATGTAAACAAGCAGTTTTGTGAAATCTCGAAGTATAGTGCTGAAGAACTGATTGGAAAGAACCATAACATGATTAATTCAGGTCATCATTCCAAAGCCTTTTTTAAAGAGATGTGGAAGACCATCGGGGGTGGCAATGTCTGGTATGGAGAAATCAAAAATCTTGCAAAAGACCAATCTATTTACTGGGTAAATAGTGTAATTGTACCTATCAAAAACGCTGACGGCCAACCCCGTCATTACCTTTCTTTAAGGACACTTATTTCTGAGCGAAAAGCGCAGGAAGAAAAAAAGCATGAAATGCATGCGAAGAACATGGAGGACATGCTCACTCCGCTCAAACATTAGATCAATACAGCAGGGAATTGTCAGCGTTCGTTAATAAGATTACTTAAGCTCATCTGGCCATAACACAGGCTTGCCCGTTGCTTTATAAGTTGGCATTACTGTTTTACCAGCTTTCAATTGCCGTGTCAGTTCCTGGGAAAGCTTTTTTGCCAATCCTTTTTCTTTTCCAATCAAATTCACCTGTTCACCCAAATCCTTATCTAAATTATATAATTCCAGCTTGCCCTTCCTGTAATCATAAATCAATTTCCATTTTCCCTGTCGGATGGCACTGAAATAATTAATTCCCGGCCCGTCTGGACTGGTCCATTGATGAGGATTATGCCATATTAAACACCTGTCTTTGTGGAGATAACCTTCCCCTTTTAACAAAGGAAGAAAACTTTTTCCATCCACTTCCTGTATCAGGTTCATCTTTTGTGTTCCTGCTATTTCTAATATTGAAGGAAAAAAATCTTCAATGATGACCGGCTGATCACTCAGCGAACCAGCTTTAACTAAATTTGGCCACTTTACGATCATTGGCACGCGGACACCCCCTTCATAAATCGACCCTTTTCCGGCTTTTAGTGGTAAATTATGGGTGTGTGACAGTCCACCGCGTGCGTAGTCAAGGCTCAGGCCACCATTATCAGACATAAATAAAATGACCGTATTGTCGGCAATTTTCTCTTCCTCAAGGTAATTCATCACATCACCAAGACTTTTATCCATTCCCTCAATCAAGCTGGCATATTTAGCTTCGCGGGGATCTAAGCCTTTGTCTAAATATTTCTGCACAAAACGATCATCAGCCTGAATGGGATCATGTATCGCATAGTGGGACAGGTAGAGGTAAAAAGGCTGTTTGGTTTTTGCTGGCTGTGCTATACTTTTCAAAGCTTCGAGGGTAAGCGCTTCAGTTAGAAAAATATCAGACCCATAATACTCAGCCAAACCCTGCACTGCATTAAAAGTAAATTTTCCAGGTATATTACCGTAATTGTCCCTGCCATAATAACTCTGGGGATGACCGATGGCATTACCTGCCACATTAACCATAAAGCCCAGGTTAAGTGGATTAGCACCTGGGGTACCCTGAGATCCAAAATGCGCTTTGCCTACATGAACCGTAAAATATCCCGCATCTTTAAGCAGTTGTGGCATGGGTGTGGCATAAACCGTATGTGGTATACCAGGTACAGGACTATAGCCATTAAAATTCCAATCAATACGGTTAAACTGCTTATCTTCCTGGTCGGAGGGTTTGTCCTTTAATAAATGGGTCCAATTAGTCACTTTATGACGGATTGCGTTCATTCCTGTGAGCATACTCACCCGGGAAGGTGTACAAACCGAAGTTGCATAAGCATTGGTAAACTTCATCCCCTCATTTGCCATGCGTTCCATATTTGGTGTATGGTATTTTCTGTTGAGTGCCATCACACTATCGCCAAAAGACACAGAAGTATCCATCCAACCCATGTCATCAACCAGGAAGACAATAATATTAGGGCGTTTATCCTGTGCATACGATGAAATGGCAGGCGGGATCAATAACAAAAAGAAAGCAGCAAATCGGGTAAAAATATTTTTGTGCATGTGAGCTAGATGATAAAAGAATGAAGAAAGACAAAAAGTCTGACTCTTCAAAATCTGCTACAATTATCCGGATCATTTCTGCAATAGCAACAGGAACGATATGGATGCACCCAGACCTGTGGAATTCTTTATGCACATCTTTAATTACAGCAATCCGTGCCGCAACATGCTTTTGCTTCAACAGGCTTTTCGCCGTAAACTGTGATGCTATAGATCCCAAATGTTCCAGATTTAAATTCAGCCAGTTGCTGTGCATCTAAATAATGTGACAGTATATCATCCGGAATAGTAATGGTTTTTTCTTTTTGAAGCGTAACGTTTTTAAACCCGGTACTTTCAATGAGGCCTAAATAATCGTCTTTCTGGATTGCTCCTGCTACACACCCCGCATACATTTCAGCAGCATCCTGCAAACTCGCCGGTAACTCACCCACCAAAACAATGTCAGAGATACAGAAATGTCCACCCGGTTTCAAAACTCTATAGATCTCCTTAAACACATTTGGCTTATTGGGCACGAGGTTCAATACACAGTTGCTGACAATGACATCGGCTGTATTTGCCGATACTGGCATGTTTTCAATATCTCCCCGGCGAAATTCTACATGATGGAGATTAAGCTTCTCCGCATTTTCACGTGCTTTATTGATCATCGCTTCAGTAAAGTCGATGCCAATCACTTTGCCGGTTTCTCCAGTTTCAGCCTGGGCAACAAAACAATCGTTTCCAGCACCTGATCCTAAATCAATAACAACATCGCCTTTTTTAATCTGGGCGAATTGCGTTGGCAGACCGCAGCCTAAGCCCAAATCAGCATCAGGTGTATAGCCTTCCAATTTGCTATAATCTTCATTCATGATGTTGTATACCTCGGTACTGCAACAACCTGAACCACAACAGGAACTTTCATTTGTTGCTTTGTCTTGTAAGGCGATTTCACTGTATTTCTGCCTCACTAATTCTTTGATTTCATTATCTGTTTTCATGGCAATATAATTTATTATTTAAAATGATAAAACTATTTATATTGTAATATTACGATGAATCAGGTTAAAAAAATATGACTGTTTTTATATCCGCAATATCACATCGCAATATTACGATAAATAGGATTGTTTGTCAAGTAATTTTTAATTTTTTTTTGAAGATTACAGCGAACTGACCCACTGCCCAAACCGAAAACACTGAATTCCAAGCCATCTCCAATAGCAATAATCAACAAGGAAATCTCAAGTTTAGGTTCAATTGCATTACACTTAGCGATCAACTAGGAATCAATTAAGTTTGCCTTAGAACTTTGACAGTTCTAACACCGGTTTAAGACCCACCTCCTACCGATTTTCCGGTACGAGGTCGGTAGCAGGTCCCTATCAGACCCCTCCCAGGAAGGACTTATCTTCTAGCTTTCCGTAATAGGTAGACGAATGAAACCATCATAAGCTTGCAGCTTACAAATACCAATGAATAAGCTCATGATAGCTTCATCACCTTTAAAAAACAAATTATATACAAATGAAAAACAAGTAGTCGTTAAGAGATGAGTTAAACTTCGTCATTTTTTTTATATGATCGTATTTCTGACATAAAAATGATGGATATTCCAAATAGCTCCTGTACATTTGTTTAACAGTGTTAGATAATTTAAATCTGTTGTAGTAGGATATGGGAAGTAAAGAGCGGATTGCACGATTAAAGGAAGAAACAAAAAGCAACATATTGAATGCCGCGCTCGACATCGTAAAAGAAGAAGGCTGGCAATCCTTAAGTATGCGTAAGATTGCCGAGAAGATTGAATACACGGCGCCCATTATCTATGAGTATTTTGCAAATAAAGACGGCATCCTTTTGGAACTCACACGCCAGGGTTATGTAATCCTGGGTAAAGAAGTTCGTAAAGTGATGAAAGATGAAACCACAGCTGCTGAACGGCTGGAAGCGATGTGGATTGCCTACTGGGATTTCGCGTTTGAACATCAGGAACTTTATCAACTGATGTATGGTGTTGATATGAACTGTTGTGAGGTTAAAAAAAGCTTGCAGGAAGCAGAAGCCTTAACCAATCTGTTTTTTGATGCCATCAGAGATGTCATGGACGATGATAACCCCGCCGATGATTTAGTATGTAGAAAATTTTATACGTTCTGGTCGATCATTCATGGCCTCATTTCCATCAATATCGTTAATAAAGGTAGAGGTGATCAAATGAACCAGCTGATTTTACATGACGCCATTAAAGGAATTATCAAGTACATAAACGATTAATGAATACCCCGGACTTGTTCAAAAGTCCTTTTTTTACCCCAACCACTTAACACTGTTAAATAAAATACCCCTGTTATTAATCACTTAATCTCCATCAAATGAAAACCAAGTTCGGACCATCACCTAACAGCGTTAAACCATATAACCATGTTATGAAAACTTCAATACTGTTATTATTCGGACTTTTCCTGTTTGGATGTTCAAATGGCGAAAAAATGTCGCTATCCCCTCCATCCGCCCAGGTTCTTCCGGTGTTGTCTATTCATAAAAGCGCGGAGACAAGCTTTTTTGAATACCCTGCCACCATTGAAGGAGCTGTAGACCTGGAAATTCGTCCCCAGATTTCCGGCAATCTTGATAAAATCTATGTCAATGAAGGAGCGCAGGTTCAAAAAGGACAACTTTTATTTAAAATCAATGACCTACCCTATAAGGAAGCTTTGAATACCGCAAAGGCCTCCCTGCAATCAGCACGGGCAGCAGCACTGAACGCTCAGCTTGAAATAGACAAGCTAACCCCTTTGGTTCAACATAAAGTGGTTTCCGATTTCCAGCTTAAAAGCGCAAAAGCGGCGTACCAGATGGCCCTGGCTAATATAGAACAGGCCAAAGCCAGCGTCGCTACGGCGAAAATCAATCTGGGTTACACCTTAATAGCAGCTCCTGTAACTGGTTATGTTGGCCGGCTACCTAAAAAGCAAGGCAGCCTGGTTAGCGCAGCAGATCCTGAGCCACTCACGCAACTGTCAGATGCCCATGAAGTTCATGTATACTTTTCCCTTAGTGAAGATGATTTTATCAGTTTCAACGAACGATATCCGGGAAAAACAGTTGCCCAGCGGATAAAGAACATCCCCGGTGTTTCGCTGGTACTCGCCAATCATTCGCTTTACCCAGTTCAAGGCAAGCTCGACATGGTAGACGGACAGTTCGATAGACAGACAGGTGCAATTACACTTCGCGCCACTTTTCCTAATGAGGCCGGGGTGTTACGCTCAGGCAATACGGGTAAGGTGCGCTTAGCCTTTAAACATCAAAATGCGCTATCTGTGCCACAGGAATCCACGATAGAAATACAGGATAAAATCTTTGTCTTTACCGTAGACAAAAGTAATAAAGTCTCCAGACAACCCATTACCGTAGTTGGTACCAGCAGCACAAACTACCTGGTCAAAGATGGCGTTAAAGCAGGCGACAGGATTGTATATAAAGGAATGGGGAACCTGAAAGATGGAGACGTCATAGAAATAGAAGAGTCAGAAAATCTCGCTGCAGTTAACAGCACAAATAAATAAAGTCATGTTTAAAAAGTTTATTGACAAGCCCGTATTGGCCACAGTGATATCTGTGATCCTGGTTATATTAGGGATATTGGGTTTAGTGAGGCTGCCCCTTCAGCAATTTCCTGATATTGCACCACCAGCGGTGCAAGTGATGGCACTCTATCCAGGTGCCAATGCAGAAACTGTTCTTCGTGCGGTGGCCCCTTCCCTTGAAGAGTCCATTAACGGCGTTGAGAACATGAGTTACATGAGCTCCACCGCCAGTAACGATGGTTCCCTGGTTATTACCGTATATTTTAAGCTGGGAACAGATCCCGATCAGGCAGCAGTAAATGTACAGAACAGGGTGTCTCAGGCCACCAGTCAGTTGCCGGCCGAAGTGGTCCAGGCAGGGATTACCACCGCAAAACAGCAAAATAGTTTAATTATGGTGGTCGACATGTACTCGGAAGACACCAAAAACTACGATCAGACCTTCCTGGCCAACTATGCGCAGATTAATATCATCCCGGAGATCAAAAGAATTCCCGGGGTCGGCCAGTCGATAATTTTTGGCGGAAACAAAGACTATTCCATGCGTGTATGGTTGAATCCGGCACAGATGGCGGCCTATAAGTTAACGCCAAAAGAAGTGATGGCAGCCATTCAGGATAAAAGTCTGGAAGCAGCACCCGGTAAATTTGGGGAAAGCAGTCAGGCTTCCTTTGAGTATGTCATTAAATATAAAGGTAAGCTAAATAAGCCTGTCGATTACGAGAATATCGCGATAAAGTCGAATGCAGACGGCTCTATTTTACGATTAAAGGACGTCGCCCGGATAGAATTCGGATCATATACCTATGGAAATTTTACAAGGGTAAACGGTAAGCCAGGCATCAACATCGCGGTGATGCAACTGGCAGGCTCAAACGCCAATGAGATTCAGATTGCCATTGATAAACTCATGCAGAAGGCGGCTAAAGATTTCCCAAAGGGAGTAAAACACCTTATTTTATACAATACAAAAACATCGCTCGACCTATCCATCGACCAGGTAAAGTTTACCCTTATTGAGGCTTTTATATTGGTGTTTATTGTGGTATTCATCTTCCTGCAAGATTTCCGCTCCACGCTGATCCCCGCCATTGCCGTTCCCGTCGCTATTATTGGTACGTTCTTTTTTATGAACCTGTTTGGCTTTTCCATTAACTTACTCACTTTGTTTGCCCTGGTGCTTGCCATCGGCATCGTGGTGGATGATGCCATTGTTGTGGTCGAAGCGGTACATGCCAAAATGGAGCACAAAAATCTTCCCCCTAAAGAAGCCACCATTTCAGCCATGAACGAAATTACCGGGGCCATCATTTCCATTACCCTGGTCATGTCGGCCGTATTCCTCCCTGTCGGTTTTATGGAAGGCTCTACGGGCGTATTTTACAGGCAGTTCGCTTTCACCTTGGCCATCGCTATTGTTATTTCTGCGGTAAACGCCTTGACGCTGAGCCCCGCATTAACAGCATTGTTTTTAAAACAACCGCAGCATCACACACAACCGGGGGTAAAAACCACTTTCAAGCAGAAATTCTTCACCGGCTTTAATTCTGGGTTTGAGAAGCTAACTTCCAGATACCTGGGTGCCCTTCGTTTTTTAATTCGTTATAAGTGGGTAAGTATGGGTGGCCTTGTGGTGGTGATACTCGCTACCAGCGTATTGGTGAAAAGATCCCCATCGGGATTTATCCCTTCTGAAGATCAAGGTTTTATAGCCATTTCCTTGTCCATGCCTCCCGGTGCCTCGCTTGACCGAACCACCAGGGCCATTAAAGAAATGGAAAACAGATTGGGTGATATGGAATCTAAACAAACACTGATGGGTTTGTCTGGTTTCAACATCTTAACACAATCTTCAAGTCCTTCGATGGGTGTTTCTTTCATCCTGTTAAAACCAACGAAAGAACGCGGTAAAATTAAGGACATCACAGAAATTATGAATGAAGTGAGAACCAAGCTTTCAGGTATTAAAGGTGCCGAATTCTTTGTCTTTACCTTTCCAACGGTTCCTGGTTTCAGTAACGTAGATGGTTTAGATATGGTGCTCCAGGATCGTACAGGGGGTAGCCTGGATAAATTTAGCGGAATAGGAAATGGTTTTATTGGCGAGCTGATGAAACGTCCGGAAATTGCCGTTGCTTTTACCTCCTTCAGAACAGATTATCCTCAACTGGAACTTGAAGTTGACGATGAAAAAGCACAACAACTGGGGGTAAGCGTGAAAGACATCCTACAGACCATGCAAACCTATTTTGGCAGCGCCCAGGCTTCAGATTTTAACCGGTTTGGTAAATATTACCGGGTGATGGTACAGGCAGATAATACCGACAGGACATCTCCGGCAGCTATGGATGGGGTGTTTGTAAAAAATGCTTCCGGCAATATGGTACCCATTACCACCCTCGTGAACTTGAAGCGCGTTTATGGACCTGAAAATGTGTCGCGGTATAACCTGTTTAATTCTATTGGTATCAATGCCATCCCTAAACCAGGGTTCAGCTCTGGCGATGCGATCAATGCCGTGAAAGAAGTGGCCGAAAAACAACTGCCTTTTGGTTATTCTTATGAGTTCTCGGGTTTAACAAAGGAGGAAATCTCTTCGGGCGGGCAATCGGCAATCATCTTTACGCTGTGCCTGATTTTCGTTTACTTCCTGCTGGCCGCACAATACGAAAGTTACATTCTGCCGATGGCCGTTATTCTTTCCATTCCTGCAGGTATTTTAGGTGTCTTCCTAGCTATAGGCCTTGCCGGAATCGAGAACAATATTTATGTGCAGGTAGCGCTGGTCATGCTCATTGGTCTGCTCGCGAAGAATGCCATTCTGATTGTTGAGTTTGCTGTACAACGCCGGCGCTCCGGGAAGTCACTGCTCGCCGCTGCGCTGGAAGCCGCAAAACTGCGCTTGCGCCCTATTATCATGACTTCTCTTGCTTTTATTGTAGGTATGATTCCTATGATGACAGCGGTGGGCCCATCCGCTTTAGGGAACCACTCCATCAGTATTGGTGCTGCAGGAGGGATGATATCCGGCGTCTTGCTGGGCATTTTCATCATCCCGGTGCTCTTTATCATTTTCCAATACTTACAAGAAAAAATCAGCAAACCTGTAATCCATATTTCCCATGAAAACCATGTTAAAGAACTTGCTCATGAAACCATATAACTATCTCTATATGCTGGCATTCATCGTCACATTTGCTACCGGATGTGGTGTATCAAAAGATATCCCACTACCTGCAAGCGAAACACCCGATGCCTTCAGAAATACTGCTGAGCAGGATATCCCCAGCATTGCTACCTTGTCTGTAAAGGAATTTATTAACGAGCCGGAAATTCAGGAATTGATTGACACCGCCTTGCTCAGAAATTTAGACCTGCAGCTGGCTGTAAAAAATATCGAAGCTGCAGAGATCCTGTTGAAACAAGCGAGGCTGGGTAACCTGCCCGTGTTAAATTTGCAGCTGGCGGCAAGTTCTAACAGACCTTCTGACAACAGTTTAAACGGGTTAAGCTCTGGCCAGTTTCTGAGCACCAAACATATCGAAGATTATGAGGCAAGTTTGGGCTTAAGCTGGGAAGCTGACATTTGGGGCAAAATTAAACGTCAGAAACAAGCGTCCCTTGCGACCTACCTTCAAACCAACGAAGCTAAGAAAGCGCTGCAGACCCGCATTGTCGCCAATGTGGCGCAGGGATTTTACCAACTGCTGATGCTCGATGCCCAGCTTGAGGTGGCCAGAAAAAACAGGCTGTTAAGCGACAGTACCCTGAATATTATTCGAATGCAATTTGATGCCGGGCAGGTAACCTCGCTGGCTATTCAGCAGGCAGAAGCGCAACAGCTTGTCGCCGTGCAATTGATTCCCAGACTGGAGCAGGCGGTGAATATTCAGGAGAATGCGCTGAAAATCCTCACAGGTAAAATGCCCGCAGCCATTGAGCGACGGGCCAGCCTGGAAAGGATGAAACTCCCCCGCAAACTGCCTTCAGGCTTTCCGGCAGCGATGGTCAGGATCCGTCCTGATGTGAGAATTGCTGAGCTGGCACTAAGCAGGGCGAATGCCGAGGTGGGTGTTGCCAAAGCAGAAATGTATCCTTCCCTGGTTATTTCTGCAAGCGGCGGTTTAAATTCATTAAAGGCCAGTAGCTGGTTCAATATTCCGGCGTCTTTATTTGGTATCGTATCGGGAGGGATCACCCAACCTATTTTTAATCGCAGGCAGCTTAAAACGCAGTATGAGCTCGCAAAGGTTGACCGCGAGAAGGTGGTGATCGAGTTTCGGCAGTCGGTTTTAAACGCTGTGGGCGAGGTTTCAGATGAACTGGTGAAAATAGAGAAACTTGATCAGGAGTATGCATCTTCTTTGCAGCGGGTCAATATTCTGCAGCAGGCGGTCAAGAATTCAGATCTGCTGTTTAAAAACGGAATGGCGACCTACCTGGAAGTGATTACTGCCCAAAGTAATTCTTTGCAGAGTGAACTGGAGCTCGCGATGATCCGTACCGCACAGCTGATTGCATCAGTAGAACTTTACCGGGCGCTTGGCGGGGGTGGGTAGTGATTCTGTTCATTTCACCCACCTATTCAAGGTGTTATGCTCCCCTTCTATTACAATTTTATACATTTCTTTCCCCATCAAGACCTTCGGTACAGACACCTCTGCCTTACGTTTTGAAACATCAAACTCACCTAACAAAACGTAATCATCTTTTCCTGCAACCCCTTTTCCCTTAAAATTATTTGTTGCCGTAAGCAAAATCTTAATCTTGCCTTTAGTGGTAAAAGGTGTCCATTCTACGATGATATTGTTTTTAACTTTTGTAGCTTTTGGATCAGCAATGGAAACCTCCCCAATAAAAGGAACACCATCCAGTTCATATTTTTGAGCTTGGGTAATATTGATAGCTAAATGACGAGCAACAGAAGGAAGCACATCCACCATAGCAGGTTGGTGTGCATGGAAATGTTGATTTAATTTTTTCGAATTTGAAGAAATCCAGATTGTTCGCTCGCGCTCAGATTGCTTTCCATGTGACAAACCGGTGGCCACATCTCTGCCATGGTCAGTAACCACCACAAACAACCAATCTTCATTAAAATACTGCTCCCTGTATTTAACCGCGTTATAGATATCACCGACCTGTCTATCTGCCTTTTCTATGGCAGTGATCATTTCCTTACCGTCACCATAACGATGTCCTGCATCATCGGTGTACTGCAGGTAAACCCAACTTAGATCAGGTGCATCTTTTTTAATACTTTGAGCAGCCTGCTTTGTTACCTCTTCATCAATTAAATTGATATGTGTGGAAACTTTATCATGCGGAAACCTCACCGTATCCAACTCATAGCCATCAAAATTGACATCCATTTTTAGCTGGTTTGTTTCAGGCTTTCCCGCTCCCAATATTTTTGTTCGGTTATCTAACCAGGTGGAATAAATGCCCAACTTACTTTCAGGCTTACTTTCCTCTAGAAATCTAAAAATAGTCCAATAATTATAATTAGGATTTTCAATTCCATTGCCCCATACATTATGTTTATTAGCCCAGGTACCTGTAATCATACTCGTGTAACAAACCGCCGAAATAGTAGGCGTTTCAGAATACCCTCCTCTTTCTCCACCCATATATGCTCGTGTATAACCGCCTACTTTACTAATGCCATCAATATTCGGTGTATGCACCTTTTCTATCATATCAGCCGGTATACCGTCTACAATGATTAAAATTGCTTTTTTAATTTTTGGTATCTGCGCTTTCGGTGTCTGCGCTAATGTAGCGGTGTAGCTTATCAATAAGCTCAGTGCGGTTGTTATAATATACTTTAATTTCATTTTATGTATTCCCATTTTAAATCATTTCCTTTAATTTCTACCATAAGATATCCAGGTTTTGTACCAATCCTATTTTAGTGCACGTTTGTCGCTTAGAAACTAAACACTCAACTCGGAACATAATATAAAGCTAATTCTTCATAAACAATATCCCTTTGAATGCTGAGTGTTTAGCATATATTTCTTTCCGCAAGCCTTATGGAAAAGGACAGCGCTTAACATCCTTAACTTAAAATAAATAATTTACTTTAACATTTAACGCTATGTTTAGTTCAAAGATTGATTTATTCAGAGAAGAGTGGCTGGACCTTATTTTTGATCAAAAAAATAAGAGCTATGGAGCTTATGCGCTTCGTAAACAGAACAGCTCAAACACCACCAAATCCTTGCTATATGCGGGCACTGTATTTATTTTTTTGTTTCTGACGCCCAAAATCATTAGCCTAATCAACGGGCCATCCTCTGCAGATGAAATAATGGACGGGACAACAGTTACTCAAATAGCTCCGCCACCGCCGGTTAACCCAGACACCCCACCTCCGCCACCAGTTGAACCACCCCCGCCAAAGCAGGCTCAGGTTAAATTTCCTCCGCCAATTGTAAGGGCTGATCATTTGGTGTCTGCCGAAGAGCCACCCCAAATTATAGATTTGAAAGAAGCCAATCCTGGTCAAAAAACCATTGCTGGTGATCCTGAGGCAGAAATCGTGATTGCAGGTCCTAGTGGGAATGGCCCGAAACAAGCCGCAATTGTTGAGGATACCGAAGTTTATAACATGATCCATATTGAAAACCAACCGAGCTTTCCGGGTGGCATGGATAAATTTTATGCTTACTTACAAAAGTCGGTTAAATATCCTCCAATGGCAGCAGAAAGGAATACGCAGGGTAAAGTATTCTTGTCTTTCGTTGTGGAGAAAAATGGCGAATTAACGGATATAAAGGTAGATCGTGCCTTAGGTGATGGCACAGATGAAGAAGCGATCAGGGTATTGAAGGCTAGTCCACGCTGGACTCCTGGCATTCAGAATGGAAGGCCAGTGCGGGTGAAGTATAACATTCCAATCAGCTTTACCCTGGCTCAATAGCTTATAAAAAAACAGAAATCGCCTCATCGGCGATTTCTGTTTGGTTCTTATTTTTATGAATGCTTAATTCAGAATTTCTGATCTTATTCGAAATCCGGGTACATTAAATACTTCTTGCGCATTTCTTTATAAGCAGAAAGCTCTTTTTTCCAGGATTCCTTAATCTCAGCTTCGGTCTTTCCTGCCAAGATTTGTTTTCTTAATTGGTCTGTACCGGCTAACTTATCAAAAAACTCAGGTCTCGCGAAAAACTTCTCTTTCAAGCCAGATTTATGATAAAAATCGATAAGATATTTTAAGGTGAACTTCTCAGCTTCCGCATCAACATTTCTTAAATCTAACCCGTAACACAATTTACCTTGTTGCTCCACGTGGGCAGCCATTCCAGGACGAGTACCAGGTGTAAACGTAAATGTACCAAGATTAGGATTAGGATAACCAATCACCTGAAAAGGCCAATCAGTACCTCTTCCAACACTGATATCCGTACCTTCAAAAAGACACAAAGACATATATAAACGTATGGAAGCATAATTAGGTAAACTTGGTGATGGGATAACCGGCAAATCATATTTCATGCTATGGTCGTAATTTTTAACCGGTATCACGGTTAAGTCAACCTGTTTACCTTTATCCAGCCAACCTTCACCATTGATCATTTTAGCCAATTCGCCAACTGTCAAACCATGGATCATCGCGATTTTATGGTAACTGATGTTTGCTTTAAACTTATCGTCCTTTCTTACCGGACCATCAACTTGATCACCATTTGGATTAGGACGATCCAGCACAATTACTTTTTTATTATTATTGGCAGCAAGTTGCATGACGCGATGCATGGAAGCAATATAAGTGTAAAAACGCGCACCCACATCCTGTAAATCAAAGATCATTACATCAACAGAATTAACGATAGAATCTGCTTTATCGTTCTTTCCATAAAGCGTGTATAAAGGAAGTCCGGTTTTAGCATCAAAATCATTACTTACTTTTTCTCCTCTTTCAATATCTCCGCGAAATCCATGCTCCGGAGCAAAGGCAAACTTAATGTCAACTTTATTTTTCAATAGTACGTCCACCAGGTGTTCCTTTCCAACAACTGAAGTTTGATTTCCCATCAACCCTACTTTCTTGCCTTTTAACAAAGGAAGGTAGGCTTCTAATTGATCGGCTGCAGGGATGATTTGATTGTTAATGGTAGTCTTTGCCGGAATGTTCGTAGACGGTGAATTATTAGTTGTGACAGGCTGTTTGATTCCACAACTTGATGTTGCGGATAGCATTAAAGCCGGAAGAATTAAGGAAATTAGTAATTTCATGTTTCGAATTGAATAGCTAGTAATTGTTTGTTTAATGTTAACGCCGCTAAATATCTACATTTCTTATTTAAATATACAATTAAGGGGAAAATTGGGGTTATGGCATCAGATAAGCGATTCTGCCGTAGCTTCATTAAACGTATTATAACTCGCCAAAACTACAGCTCAGTATCCAACTAACAACATACTCTCAATCAGTTGACGGATAAATGCTTTGCATTCATTATTATCGTTTAACTATTTTTTATTTTAAACTTGAGAACAATGTTTGCAAAGAATAAATTAGCGAGCTATAATTTTTAGCCTGATTAATTGTGGCTTAACATAGTTGTAAACTTTATCACTATTTAAAAACTCGGAAATTGGCTTTCTGTCAAGCCGCTTATAAAGAAGATTACTTAGAAAATACCACAAATACAGAGAGCATACCGCAATTAAGGCTATAAATATTAAGAATCCGATAATAGTTAGGATAATTCCAAAGGTGCTTGTTGAGTGTTTTTCATTAAGTAACCAAAAAAATATAAGTGCCGGTGGAAAAAATGCTATAAAAAACACAAGTACAACTGCTATTAAACTAGGGAAAGAAATTAATATAGTTAGAACAATTTTCCATGCCAATAATCTTTTCGATTTCATAAATAGCAATGGAATACTTAAGACAACTGAGATTGCCAGTAATCCTACATAAAATATAAAGCCTATAAATAGAGGGAAGGTTGGTGGCATCTGTTTAAATGAAAAAGGTGTTTTTTGGCTGGTTAACCAAATATATAATTTTCAATTATATAACCACTTAATGAATTTCACAGCTATAAATTAGCACTTTAAGCAAGGAGAATAAGTAGTCTATAGGCGATATTTAAAGCAAAAGTGCATTATCCATCCTGGATCGCTCACCTACACCTGGTGGCCGCCAAATCCCCTTTTAACCAAAAAAAGCTCCAGATTTCTCTGAAGCTTTTTGAAGTGGTGTGGGTCGGGATCGAACCGACGACACAAGGATTTTCAGTCCTTTGCTCTACCGACTGAGCTACCGCACCAACATTTAAACAGTCATTTTGTTAACCATTTCCCCGTTGTTGGGAGTGCAAATGTAGTTTCTTTTTTTAATCTTCCAAACTTTATTTAAAAATAAATCAAAATAATTTTAAAACACCCTAAAAAACCCCCTTTATGCATGCATAGTAAATTGTTTACAGGAATAAGTTTTATCTTAGCACCACCATACAGATATTTTTGAAAAATGATAGCACAAATTCTTTTTATAGCGCTTACCCTTGCCGCTGTAGCTTTATTTAGCTTTAACGCGAAAAAAGTAATTCGCAATATTCGCCTGGGAAGAAAAGAAGATCGCTTCGACAGGCCTAAGGAAAGATTCATGACGATGATGAAAGTGGCATTCGGACAAACAAAGATGTTTTTCCGCCCTATCCCCGCCCTGCTGCACTTGTTTGTTTATGCAGGTTTTGTAATCATCAACCTGGAAGTTCTCGAAATCATGATCGATGGGGTTTTTGGCACACACCGCATTTTCGGCGGACTAGGTGCACTTTACAACGGACTCATCGGTGCATTTGAAATCCTGGCCTTAACCGTCTGGGTGGCATGTGTCATCTTTTTGATCCGCAGAAATATATTAAAATTGAAAAGGTTCAGTGGTGTCGAGATGACCAGCTGGCCGAGATCTGATGCCAATTATATCCTCATCGCAGAGATTCTGCTCATGTCTGCATTTTTATTAATGAATGCGGCTGATGCTAAATTGCAAGCCTTGGGCGTGGACCATTATACGCTTGCCGGTGCGTTTCCAGTGAGTCAGTTCCTGCAAAACATATTGCCTGATAGTGCTTCGGCGCTCATCGCAGTAGAAAGAGGCTCCTGGTGGTTCCATATCATCGGTATATTTGTTTTTTTAAACTACCTGCCTTATTCTAAACACTTCCACATCATGCTGGCCTTCCCTAATACCTGGTTTTCAAAGCTGAAACCTTTGGGAGAGTTTGATAATATGCAAAGCGTAACCAATGAGGTTAAAGCGATGATGGACCCTTCTTTTACTCCTGAACCTGCCGAAGCCAGCAGCTTTGGCGCAAAAGATGTCAATGATTTAACCTGGGTTAATTTGATGAATGCTTATACTTGCACAGAATGCGGAAGATGTACTTCAGTTTGTCCGGCCAATATCACCGGTAAATTATTGTCGCCACGCAAGATCATGATGGATACCCGCGACAGGGTAACCGAAGTGGGTATTAACATTGATAAAACGGGTAAAGGATTTGACGATGGAAAAACACTGTTGGATGATTATATCACAAGAGAAGAAATATGGGCCTGTACAAGTTGTAATGCATGTACACAGGCTTGCCCGGTTAACATTGATCCCTTAGCGATTATTATGGACCTGAGGCGTTATGTGGTGATGGAAGAGTCTCAAGCTCCTGCCAGCCTGAATGCCATGATGGGGAACGTGGAAAACAATGGCGCCCCATGGAAATATTCACCGTCCGACCGTTTGAATTGGGCTAACGAAAACTAACACAAAAATTTGAGCTGAAAGATGAGCGAGCAATTAAATTTTGAAGTGCCTACAATGGCACAAATGGTAGCTAAAGGCGAAGTTCCGGAAATTCTTTTCTGGGTAGGCTGTGCCGGGAGCTATGATGAGCGTGCCCAAAAAATTACCCGCGATATATGTAAGATCCTGCATCATGTTGGTTTAAAATATGCTGTATTGGGTACTGAAGAAAGTTGCACTGGTGATCCTGCAAAACGCGCAGGGAATGAATTCCTGTTCCAGATGCAGGCCATGACCAATATTGAGATATTAAATGGTTATGACATCAAGAAAATCGTAACTGGCTGCCCTCATTGCTTCAACACCATCAAAAATGAATATCCCGGACTGGGTGGTAATTACGAGGTGATCCACCATAGTCAATTGATCCAGCAACTGATTGATGAGGGTAAATTGAAAACTGAAGGTGGTGAGAGTTTTAAAGGTAAAAAAATAACGTTCCATGACCCTTGTTACCTGGGCCGTGCAAATGGTGTATACGAGGCTCCCCGCCGCGCTTTGGAAGTTTTAGATGCAGAGTTGGTGGAAATGAAACGCTGCAAGTCAAATGGCTTATGCTGTGGTGCCGGTGGTGCACAAATGTTTAAGGAACCTGAAAAAGGAGCTAAAGACATCAATATCGAAAGAATTGAGGAAGCCCTACAAATTAACCCACAGATTGTTGCTGCTGCCTGTCCTTTTTGCATGACCATGCTAAGTGATGGCGTTAAAATGAGCGACAAGTCTGACGAGGTAAAGGTATTGGATATTGCGGAAATTACTGCCAGAGCAAATGGATTGTAATACACTATTTATCACCTCTTTGAATTCCGGAAGCAACGGAAATTGCTACTATGTCGGCAACAACGAAGAAGCGATTCTCATTGATGCCGGAATTTCCTGTAAAGAGACGGAGATCAGGATGAAAAGGCTTGGCCTTTCGATGTCTAAAGTGAAAGCATTGTTCATTTCTCATGAGCATTCTGATCACATCAGGGGTGTTTGCGTGATGGCAAGAAAATACAATATTCCCGTTTACGTTACGCCGGGGACATTGTTAAACTGCAAGTTCAGCAAAATAAAAACAGAGCAGATCCATCACCTCCGCAGCTTTGAAACCATCACCATTGGAAGTTTAAACATCACAGGTTTCCCTAAAGTACATGATGCCGCCGAACCACATAGTTTTATCATTGCCTGCGGTGACACCAAAGTTGGTGTCTTTACAGACCTTGGCATTGTATGTGAAGAACTGATCAAGCACTTTAAACAATGTGATGCCGCTTTCCTCGAAGCAAATTATGATGAAGACATGCTGCACAACGGTCGTTATCCTTATTATTTAAAGAGACGTATCAGCGGCGGACAAGGGCACCTTTCCAATAAACAGGCCCTGGATTTGTTTATGGAGCATAAGCCAGCTCATATGACGCACCTGCTGCTGTCACACCTTTCTAAAGACAACAATTCTCCAGAACTGGTGCAAAACCTGTTTGAAACGCATGCTGGCGACATTAAAATTATTGTGGCTTCCCGGTATATTGAAACTCCGGTGTTTTCTATTGGGCCGACTGCAATTTCAAATGTAATTGCCGAAACTTCTCAGTTAAATCTGCTAGATCAGCTGATCTTATATCCTTCAGCGGGATAGATAAATAGGTGGCCATACTGTCGATATCACCTTTATTGTCGTTAAAGGTTTGTACGATCACATCATCTTTTATGGTGTACAAAAATAACCGCCCTCTTTTGTTTGTTCCACTGTAATCCATCCTTTTAAACTTAACGGTATTGAAGGAAAAATAGTCAGTTTTTCCATCGGCATAATGACGTTTATACCTACAGAAACCACTGTTGGTAACCTGAAGTTCGTAACTTAAAATACCAGGTCCCTCCTGGCTGATATCGTAATGTTCCGTCAGCTTTTTCTCCAGATATAAGGCTTCATCAGCTAATATGTTAAAAGTACAGAAGGAGCATAAAACCAGTCCAAAAGCACCTATGGCACAATACTTTAAGCTTTTTGTAAACTTTTCCATTGCTTTACCATTTACCTACTATAATTTAAATAAAATGTTAAATTTGTAACATGAGTTTTTCTCCACATTCCAGAGTTTGGGTATACCAAAGCGACCGTGAATTCACGGAAAAAGAGGTTGAAGCAATTCAACAGCGACTAAATGTTTTTACGGAACAATGGAAAGCCCATGGGCATCAGTTGGACGCTAAAGCAGAAGTTATATACAATTTTTTCATTGTTATTACTGTTGATGAAGGGGCTGCAAATGTGACCGGATGTTCAATTGATTCTTCTATCCGGATCATTAGGGAAATTGAACAAGCCTTTCATGTGGATCTGTTGAACAGGTTCAATATGGGCTACAAAATAGATGATAAAGTGGTGGTTACGAACAAGGAAGACTTTGAAACCTTAATTAACATCAAAAAGATTGGCCCTAAAACCATCGTCTTCAACAACATGGTTCAAACCTTGGAAGAGTTTGAAAATAAGTGGGAAGTACCTTTCGAAAAAAGCTGGCATAATTCGGTATTCGCGCACTTGTTATAATTCAATCAACATATTTTGAAATGACCAGCCGGGAAATGTATTTCCCGGCTGGTCTTCTTCAGGATAGCTTATTTATAGATCAATACCTCGATTTTTCCATTTTCAGTTACAGTTCCTCTGTACATACCTTCCGTGTTGAAAGGCATGGTCACATTGCCCTTTTTATCCAAAGCGATTAGTCCTCCATTACCACCCATATCACCCACCTTTTCTATAGCAGCTTTGGCAGCCGCCGCCACAGTCATGTTTTTATATTCCATCATGGCCGAAATATCATAAGCCACTACGTTCCTGATGTAATATTCTCCCCAGCCAGTGCATGATATCCCTGCAGTTGCATTGTTGGCATAAGTACCCGCACCGATGATGGGCGCATCACCTACCCTGCCATACTTTTTATTCGTCATACCACCCGTGGATGTTCCTGCAGCAAGGTTACCCGATTGATCCAGCGCCACCGCGCCCACAGTGCCAAATTTATCATCATGATTCGCTGATCCTGCCTTCACCCCTTTACTCGCTCGATCGATGACTGCCTTAATGGAATCTTGCTTAATAGCTTGTTTTAATCCTTCCCAGCGCTCTTTGGTGTAAAAATAGGAGGGATCAACGATCTTTAGCCCTACTCTTCTGGCAAACATCTCTGCACCACGGCTCACCATCATCACATGCTCAGATTTTTCCATCACCGCCCGGGCGGCAGATATAGGGTTTTTTATCGTATATACCCCGGCAACTGACCCCGCCATTTTTGTTCTGCCATCCATAATAGCAGCATCCATTTCGTTTTTCCCTTCGTGGGTAAAAACAGACCCTTTTCCAGCATTAAATAACGGAGAATCTTCCAGGATATGAATGGTAGCTTCTACGGCATCTATACTTGTCTTGCCTGATTTCAAAGCCTTATACCCGGTTTGTAAGGCCATGGTAAGCACCTCTATATAGGCTTTCTCCATCTCCGGGGACATATTCTTCTTTAAGATCGTCCCAGCCCCACCATGAACGACCATCACATATTTCTCCTGCGCCTGTAGGCTCAGGGAAACCGATAACAACAGTAAAATCAAACAGTGGTTCAATAAGCGTTTCATGTTTATGTGGTTAAAAGACAGGTATGATAATTAGTATAAGATAGTGAAAAATTAGAAATCTAATGGCCCCAATCGTCTCATATTCTTCATAATTAAAGATTGCTTGTGTCTGATATATTTAGTCGGCTTTTCAGGGCTCCAGCGCAATGGATTAGGGAAACAGGCAGCAATGAGTGCGGCCTGGGCTCTGGTCAGGGATTTACATGATTTCCCATAATATTCCTGTGCCGCAGCTTCGGCCCCGTAAATTCCGTCACCCATTTCAATGACATTAAGGTAAACTTCAAGGATGCGTTCTTTGCTCCATAAAATCTCTATCAGTAGGGTAAAATAGGCTTCAAAGCCCTTTCGTAACCAGGAACGTCCTGGCCAAAGAAATACGTTTTTTGCTGTTTGCTGCGAGATGGTGCTGCCGCCCTTGATTTTTTTACCCTTGTTGTTACTATCATAGGCTTTTTCAATTGCTTTCAAATCAAAACCCATGTGCGTTAGAAACAACTGGTCTTCGGCTGATACAGCTGCCCTTTTCATGTTATCTGATATATTTTCAAAATCTACCCATTCCTTGTTGGTTTTAAACGGCCTGCCATCAGCCTTCCGCTCTAGGTTTCGCACAATCATCAAAAGCGTTATCGGCGGGTTTACAAAGCGGTATACTAATACCCATAATACACTGACCAATAAAAACCATATTAGAATTTTACTTAACAGGGAGCTTATTCTTTTCAGGAGCGGCTTGGATGTTTTCTTAGCTGAGCGTCTTATTTGTGCCATTGTGCTCAAAGGTAGTAAAAAGCTTACGCTGAAGATGGTTTCATTGGTATGTAGTTTGCTTTAATTGGAATGAAGCTGTCATAGCTTATAAATTCATATTTGTAAGCTGTAAGCTGATGATAGTGTCACTATCAATCTATTAAAATATATTTGTATATGAAATTTACAGCGTCAAGACTATCAGAAGGTAATAAGACTTTTCCTATGGAAATCCATTTGGAGGAAAATAACATCGAAATCAAGAAACCAGGTGTTTTTAGCGGGGAATCAAAATACTTAAACTATGAAGATATCACTGCGATTGAAGTGGATTCTCCCATGATTGGCTTCTCAACGATCAGGTTATTTTTAACCGGCAATAAAGTAGAGGTGCATGGCTTCTCTAAAAGCGATATTGAGGAAATCAGAAAACTAATCGACGAAGCGAGAAACAAAAAGAAAAGATCATAAGAAGATATGAAAGGCACTTTATGATGAATGAAAGCGAAGGCTATTAACCATGTAAAAATCGAAGACATAAAAAAAGCGCTCTGAGTCTCAGAACGCTTTTTTTATGTTTAGTAAGAATAGCTTATTCAGCTACTACTTCAAAAGGAACTTTAACTTTCACTTCTTTGTGTAAGTTTAAGTTAGCGATATATTCACCAACAAATTTAGGTTCAGTTTCGAAAGTAATACGGCGACGGTCAACATCAAAACCTTGTTGTTTCAATGCATCAGCAATCATAATAGTGTTTACTGCACCAAAAATCTTACCTGTCTCACCAGCTTTAGCACCGATAGATAACTTAACGTCTGTTAAACGCTCAGCAATACCTTCAGCATCTTTCTTAATTTTATCTTGTTTAAAAGCAGCTTGTTTTAAGTTTTCTGCCAATACTTTTTTAGCTGAAGGGGTAGCCAAAGCACCAAATCCCTGAGGGATAAGGTAATTACGACCATATCCTGGCTTTACATTCACGATATCATCTTTTTCCCCTAGGGATTTGATATCTTGTTTCAAAATAATTTCCATCTCTCAGCTCCTATTTTAATTGGTCAGCAACAAAAGGTAACAAACCAATGTGGCGGGCACGCTTTACAGCCTGAGCCACTTTACGTTGAAACTTCAATGAAGTACCGGTTAAACGGCGAGGTAAAATTTTACCTTGATCATTGATGAATTTCAATAAAAAGTTTGCGTCTTTATAATCAATATATTTAATACCATTTTTTCTGAAACGGCAATATTTCTTTCTGTTATCGTCCACTTTTGGAGCGGTAACATATTGTATTTGATCTTTAGCCATTATACTGAAGCCTCCTGTTTAGGTTTTTTGTTAAAAGCACCACTACGTTTCTTTTCATTGTAAGCAACCGCATGACGGTCTAATCTTACAGTAAGGAAACGTAGAACACGCTCATCACGCTTTAGTTCTAACTCCAACTTGTTAATTAATTCCCCAGAAGATTTGTACTCTGTAAGGTGGAAAAATCCGCTTGCTTTTTTTTCAATCGGATACGCTAATTTTCTCAAACCCCAATTGTCCTCTTGAACAATTTCGGCTCCGCTATCAGAAATGATTTTGCTAAATTTTGCGATTGCTTCTTTAGCTACTTCGTCTGATAACAACGGGGTAAGAACGATAACAGTTTCGTACTGATTCATTGTTATTTATTTAATTAATAATTCATTCCCATCATTTACTATGGGGTTGCAAATGTAACAAATAATATTTATTACTAAAAGGGGTAATTTGATATTAATCTTTATTAATCAAGAAATTAACGCCAAAGGTTAGTCTTTGTATGACAATGTTATATGCTAAGTACTGTGTAACTGCAGAAGGTAAATGATAACCTGCAGACAATTCCAACCGGTTGTTAAGAACTAAGCCTGCATTTACACGTGCCGAATAATTAAAATTAATCAACTCTACATGATCGTCCCCATTAATAATTATTACGTCACCATGATCATTTACAGTAGGGATATTTTTGCCTGTATTTTTACCATAATTAGATAAGTTTAAAGATAAACCAGCAGAGGCAAAAAATTTCAACTTATTGGTGTTATACAGATTGAAGATCATTTGCGGCGTTAATTGCGCCGTGTATTGATTAAAAACATGTTCAGCTTTAATAACTTCGCCATTTTTGCTCGAACCTATATCAACGGCATTAAACATTTCATATTTGCCCATTAAAAATGAAAGCTCTGCTCGGTAAATTATTTTTTTAATAGCTGGATTGGCAAACAGATCAATGCCAACAGCTAAAAAAGGCAAATAAGAAGTTTTATTTACGGCGCCGTCGCCTGCAAGTGCATTTTCACCGCTGTACTTTGCTTTACTGATATTTAGGCCTGCTCCTATAAAAAACCTTGTCGCAGCAAATTTCGATTGCACAATTTCCTGTTTGTTGATTGCAGCGGCAACCTTAGTAAGATCACTTTCCAAATAACGAATATCCATCCATTTGCCCTCATCTATTGCTTTATCCGGATTATTTCTTCTCTTAATATCTTGTAATTGCCTCACAAATTGGTTATCAGTTACAACAACTGGTCTGTTTCCATCTCTGATATATATATTTCTTTTTAACTCCTCAGGTGTTTTATTATACTTATCCAGAATATAAAATCTCTTCTTTAGTAAATCCTGATAAGCATATAATATTACATTTTCACCACTTTGTAATACCTTTAAAAAGACAGTATCCCTTCTTAATGAGGTATCTAATCCATGGTATGGATTAGTGTTATTTTCTTTGCTCATGCTGATATCAACAACAAACCGCTGATACGTCTCTAGTCCATCAATCCCAAAACCAAGACTACTGGTTAAATCATACTTTTTTGTTTCACTATCACTGGTCGGCTTGAATTTAAAATCCGAAGGGTTTAAGCTGCGTTCTTTGTAATCTATATAACCCTTAATGGTATTTCCCTGGGCGTTGATCATATACCCTGGTTGAAAATTAGATTGTGCAAAAGAAAGAAAGGGAACAAAGAAAACAAATAATGAAAGAAATTTTTTCATGAGAGGGTTAAAAATTTAAAGGCCAAAGATATTTTTATTTTTAACATAAAAACCCCCTCACTATATAAATATTTTATAATTTCGTATCGAATGGAAAATTTTATAGTATCGGCCCGTAAGTACCGCCCATCAACGTTTGATACCGTTGTAGGGCAAAATCATATTACCGGAACCTTAAAAAATGCTATCAAAAACAACCAGCTGGCGCAGGCATTTCTTTTTTGCGGTCCGCGTGGTGTTGGCAAAACCACTTGTGCACGTATTCTGGCAAAAACAATTAACTGTTACAACATTACTCCAGAACAGGAAGCCTGCGGTGTTTGTGATTCCTGTGTTTCTTTTCAAACTGGCCACTCTTTTAACTTTCATGAACTTGATGCGGCTTCAAACAACTCGGTAGATGACATCAGAAGTCTGATAGACCAAGTACGTATACCGCCACAAGCCGGAAAATACAAGATCTATATCATTGATGAGGTGCATATGCTATCTGCAAATGCCTTCAATGCTTTCCTGAAGACTTTAGAAGAGCCGCCTTCCTATGCCATTTTTATCTTAGCTACTACAGAAAAACATAAAATCCTGCCAACCATTTTATCGCGTTGCCAGATCTTTGATTTCAACAGGATACAGGTGGAAGACATCGCCTCACACCTAAATACCATTGCCCAGCGTGAAAACATCGCTGTCGAAGAAGATGGACTCCACATCATTGCGCAGAAAGCAGATGGTGGTTTAAGAGATGCATTGTCCATGTTTGACCAGATCGTAAGTTATACCAATAAAAACCTGACTTACAAATCGGTGATCGACAACCTCAACATCCTGGATTACGATTATTATTTCAAGTTAACCACCTATTTAACCACTGCAGATGTAAGCCAGGCTTTAGTGCTGTTTGATGAAATATTGAACAATGGTTTTGATGGCAATAATTTCATCAATGGCTTGGCAAGTCACCTGCGTAATTTATTAGTAGGCAAAGACCCGCAAACCATCAAGCTTTTAGAGGTGAGTGAGAATATCAAGCAAAAGTACCTGGAACAAAGCCAACGCACCTCTGTATCTTTCATATTAACGGCACTTAACCTTGCCAATCAATGTGACCTGATTTATAAAAACAGCAAGAATCAACGTTTGCAGGTAGAACTGGCTTTGATAAAGATGTGTCACATCCCATCGGTATTGCAACTTGCCCAATTACCCCATGCAAATGCCTTAACTGATACAGATCAGATTAAAAAAAAAACTGACAGCAAACCTGAACCTGCCGCAATAGCAACAGAAATACCGGTTCAAAAAGCTGCACAACCCATCATGGCTGCTCCTCCTGTTGCTTCAGTACCGTCTGCACAAACAACTTCACTTTCAACCCCCGTATTACCTCCAATTCCATTAGCACCTGGCGCCGCCGCAGAAAAACAAGTCATAGCACAACAGGCCCCAGCTCAACAGCGCAGCGCCGCACCAACAGGTAAAATTGTTTTGACACCACAAGCAGCCAATAGTGGAACTTCAACGCTGATTCCTTCACTTACAGCTTTGGAAAGTATGGCCTCGGGTGAGGTTGAAAATAAGGAGCCAAAATATATTGATGGAAATGACAAAGAGCCCTTCAGTTTTGAACAACTGGTAGAATTGTGGAATTTATATGCACACAAAGCCAAAGACGAAGGCAAAATCAACGTCTTCACCTTGTTGACCAGCAATGACCCTATTTTAGAAAATGAAGAAATTACCATCCTGATAGAAAATAAAATCCAGGAAAGTATACTTCAGGATGAACAGGTTTACTTTTTAAACTTCCTGCGGACACAGCTGAAAAATTTCAATTTAAACCTTGTGACCAGGAAAGTGGAACGGCAGTTAAAAAACAGGTTATACACCAGTAACGAAAAATATCAATACCTGGTGCAAAAGAACCCGCAGCTTGAAGAAATGCGTAAACTATTCAACCTGGATATCAACTCCTAAGCTCAGGGCATTGGTGGAGCATCATTAATAGGGTAACCTTCCTCATCAAGATCGGTCCTTTCATCTTCAGGCGTTTGAGCCAAATATTCATCCTCCGGGTTAAGTTCTACGATGTCTCCATCATCCACATGCATTCCCAGTTCCCCTAATTCGTTTTCTGCCTGTTCGTCTTTCCTTGCATATTCGTCGCCTATATAAGGATTCGCTTCATCATAGTCTGAGTTATCATCGCCACCGTTAGCAGCGGTTGTGTCATATGGCAAAGGATGGTCGTAATCTTTATCATCACTCCTGACATCAATTTCAAAACTATTTTTCTCTTTATCAAAAGAAAGGTTTTTGATATTCTGTGTTTCTCCTAAATCAGAATCGTGTATCTTATCATTCGATCCTTTTTTAGCTTGGCGGTTTTTGTCATCGGTGTTCATATCCTATAAGTTTTATCATCATAACGTTATGATAACTTTAATTGTTTCAGAATTTCGCAGAAGTCAAGGCTATAAACTCAAATTTTCTATATTTGTATTCTTATCTAATCAATTTAAATTGAATCCATAATATGTCTGTACAAAAAATTAAAGTAAGCCAGCCCGTTGTAGAGTTAGATGGTGACGAAATGACTCGTATCATTTGGAAATTCATCAAAGATAAATTGATCCTTCCTTATTTGGATCTTGATATTAAATACTATGATCTTGGTGTTGAATACCGCGATGAAACAAATGATCAGGTAACGATTGATGCAGCTGAAGCTATAAAAAAATATGGCGTAGGTATTAAATGCGCAACTATAACTCCTGACGAGCAGCGCGTTACAGAATTTAATTTAAAACAAATGTGGAGATCACCTAACGGAACCATCCGTAATATTCTTGATGGTACTGTTTTCCGTGAACCAATTGTAATGAGCAATGTTCCACGCTTAGTTCCAAACTGGACTGCCCCTATTTGCATTGGCCGTCATGCTTTTGGAGATCAATATCGTGCGACTGATTTAGTGACCAAAGGCAAAGGTAAGTTAACCTTAACTTTCACACCTGAAGATGGCAGTGAAGTACAATCGTTTGATGTTTACAATTTCAAAGGTGACGGTGTTGCTTTAGCAATGTACAACACTGACGAAAGTATCATAGGTTTTGCTAACGCTTGTTTCAACCAGGCTTTAAGTAAAAAATGGCCTTTATACTTATCCACAAAAAATACCATCTTAAAAAAATACGATGGACGTTTTAAAGATATCTTCGAAGAAATCTATCAGAAAGACTTTAAAGCTAAGTTTGATGAAGCTGGAATTACTTATGAGCACCGTTTAATCGATGACATGGTTGCTTCCGCCTTAAAATGGAATGGTAACTTTGTGTGGGCTTGTAAAAACTACGATGGCGACGTTCAGTCTGATACCGTAGCTCAAGGTTTTGGTTCTTTAGGTTTAATGACTTCTGTATTAATTACACCAGATGGAAAAACGATGGAAGCTGAAGCTGCCCATGGTACCGTTACCCGTCACTACCGTGAACACCAAGCTGGAAAACCAACATCTACCAACCCAATCGCATCTATCTTTGCATGGACAAGAGGTTTGGAATTCCGTGGCACACTAGATAACAACCAGGAATTAATTGACTTCTGTCATGCTTTAGAGCAGGTATGTATCGAAACTGTAGAAAGTGGTAAAATGACAAAAGATTTAGCAGTTTGTATCCATGGCAATAAAGTTGAACATGGTAAACATTACTTATATACTGAAGAATTCTTAGCTGCTATAGATGAGAATTTACAAGCTAAACTAGCTAAATAAAACTGATTACCTTCTTAAGGTAACTCTTATTATATTTTAAAAGCCGTTTCTGTTTTCAGCAGAAGCGGCTTTTTTTTGACTAAACATCTTTTTAAATTAATTGTTAGCATGTAAATAAATGAAACCATCATGGGCAAACACTCACAAATAGAAATGAATATTGCTCATGATAGCTTCATCACCTTTAAAAAACAAATTATATACTGATGAAAAAAGCAGCCCTTTTGACCGCCATTTTACCATTAATGATAGCATGTGGCTCCAACGACCAGCAGTCTGCGGGAAATTCAGACTCAGTTCAAGCTTCTTCTGCGCAGGACCTCGTCCTCCCCGCTCCTGATACCAATGCTACTAAATCGAAATTCAGTAAAGTCATCGGCTGGCCTGCAGGGAAAACCCCGGTAGCCCCGGCAGGATTTACAGTAACTAGGTTTGCTGAAAAAATTAAAAATCCAAGAAATATATACATCGCCCCAAATGGCGATGTCCTCGTCGCGCTTTCCAGCGCCAATACCATCCATTTATTCAGAGACACCAATGACGACGGCAAACCAGATGTCCAATCGGCATTTCTTACAGATCTAAATCAGCCTTATGGTGTGCTGATCATCGGCAGTTCATTTTTTGTGGCCAATACGGATGGGGTTTGGAGATTCCCCTATAATACCGGAGATACGAAGATCACCGGCAAGGGCACAAAAATTATTGACTTGCCTGCAGGTGGTTACAATAACCATTGGACCCGGAATTTAATCGCTAATGAAGCTAATTCTAAAATATATATCTCGGTAGGTTCGGGAAGCAATGTAGCAGAAAACGGGATCGAGAACGAGAAAAGAAGAGCTAATATATTAGAAATAAACCCTGATGGCACTGGTGAGAACATTTTTGCAAGTGGCCTGAGAAACCCGGTGGGTATGGCCTGGGCGCCGGGAACAAAAGCCTTGTGGACCGCCGTGAACGAAAGGGACGGATTAGGTGACGACCTGGTTCCAGACTACATTACCAGTGTTAAAAAAGGCGCTTTCTATGGCTGGCCTTATTCTTATTTCGGTCAGCATGAAGACCCACGGCTCAAAGGCCAACAGCCGGATTTGGTTAAAAAAGCAGTAGTGCCTGATATTGCTGTCGGAGCACATACGGCTACCTTAGGACTTACTTTTTATACAGACGATAAGTTTCCTGCTAAATACCAGGGTGGTGCCTTTATCGGCCAGCATGGTTCATGGAACCGATCTGCGCTTGTAGGGTATAAAGTAGCCTTTATTCCTTTTAAAGCGGGCGTTAAATCAGGCGAAATGGAGGATTTCCTGACCGGTTTTATTGCAGACCTTGATAAAGGTGAAGTTTACGGCCGCCCAGTGGGTGTTGCTGTAGCTCAAGACGGTGCTTTGCTGGTCGCCGACGATGTAAGTAACATCATCTGGAGGGTTGCCTCTAAATAATGAATGAACAAGCTTATGATAGCTTCAAACCTTTAAAAAACAAATTATTTACTGACGAAATAAGCATATATTCGACAACCGATATGAACCGGGCTTGCGAGTTCTTGATTACAATTAAATAACAATAATAACGGAGAAAAATATTGCTCTTGATCGCTTCCTACATAAAAAAGACAAATATATCCTTAATGAAACTACTTCTGATCCCAGTACTCTCTCTTTTATCTTTTGCGGGCATTGCCCAGATTAATCCTGATTCAAGTAAAAAACTAAAAGAAGTCATTATTCGGCCTTACTTTTCAGCACAACCCTTACTAAGATCAACAGGGGCCTTCGGCCTGATTGACAGCCTAACCCTTCAACAACAGTCAGGCATAAGCCTGGTGCCGGCGATGAACACCATTGCAGGGGTAAGAATGGAAGAAAGATCACCGGGAAGTTACCGCCTTTCCATACGTGGCAGTTTGCTGCGTTCTCCCTTTGGGATCAGGAATGTAAAAATATACCTTGATGAGTTCCCGCTAACAGATGCCGGTGGCGGCAGTTACCTCAATGCCCTCGATGTAAACAGCATTCAAAGTGTGCAAGTGCTCAAAGGCCCTCAAAGCAGTATTTTCGGTGCCAACTCCGGCGGCGTGGTACTAATCAACCCCGCGTCACTACCTGCCAGCGACAGCACCTTAATTAGCTTTAAAGCCCAGGGTGGTTCTTATGGTCTTTTTCAGGAGAATATTCAGCTTGGCAAGAAATGGAAAAATTACGAACTGAGCATTAGCCAGGCTTACCAGCGAAGCGATGGTTACCGGGAGCACAGTGGTATGGACCGAAATTATATCCAGGTGTTGCAACGATACAAATATACCCCCTCAGCAAACTTAAAAGCATTGTTGTTTTATTCGGACCTGCATTACAATACACCCGGTGGTTTAAATGCCGCCCAGTTTGCCGCAAACCCACAATTATCGAGGCCAGCCACGGCAGCGACCCCCAGCGCTATGGAACAAATGGCCGGTATTTACAGCAAAACAGGTTATGCCGGGCTCTCTAACGAGTGGCAAATCAGTCCGCAGTTTAAACACGTTGCCTCCCTGTTTACTTCTTATACGGATTTTAAAAATCCCTTTACCACCAATTACGAGCACCGCAAAGAATTCACCCTGGGCTTACGCACTTACCTGGAATATGAACGAAGGGCAAATGCGTTGGATATGAAGTTCAACGTCGGATTGGAAAGCATGCAAACTAGCACTGACTTTGATAATTTCGATAATAATTTTGGCACCCGCGGTGCCATCCAAGCTTCAGATAAGTTATGGGCGAAGTCAAACTTTGCCTTTGTACACCTTAACTTTGATTACCTCGATAAATGGCTGCTGGAAATCTCCGGAAGCGCCAATTTGTATGGTTACCGCTACCAAAGTTTCGCACCGGTGCAGGTGGCAAAAAAGACGAACAACTTCGATGTACAGTTCATGCCCAGGGTGGCACTTTCCTATTTGGCCAGTCGGCAGTTTTCGTTACATGCTTCCATCAGCAAGGGCTATTCCCCACCTACCCTTTCGGAAGTAAGGGCTTCAGACAATGTGATCAATGTAGACTTGCAACCTGAATATGGCTGGAACTATGAAACCGGCTTTAAATATGAAGCCTTGCAAAACAGGATCTTCATCGATGTGACCGGCTTTTATTACAATTTAAAAAGCGCCATTGTGAGGCGTTTAAATGCAAATGACACGGAATACTTCATTAATGCAGGCGGAACCAAACAATGGGGATTGGAAACCGCAGTATCGGCATGGCTAATTCCTGCCCGATCTTCAGGATTCGTTAGAGGCTTGCAACTAAGGAACGCCTATACGTTAAGCCATTTTGAGTTCAGTGATTATTTTGACAGGGAGGTAAATTACAACGGAAATGGTTTAACCGGCGTACCCAAAAACATCCTACTCAGCAGCGCTGATCTACAGTTTAAAAATGGATGGTACCTATTTGCCCAGCATAATTACACCGCAGAAATTCCACTCAATGATGCCAACACCGTCATCGCAGATTCATACCATTTAGTACAGGCAAAAATTGGCTGGAAGAATTTGAAAATAGCGAACTTTCCTGTTGAAGTTTATGTTGGCGCAGATAACCTGTTAGACAAAACCTATAGCCTGGGTAATGATTTAAACGCTTTTGGAGGCAGGTATTATAATGCTGCAGCCGGAAGGAACTTCTATGCTGGCCTGGCGCTTAAAATCAGGTAACAAAGTGTAAATATCAGGCTGCAGTTATTTTAATGAAATAAGTATTCAACCATTTCAATTGAAGCTGCAGCCTGGTATTGATCTAACACACCGGCACCGGCGCCGCCGTCATCATCTCTACGGTGTTGACCACTATTTCAGTAGTGAAACGTGGCTCTCCTTTTTTATCTTTATAACTCTGGGTGGTTAACCTGCCCTCTACACTAAAGCCTGTTCCTTTCTTCACCAGCCCTTCAATCAACTCCACTTTTTTATTCCAAAACGCAAGGTTTACCCATTGCGTTTGGGTGACCAACTCACCTGAACTATTCCTGTAAGATTCATTGACAGCAAGACTTACCCTTGCCAGTCTTTTTTGATTAGCGAAATCTACTATTACAGGATCTGTGCCTGCGAATCCGGTTAAACGTACACTGTTTTTCACGTTGCTCATAAAATAAATTTTAAGTGAAGAAATAAAATCAGCGGTCTTTGCTAGCTGCTGACAGAACAAAGATGATCATGAAATCTAGCCTTACCGTATAGTAAACGTTTACATACGTATTTAAATGTTTATTACCACTTTATCATTTAAGTAACATAGCTTTAATTAAAGATAGACAAAAGCTATATTATGGAAAAGTTATGCAGGGAATGCAATACGCCTGTGAAAGGCAGGGCAGATAAAAAGTTTTGTGATGACCAATGTAGAAGCAGCTTTTATAACCGTACCAAAACACAGGAAATTAGTGTAACTAAGAATGTAAACCTGATTTTAAAGAAAAACCGGCAAATACTGGCTGATTTTAACCCGGATGGAAAAACAAGGATCAATAGAAACAAATTGATCGCTGCCGGTTTAAATTTACAGTTCCATACCCAGACTCACCTCACCAGGAAGGGCCATACCTATATATTCTGTTATGAATATGGTTACCTTGATTTAGGTGGTGATGAATTCCTGCTCGTCAAAAAGGGGATCGTTTAAATCGCTGTTTTTATCCCTAAAGTAAACCATGACCCAGGCATGGGCACTGCACCTGCTTCAATATATTGAACATCAAAAATATTGGCCGCATCTACATAAATACTGTATTTCGGTTGCTTAAAGGCAAGCCTGGCATCTAATACGGTATATGACTTATAATTAATCCTTTCCTGGTAACGTGCGGCTAACGTTAAGGCCAGTAATTCAGAAAATTCCGCATTGACGGTACCACTCAATTGATTCCTCAAACTTTCAAGCGCATAACGTGAAAGGATAGCTGAAGATAGTGTCGTTTTAAAGCTTGGGTCTAGATGGGTATAGGATGCACCTAACCTCAGGCTTGTAAAAAGGGTCGATGCCGTCTGTACCTTGTAGTCCGCGCTGATCGTAAATCCCTGGGTATTCACCTGGCTAAAGTTCTCCGGTTTCCAGGGTTCTGCCTGTATTGCCTTCACCCAGTCAATGAAATTGTTAATCCTTCTTGAAAAATAACTCGCATTGAACACCAGCCGCTCATTGTTAAATTTCAATCCACCTTCCGCATAAGTGGAGGTTTCCGGCCGCAGCCTGTCATTTCCAATATTGGTAGGGCCTTTATAATAGAGATCGGTGAAAGTCGGCAACCTTTGGCCTGTTCCCAGGTTGGCGAACACCCGCCAGTTTTCGTAAAAGTTATAGCCTACATCCATACCCGGGAAAGCATGCCAGCCATAATCAGAATTGTAATTGGCATAGGCCCCAAGGTTGATCAGTACCCGGTCAATGGGTGCAAATTTATATTCGCCGAAAACCCCCGCATTGCGGCGATCACGTTTACCCAGGTTGGTGCTGTTCATCTGTTCAGTCCTTCCTTCTAAGCCAATACCAAAGGTCCCTATCTTTGTCTGGATGGTATTGTTCAGTTCCACATCAAAAACATTGGTTTGATGGTGGTTGTGAAATTTATCCGGACTTTGTTTAATATACAGGTAATCGTCGACATTATGGCGGTAACTGATTCTCGGTTTAAAGGTCCAGTTCTCCCTTAGCTTCGTTGAATAAGTGGCCGCCGCCAATAGCGTTTTAACGGTTTCTTCACTATTGATATCACCCGGAGCAGAATAATAGGCATTCGCCCCAAAATTATTGTGCGTATAACCCGACATGATATCCAGCTGATCACGCTTCCCTACAGGCAATTGCCCCTGGTAAAAAATCTTCTGGTTGTTAAATGCGGTATTAAATCGATAGCCATTTCCCGCTTCCTGTGCTACCGACAAGGAATGATATCCCCCTTTATGTACTAAATTCCCCCTCGCCTGGATGCCATAGTTGGCATAGGTATTACCGGAAACTTCATCCTTGCTGAAACTGCTCCCCGCAAACAAATTAGCAGTAACACCTGTTTTCTGTGCAGTTTTGGTAACAATATTAATCGCTCCTGTTAAAGCATTGATACCATATATCCGGGAAGCGGAACCACGGATCACTTCAATGTGATCAATATCAGCTAGTGTCACCGGCAGGTTCATCATATTATGGCCCGTTTGCGGGTCTGAAACCTTCATCCCGTTGAGCAGTACCAAAGTCTGATCAAAAGTGCCACCATCGATACTGATGTCTGCCTGCGCGCCACCAGGCCCACGCTGACGAACGTCTATCCCCGATACATAACTTAACAACTCACTCACTGACCTCACAGGCAAAGTCTTGATCTTTTCCTGGTCGATGATCCAGATGTTACGGTTTTGCTGGGAAAAAGGAAGCTGTATCCTGTTTTCCTGTACCATAACCTCATTCAGGATATTAACTGTATCGCTTTTTGATGAAGGCATGGGTTGGTTTTGGGCAGAAGCAGCATTGAAAAAGCCCATGAATACGATACCAGAGATAACAAATTTATTGCAGACCATTGTTTTAATTTCTGGGAGCCAAATATAGGACCTTTACTAGAACCCACTATCAAAAAACTTTACCATCAGCTCGAAATAAGGCTCAAATTTCGTAAAAGGCAATGTTTCTGCCTTATCATAAATGTCATGATAGGCTTGTATACCACCTTGTGTATAGATAAAAAAGGAAGGCACTCCCTGTGCATAAAAAAGGCAGTGGTCGCTGTTACAAGCTTCTCCTCTGATATCCACCTTTGGAAGCAATTGATGTTGCTGGTTCAGCTGTTGCAACAGATCAAACTGAGCCTTAAACTTTGTACCATTCACCACTTTAATACCTTCATCCCCTGTACCTGCCAGGTCAAAATTGACCAGAAATCTGATCTTACTTAAATCGATCAACGGCTGTTGTATAAAGGCTTTTGAACCAAGCAGGCCAATTTCTTCGCCTGAAAATGCAAGGAAAACCATATTGCATTTTGGAGGATGTGCTGCATAATACTGCGCCAGGCTAAGCAACATGGCAACACCACTGGCATTATCATTTGCTCCAGGGAAATACGTTTTTGAACCTAATAACCCCAGGTGATCATAATGTGCCGTGAGCACTAACGTAGAATCTGAAGCAGCTGTTCCCTTAACCATAGCTGCTACATTCCTGGTGTGGTAAGCAGGATCAAATTTCACTTCTATATCCAGCGATATGCTTTTGATAGCGGCAGGATCGAGACCTTTTTTATTGATGGTGATCACCGGCCTGATACTTTGAAAAGGAAGGGTAGTCCAGGTTAGCTTTTCCTCAGAAAATAACAGGAGACCTTTGAAACTAAGTTCCACACTGTTCCTCAAAGCAGCGATATGTGCAGCAATGATCTCTTTTTCCGCCTTACCCTCATTTTCAGCCGGCCTGTTATCCAGTAGGATAAAAGATTCCCTGGCCAACTGTGCCAGCGACTTAAGTTTTTCAAGACTATTGATATCACGCCGCTTTACAGCGATCACTTTAAAATTGCCTTTAACTGCAGGACTCGCAGCATCAACCAGATAGTCAACCGCCGTTTGGAGTAATTGGCCATTTAGTTTAACTGTTACCTTACCTGGAAAGGTGTTAACCGGCAAATTAAAATCCTGATAGTAGGAGCCCTTATTGATAGGAAGCAAACCTGCCGTTTCAAATTCTTTAGCGATAAATGCAGCGGCAAGCTGATCACCGTTCTCTACATAACCCCGTCCCTTCAAAGCCGGGGAAGCCAATGTTTCCACCACTTTTTTGGCATAGTCCAGCTGCTGCGAAAAGGCAGCATTTGCCCATAACAACCAAAGAAACAAGAACCAACCTATTTTACCTGACTTCATTTCGGTTGTTTTTTATTCGGTCTGGCTGTCATCACAAACTGCAACTCGCCACCATTAGTAATCTCCTCGTGGGTAATGTATTTGCGGTCCAGTACCTTTCCATTCAGGATGACTTTATCCACATACACATTTTTATCACCCTGATTTTTAGCTTTCACCGAAAACTTTTTACCGTTATCGAGGTTAATGGTGGCACTCACCACCGCCGGACTACCCAATTCATAATGCAGAGAACCTGGGGCCATCGGATAAAAACCTAAAGAGCTGAATATATACCAGGCACTCATCTGTCCGCAGTCATCATTCCCACCCAATCCATCAGCCGTTGGACGGTACATTTTCTTTAAGATCATGCGCACCCTTTCCTGTGTTTTCCATGGGGTATTGGTATAATTATAGAGATACGCTGCATGGTGGGCTGGTTCATTGCCGTGAACATAATTCCCGATAATACCCTCACGGGTTATATCTTCTGTTTCTGCGAAGAATTCATCTGGCAGGTGCATGGTAAATAAAGAATCCAGGTGTTTAGAAAAACGGTCCTTACCACCCCTGGTCGCAATCATCTCTGTAGGATTATGAGGCACATATAAGCTGTAATTCCAGGTATTACCTTCAATAAAACCTTGTCCATGTGTGCTTAACAAATCAAAATCTTTCCTGAAGCTGCCATCTTTCAACCTTGGGCGCATAAAGCCTGACTGGGCATCATAAACATTTTTCCAGTTCTCTGCACGCTTTGAAAATTCTTCATAAACAGCTGTATTGCCCAGTTTTTTTGCCAATTGAGCAATGCACCAATCGTCGTAAGCATATTCAAGGGTATTTGAAACCGAAGTGCCATTAGATTCCGAAGAAATATAGCCTTTATCCATATATTCTCCTATGCCTTCATAATTCCGGTGTTTGGCCGTAGCCACACAAGCCTCCAGTGCAGCATTGGCATCACCCTTATAATTGCCTTTTATGATGGCATCAGCGATGACAGAAACACTGTGGTAACCACTCATGCACCAATTGTCATTGGCATAATGCGACCAGATAGGCAGCATTTTTAAAGCACTTTGGTCATAATGAGCCATCATAGAGGATACCATATCCGCATTCCGCTGCGGTTGTACGATATTAAATAGCGGATGCAAAGCACGGTAAGTGTCCCATAAAGAAAAAGTGGTGTAGTTCTCAAAACCTTCAGCTTTATGCGTATCCTGATCCAGGCCTTTATATTCCTTATTGACATCATTGTATAGTGTCGGGTTAATGAAGGTATGATACATGGCGGTGTAGAAATTCACTTTATCATCCTCATTCAAGGTATTCACCTCAATTTTCTTGAGTTCTTTATTCCAGGCCTGCTGTCCATCACGTTTCACCTTTTCAAAATCCCAGCCAGGGATCTCCGTCTGCAGGTTTTGCAATGCATTTCGCTGACTCACAGAAGATAGTGCAAACTTGACCTTCACTTGCTCCCCCTCTTTGGTGTTGAAGTCAAAATAAGCTTTTAACTTACGACCAGCCATATCAGGGAAGTTTTTGCTTTGATCAAACTTACGCCAGAAACCTTTGTAAACTTGCTGAGTATCGAAGTTCTTCTGCCCGTAATTGGTAAAGGGCTTGGAGAAGGTCATTGCAAAATAAACTGTCCGCGTACGGGCCCAGCCTGACGTCTGGCGGTAACCAGTGACCAAGGTGTCATTAACAACCCGGAGGAAAGTCCATACATTTTTATCATCATAATTATAAATGCCACTCATTAAGTCAAGGATAATATGCGACTCGTCTGATTTAGGAAAAGTGTATTGGTGGAAACCTACCCTCGGACTGGTGGTCAGTTCGGCAGTGATGTGATGATCATCTAGTTTTACCTTATAGTAATTGGCCTCAACCACTTCATTAGCATGTGAGAAAGCGGAACGAAAGCCATCCTCCGGCCGATCAGCTGTTCCCGGGTTGAGCTGTAGTTTACCGGTAGTCGGCATAATCAGGAAATCACCTAAATCAGAGTGACCTGTACCGCTAAAATGTGTATGACTAAAACCAACTATGGTCTTATCCGTGTATTGATAACCGGCACAATACTTATACATATCCTTGTTGTATTTGCCATTGACTTCATAAGATAAAGTATCCGTATCCGGGCTTAATTGTACAGCACCAAAAGGCACTGTTGCTCCCGGAAAAGTATGGCCCATTTTTTCCGTTCCTATAATGGGTTTTACGTATTGATAAGGTTGCTTTTGTGCCTGTGCCGAATAAGCAATGAAAAGGCCGAAAACACCTGTTATAAGTTTCTTCATTCGTATTTGTTTATATGCTATTCCATTCCTAACCTTCTGATCATTTCCGTGCTTTGTTGACGCCCATGTTCCAGCCTACCGTCAAAAAACAGCTTCACCTGTTCAAAATGTTGTTTATAACCTTCCATATCCCCGTAACCAATAATGGATGACCATTCCCTCACTGCAGAATGGAACTCCAAATCATCACCACGGATTTTTTTGTCGTACAAAGCCGTCTCAATGGATTCTTCCAATAGTTCTTCATTTCGGAAAAGATATTCAACGATACCAAGCCTTAATTTAAAAGGTGGTGTCTGACAAATCAAATTGTCATATGGATTTACGCCCAGTCTAAACCAGGAGTCTGCCATACTCAATAAACTGAGGTGGGAATTAGGTTTGCGGTCGGCGGCATGGCCTGAAAGAGAAAACTCCTTCATCACTTTATCATCCAGCAACAGTGGTTTTTGTTCTTCATGAAAGATAAAATCCCTGGCTTTATAAATCCTGGATTTGAAGGAAGCATCCTCTTCCATGATCATCAACTTAAACAATTCAGACTCCGACTGCGCGTAGCTTCTGATCTGCTGGCGTGCGTAGGGGTTTAAAATTGCCAGTCCGCCGTAAATATGTGCTTTATAACTAAAGATCCTGAGCGTGGTTAAGATCTTCACATTATCAATTCCACCAAGATAAGCGGCATTTTCCCATGGAAAAAAGCCCGCCTCTTTCCATGCGGTGCCCATGCTTTCAAAACCAACATGAGTAGCAGCCTGGGTGTCAGCAACAATTTTATCATGTTCATGATAATCAGACATTTCCACCATGTCAGAACCTAAGGTGGATAAAACATCAGTCATTCGCTGGTAGGCCTCCTTTGTGGTGCGATGTGGGATCACGATCAACTTTTGCCCCGCAGGATCAAATGCAGGGCCATGTAAAGAATGGCAGGTAATGATGTTCACATCTTTGGGCAGGTGCTTTTCAAAAGCAGCAATCTCAGGATGTTTGATAGAGGTTTGGCCAGCTACGATGGCGCCATACTTTGTGGAATGCCCATACATGGCCAGCACCTGGTCAATCTTTTCAGCTTCCACGGCGTAAAAAACAACATCACCACGGCGGGAAACGGCATTACCGTCCTCGAGTACCTCGATACCCAAAGGCGACAGTTCTTCAATTAATTTTTCTTTGAATTGTGGCAGGTCTGAACCGAAAACAGTATAGCCGGCTTTTGCAAAGCAGCGGGCATACATTTTCCCCATATCACCTAATCCAATAATTCCGATGTTCATATTTTAACTTATTTATCAATCATTTTATAGTAGCGCACATAATCAATCACAAATTGCTGCGGAAAGATAGTGTTATCTATTCCTTTTGCCCCACCCCAATTGCCGCCGACGGCTAAATTAAGTAATATGTGGAAACGTTTATCAAAAGGCCAGGTTTTATACCCGGTTCCTTCATTGATAAATTCAAAAACTTTTACGTCGTCGAAATAACCCCTTACGGCATAAGGTGTCCAGTCTACACGGTACTTATGAAATTCCGTACTCGCTGTAGGAATAATTTTGGTGCTTGTTTTCTGGGTGTTTATTTGATGGTAATAGGCCTCCGTATGGGTGCTGAAATGAACGTTGTTCTGATCAAAACCTACGTGTTCCATGATATCTATCTCGCCGGATTTCGGCCATCCGCCATAAAAAGAATCTGTCGGCAACATCCAGACGGCGGGCCAGGTACCCCTGCCTGTTGGCAGCTTGGCACTCACCTCAATTCTTCCGTAAAGTACGTCCAGCTTATTTTTAGTGACCAAACGGGCAGATGAATAACCCATGCCCTTAATGGGTTCCTTAACGGCTGTAATATACAGCTTACCATTGGCTACACTGGCGTTCCTGATAGAGTTGGTATAAAACTGCAATTCGTTATTCCCCCACCCCGAGCCACCGATATCATAACCCCATTTTTTTTCGGAAGGCAAACCCCTATAATCAAATTCATCACTCCAGGAGGGCTTGTTTTCAAATGCCCATTTTTTGTCGGCAGGCGATTGTGCGAAGGACTTGATGCTCAGCAGCAGCACCAGGACGAAGAAGTTGGCTTTTTGTATCATCGCTAAAAAAGATTAAACCCGGTTGTAAATAATAAAATTAAATGTAATATATTCAATCATAAGCTCCTATAGCAAACACAAAAACTAAATGAGTGTGTTATTAAATTATGGATACAACAATGAACAAATCCCTTATTGTAAATGAATTGAGCAAGCTGATTAATGAAGGCAATGCCCATGTTACTTTTGATGATGCCGTGATGGATATACCGCTTGAAAAGTTGGCTACGATTCCCGAAAACCTGCCCTATAACTTATGGCAATTAACGGAACATATTCGGATTGCTCAGTGGGATATCCTTGAATTTTGCATGAACCCGCGTCATAAATCACCCAAATGGCCTGATGAATACTGGCCGGGAGCTGACGATGTTCCGGATCGCATCAATTGGGCAACATGTTTAAAACAAATTAAAGCCGACCGGGAAAGATTTATTCAATTGCTCAATGACCCTGATGTAGACCTATATCAACCCTTTGCCCATGGAACCGGACAAAACATTTTCAGAGAGGCCTTGCTGATTGCAGATCATAACGCTTACCATGTTGGACAAATCGTTTTGATCAGGCGCCTGTTGAATATCTGGAAAGGATAATTCATTAAGTAATCGTCCTCCGCAAAAACATCCCTGCGGTTATAAATGTTGAAGTGGTTTAATGGCGTTCTCATCAAGATGTTAATAATTTTCTGAAAATTAATTTATCTTATCATGAAAACACTTAAGCAAACACTTGTTTTACTGTCTTTGACAGTATTTTTTCTGGCTTCATGCAAGAAGGATGATATTGACGACTTGCCAGAACCGGATATAGCGGCATTTAATGTTGTTAATGCTAGTCCCGGACAAACATCTTTCAATTTTGCGCTTGACAACCAAATTGTTAACGGGCCAGCGTTGACATTTACCGATCAAACAGGGTATATCTCTGCTTATACCGGAATAAGGAAATTTGATGTCACTTTGGGCGGCACCACACAATCAATTTTAACAGACACGCTCAATTTAGAAACGGACAAGTACTATTCTTTATTTATTACCGGGCAATCTCCTTTATCCTTACTGATAACCGAGGATGACCTTACTGCGCCAGCTACAGGTAAAGCAAAAATCAGATTTATACAACTTAGTCCGAACGCGGGAGAATTAGCCCTGGGCGTTAAGGGAGAAGAAGAACTTTTTCCGGAACAGGAATTTAAAGCAGTGTCTGCGTTCATTTCCATCGATCCTGCGCAATATATACTGGAAATAAAAGATGATGATGGTGATGCGCTCACAGAGAGTACTGTAACGATAGCAGCCGGAAAAATATATACAGTTTGGGCAGGAGGATTACTTGAAGGCACAGGAAACTCAGCAATGGTTATACAAGTAAGTGTTGACAATTAATTTTTAAGAATTCGAATATAAAAAGCAAAGAGCCTGATCATGGTTTATGATGCAGGCTCTTTGTATAAATGATAAATTATAGCTTATTTCTTTTCTGTTGAAAACGAATAAGGGAAGTCAGCTTCTGCTGTGCCCCTTTGTTTATTCGGCGTAGCTGACATTTTAAAGTTCAACACAGCACCTTTTTGTAAACCCGAATGACTGATCCAGTTTTTGCCATGCGTTTTACCATTGAGTTGCAGCGATTGTACATACTTGTTTTCAGCACTGTTCTCCGGCGCATTAATCACTATTTTTTTACCGTTCTCCAGGTTAAGCGTTACCTTTTTAAATAAAGGAGCACCCAATACGTACTGGTCAACAGCCGGTGTTACCGGGTAAAAACCCATGGCAGAGAAAATATACCAGGCAGAAGTCTGTCCGTTATCCTCATCACCGCAATAACCATCCGGAGCGGCACTGTACATCCTGTTCATAGTTTCCCTTACCCAATATTGGGTTTTCCATGGCGCACCACCATAGTTATAAAGGTAAATCATGTGTTGTATCGGTTGGTTACCATGCGCATACTGGCCCATATTAGCAATCTGCATTTCCCTGATTTCATGGATCACTCCACCATAAGCACTTTCGTCAAAAACCGGCGGCATGGAAAATACTGAATCCAGTTTCTTCACAAACTTCTCTTTACCACCCATTAATTTCGAGAGTCCGTCAATATCCTGGAAAACCGACCAGGTATAATGCCAGCTGTTACCTTCAGTAAAAGCACCGCCCCATTTAAACGGAGAAAAAGGAGATTGGAAAGTACCATCCTGATTTTTACCACGCATTAAACCTGATGCAGGATCAAAAAGGTTCTTGTAATTCATGCTGCGCTTGGCATATATCCCGATCTCACTTTCCGGTTTACCTAAAGCTCTGCCCAACTGATAAATCGCAAAATCATCATAGGCATACTCTAACGTCTTCGCGGCGTTTTCATTCACCTTTACATCAAAAGGCACATAACCCAGTTTATTGTAGTATTTAACACCATCACGGCCTACAGCTTCCATTGGGCCTTCATTATTAGCACCATGGGTTACGGCATCCCAAAGCACCTCAATATCATAACCTCGTAATCCTTTGATGTAAGCATCACTCACTACCGAGGCAGAGTTGTTACCCACCATAATATTGGCATAACCCGGACTGCTCCATTCTGGCAACCAGCCTCCTTCTTTAAAGTCGTTGATTAAACCTTCCTGCATCTCCTTGTTGATTGAAGGATACATCAGGTTCAGGAAGGGATATAATGCCCGGAAAGTGTCCCAGAAACCTGTTCCGGCAAACATATATCCGGGAAGGATTTTTCCATTATACGGACTCCAGTGAACAATTTTATTGTTGGCATCAATTTCATATAATTTGTTAGGGAAGAATAAAGTACGGTATAAAGATGAATAGAAAGTACGCATCTGATCAATGGTACCACCTTCCACACTTATGCGACCTAATTTGTCATTCCAGGCATCTTTAGCTTTCTTTTTAGTCACCTCAAAGGCATCATTGGCCAGTTCACGTTTTAAATTTAAATCGGCCTGTTCAAAGCTGATAAACGAAGAAGCTACTTTCGCAACAACTTTTTCACCTTTGGTCGTTTTAAAGCCAATGATCGCACCACTGTGATCGCTTTCCAGCTCCAACCCATCTTTCAAAGATTTGCCGCTCCAGGTCTTGGCGATGGCGAAATCTTTATCAAAATACATCACAAAATAATTCTTAAAATTCTTTGGCAATGGTCCGCGTGCATGTTTGGTAGTATACCCAATGATCTTCCTTTCAGCAGGAATAATTTTGATGTAAGAACCTTTATCCAAAGCGTCAACCACTACAAACGAACTATCCGTTTTAGGGAAAGTAAACCTGAACTGAGCAGCGCGCTCTGTAGGTGTAATCTCGGTGGTTACATCAGCATCTGCTAAATAAACACTGTAATAGTAAGGTTTCGAAGTTTCCGACTTGTGACTGAACCAGCTGGCGCGGTCATCTTCGTTAAATTTTAATTTACCGGTTACCGCCATAATGGCGAATTGGCCATAGTCATTCATCCATGGCGAAGGCTGGTGTGTTTGTTTAAAGCCCCTGATTTTGTCGGCATCATACGTATAGGCCCAGCCATCTCCCATTTTACCCGTCTGCGGTGTCCACATGTTCATACCCCATGGCACACCGATGGCAGGGTATGTATTTCCATTAGACAGAGATGGTTTCGACTGTGTCCCCATCAGTGGATTCACATATTCAACAGGATCTGTAATTTTGCCTCCCGTTTGAGCAAATGCATAACTGGTCGCAAATACCAGCAATGCACTAAAAATTCTCTTCATCATGTTTTTATTGGTTAGGTGTTTTCTTTTTGGCTTTTCCGTAGTTTATAGCCATTAAAGCTATAAATGCAGACAAATAAGTAAGTTTAGTCATAGCTTTTTATGTTATGAATGACGGTAAAATTCCCAGCAGCTTGCAGCACCTATTAATGCAGCGTTTTCCTGCAACGCTGCAATCTTTAAATTAACTACCACATCCTGTTCCTGAAACTTCTTCTGGAGGCAAGGCAAAAATGCAGCATGTGCATTTGAAATATTACCACCCAGCACCACGGTATCAGCCATTCTTTCCTTTACTAAAGGTATCAGAAAATCAGCCAGGTGATGACCAAATTCCTCAAAAATCTGCTGGTAAGAAGCCTCATTCCCTGCCACATTAATTTCTTTTACACCTGCAATCTTTCTTCCGGTTAATTGGAAATAGCGGGTGACAAACCAACGGGTAGACAAATAATCTTCGGCTATGCCATCTTTAAATGGAGATTGCCAAAGGGCAGCATCTTCGGCGACGCCGTTATCACAAAAGGCAGAACCAAGGCCCGTACCAAGTGTAAGTCCGATTACCCGATTTCCCTCACGGGCAGCACCACTGAAAACCTCACCCTGTAAAAAACCTGCCGCATCATTTACAAACCTGATGTTTTCTGCCTCGATGTTTAACCGAAGGGCTAGTTCATTTTTGATATTCATCTGGTAAAGGGACCTGAATTTATCCTGATCCTGAATCAGGGAGATACCGGCTTCATAATCAAAGGGCCCGGGCATGGCAATACCAATTTGTTTGGTTTTTACTTCAAAGGTTTGATAAGTGGCTTTGATCACCTCGCACCAGGACGCCAGGATCTCTTCAGCTGGGTTGTTGGAATTAACCCCACTACGCTGAAAAGATGCTGGAACGATAGATCGGGTTTTCATATTCACCAACGCGGCCGTAATATGTGAACCACCGATATCGATACCTAATACGTAATCATTCATTGTTTTATGTAACATTAGGCATTCAGAATTGCTGGCGTTGTCTGGTAAGTTTTCCATAACAGTTCACCAAATAAGGTGTTAGACCAGGCAAACCATGAACGGGTAAAGTTTTTAGGATCATCTTTGTGGAAAGATTCATGCATAAAACCCGTACCACCATGAGTTTTCTGAAGTGTTTGAATACACCATTTAATCTCGTCAATATTTTTGGAAGTAAAAGCCCGCATCGTAATACTCATTGGCCATACCATATCCTGACCAATATGTGGCCCGCCAATACCTTCTGCAGCACTTCCTTTATAGAAATATGGATTGTCTGTAGACAAAACAAACTTCCTGGTGTTGTTATAAACCTCATCCTTTTCATCAACAGCCCCTAAATAAGGTAGTGCTAACAAACTAGGAACATTGGCATCATCCATCAAATATGCACTGCCAAAGCCATCAACCTCGAAAGCATAAATTTGGCCATATTTGGGATGGGTAACGATCGCATGTTTTTGAATGGCGTCTTCAACTTCTTTAGCAAGCGCTAATAGATTTGCTGCTAAACTTTCATCTTTGTGAAGGGCTTTTACCATTTCTGCTGCTTGCTTCAGGGAAATAACCGCGAAAAAGTTAGAAGGAATCAGGAATTGGAAAATTGTGGCATCATCACTCGGGCGAAAGGCAGAACAGATCAGTCCCACTGGATTAACAGGAAAACCATTACCAGACATGGGTAAAGAGTCTGTCGGGTGATTGGTGAAACGCTGAAATTGGTAAGAGCCATTTCCGGTTTTACGTTGCTGATCTTTAAAAACCGCTAAAGTGCTTTCCACTGCCTTTTTCCAGTTTGCATCAAATGGCTGCTTGTCGCCGGTTTTTTTCCAGTAATGATAAGCAAGCCTGATTGGATAACATAGTGAATCTATTTCCCATTTTCTTTCATGTACACCCGGCTGCATTTTAGTGCGGTCAGTTTTCCATTCCCCTACTTTATTAGGGTCATTGTAAAACGCATTTGCAAAGGGATCTTTTAAGATACATTTGGTTTGATGAGAAATCACGCCGGATATCAAATTCTTAAGCGGCTTGTCCTCATTTACAAACTGCAGGTACGGCCACACCTGTGCAGAACTGTCGCGAAGCCACATGGCATCGATGTCTCCAGTAATTACATAAGTATCTGGTTTACCATTTTCTTCTTTATAAAAAACAGTCGTATCTAAAGTATTGGGAAAACAGTTTTCAAACAGCCACTGCAATTCTGGATTTTTAACTTTAGCCTGGAAAGTTTTAATTGCAGCATCTACTGCCTTACTTTTAAAATTTCGTTTGTTAGCAGCCACACGTACAACAGGATACTGAGGGGCAGCAGCAAATGACATTTCTGAGGCCAGTAAGCCTGCACCTAAAATGCCTGTATTTTTTAAAAAGACTCTTCTTTTCATAATTTAGGGTATTTACTATATTTAGTAAGTAAAACGTTTTAGTAACTCAATAATAGAAATATTTTTTGCTAAAAGCAATCTTAAGAGCTAAATTTAAGTGTAATTTTAAAGATACAAATGATTTTTTAGCGAAGAATCAATTTCGCAGGTACAATTACCTGTTGCACGGCAGCAGGCGCATTGGCAGTCAGCTGTTTAAACAGCAGTTTAATAATGTTTTCGGCAATCTCTTCCAAGGGCTGCTCCACAGCTGATATTTGAGGGGTATGTAACTTAAACACATCCCCATCGTCATAGGCAATCACCGAAAAATTATCGTTGACAGGTTTATTCATCATTTTCAACGCTGTTAATCCGCTGATTGCTAAATAATTGGTTGCAAACAGTACGGCGTCAATTTCCTCGTTTTCTTCAAACAGCTTCACCAGCTGATCGATGGTTGTTGTACGCGACTGGTTAAACGGAATTTTGAGTACTAAACTTTCCTGATATGGGATACGATGATCGGTTAAAGCTTGTTTATACCCTGCCTGGCGGTCTGTAATCTGCGCCACGCCGATATCTACAGTTACCAGTGCTATATTTTGTTTGCTGTTTTTAATGAAATGGCTGGTAGCGGCATGAGAGGCTTTAAAATGATCAACGCCTACATAATTTGCCTGTACCTCGGGCAGGGACCTATCAAAAAGTACCACAGGTTTACCTTCCTCCATAATGCCTAGGATATCTTTTTCTGTTCCTTGTGCAGGAGAAATGATATAGGCATCCACTTGTCTGGATCTGAATAAATTGATCAGTTCTGTAGTTTTGCCGGGAAAGTTTTCGGTGCTGGAGAAAATTATTTTGTAACCTTTTTTATAGGCTTTCTCTTCGATCAGCCTTGCAATTCCTGCAAAGAAGGAATTGGAAATATCCTCTACAATTAAAGCAATGATCTGCGAATTTCCGGTCCTTAAACTCCGGGCAACCTGATTAGGCTTATAACCCTCTGCAATGATGATGTCTTCTACCCGCTTAATTACTGCTGCACTAATGTTTTTCTCTACCCCTTTTCCATTGATGATAAAGGAAACAGTAGTAATGGAAACACTGGCTTTTTTGGCAATGTCTTTTATAGAGGGCGCTTTAGTTGACATAGTTAGGTGTACTTGTATGACAAATGTATAAATTATCACCATATAAAAAGGAAGAGGAGCAAATTTGCTCCTCTTCCTTTGATAATCACGAATCAATCGCCTTTTTAGCAATTAGTAACCCGGGTTTTGTTTCAGGTTATCATTAAGGTCAATTTGTCGTTGTGGTATGGGGTAGAGTTCACGCGTTGCGTTAGATGGGCTGTGGTCCCACCACGAAGCCGTAACAAATTTATCAAAACGAATCATGTCGTTACGACGGAAACCTTCAAAAATGAATTCTTTTCCACGTTCCGCTAATAACTCATCCAGGGTTAAAGTTGCCGGCGTATATGCATGTGCTGCCCAGTCTTCTGCACTAAATGCTCTTTTTTTACATGCATTGATCAGGTCAACAGCTTCTGCATTGGCTACACCACCGTTTTTACGCATGATGGCCTCCGCTTTGGCAAAGTAAACCCATGTTAACCTGTAGATGTTCCAGTCGGTATTGTTATAATTAGGATTAATATCCGGCGTACCTCCAGGACCAGCAACCTGGTTACCTAATTTGTATTTATTGAAACGAACACCACTATTCTCTTCGCCTTCACTCATATTGGAAACCGTAGATCCTGATTTGTTTTTTCGGATATTATCCACAAAAACAAGCTGTTCACCGTTGTATTCTTCTGAAGCCAAAATCGGTGTTTTACCGTCAGCAAACTTAACCATCGGGCCAACCAGTAACCAATCAGATTTACGTTTATCGGCATCCTTATAGGTGGTATAAACCCCCGGAATGACTACAATACCATCGTTACCATTGCGGCCGCCACCATAAATTTCCTGTTGTTTGAAGTGGAAAAATTCTGATGGCCATGAAGGCTGAAAGTTAGCAACTTTGTAATCGTAAGCGATAGAAAAAATAGCTTCTTTAGAAAGGTCGTTTCCAGTACCGAACTGGTCTGAAATATTTGGATCCAATGCCAGGGCGCCATTTAATCCGCCGGCCTGACCGGAGATCAGTTTATCCGCAGCAGCGATACAATCATCCCAGCGAGAAGTGCCTGTCCACATTTCTGCGTTCAAATATAATTCGACCAACATGGCATAAGCACCTGCCTGGCTCATACGGCCTAGCATCGCCTTAGATAATTGAGGAACCTTGTCAATATTTTCCTTGATTTCCTTTTCGATAAAATTGAAAACCTCAATTCTCGGTAAAGTTTCCGGTTTGGCAGGTTCGCCAACTTTAGTAACTACCGGAATATTCCCAAAAAGGTCCATGATTTTCAGGTAATGGAAAGCCCTCAACAGTTTAAGTTCCGCAATAAAAGCATCCTTTTCTTCTTGGGTAATGCCCATTGCAGCGACATCTCTTTTTTCCATATTCTCAATAGGGTCATTACAAAAACCTATACCGCCATACATAAGCGACCAGGCATTATTCAATCCGCCTTCATCTACAGTCCAGCTGTGGTAATGGAATCTTTTCCACTTACCGCCATCTTCACCATGACGGCCTTTGGTAGGCCAGGCCAGCTGATCGGCGGAAAGTTCAGCAGCACGCCACCAACCATCCTGACCAGAAGGCGTTGCCCAGGCATTTGCATGTGTATAAGGCCTTAAAACAGCGGATAAAACCTCTGTTTTATTGTTATAGAAGTCATCCGTTAATAATTCGTCGTAGGCATTTTCATCCAGCTTTGTGCAGGCATTTGTAAAGGTTAACGTGGCAGCCAGGCCTATATATAAAAGTGATTTATGTTTCATAAAAATTTACGTTTTTAAAAGGGTTATAAAAATCAGCTGATTAGAAACCAACGTTTAATCCAACAAGGAATGAACGGGTACTTGGGTAAGCGCCCCGGTTGTCAATACCAGCGCCGAAGCCTGTATCCTGCACAAAATCAGGATCATTACCCGAATAGCCGGTAATGGTTGCCAGGTTTTGCCCTGATGCATATAACCTGACGCTTCTTGCCCATTTTGATTTCAGATTGAAATTATAACCCAAGGTAACCTCATCAATTTTTATATTTGTTCCGTTTTCCAGGTAATAATCAGAGTACATGTAAGTATCATCGATTTGGTTGTATTTGGTAAACGTATCCTTTAGTAAATTACCACTCCAGGTTTTATTGCCATACGTTAAGGCTGTTGTATTTAAGATTTTGTAATCAAATTTTCCACGGATAAAAATGCGCAGGTCAAAATCTTTATAGTTAAAATTATGTGTCCATGAAGCGAAATACTTAGGAATTGCATTGCCCAGGTATTGCAAGTCAGTCAGGCTTTTATCTTTAGAATTGTTGATCTGGTCATTTCTAACAGCTTCACCATTCCTGTTGTAAAACAGCCAGTCACCTTCGTCGGTAAATCCAGCAAATTTCTTACCCCAGAATTCGCCCAAAGCACCAGCTTCATAAGTAGTAATCGCATCACCCAAGTCTCCCGCGCCTCCAATCCCACCAAAGGTTTTGTATAACACTTTAAACTGGTCGTTAGAATAAGAATCCAGCGTGTTCTTTAAGGCACTTGCTGTAAAGTCCATATTCCAGGAGAAATCGTTTGTTTTCACCGCAGCATAGCTTAAGGCTAGTTCGATACCTTTAGAAGAAATTGTGCCTACATTGGCATAAATACTTGACTGAACAAAAGGGGGTTGTGGTGAAGTATAGGTATCCAGCAAATCTTTGGTGGTTCTCTGGAATACATCAATGGCACCGGTTAACTTGTTATCAAACAACCTGTAATCCAAACCGATGTTCAACTCTCTTTTGGTTTCCCATTTCAAGTCCGGATTTGGATTTCGGCTAGGGCCATAGGTTTCGTAATATTTTCCATCAGGGAAAAGATACTTACCGCCACCACCAAGGGTAACCCTGGAAGCATTGTTACTGAAACCACTGTTTCCCGTTACCCCATAACCTACCCTTAACTTCAGGTAGTTCACGAATTTGATATTTTCCATGAAATCCTCTTCAGACACGTTCCACCCTGCGGAAACAGCCGGGAAATTTCCCCATTTATTATTGGCGCCAAACCTGGAACTTCCTTCGCGACGAAGGATAAACTGTGCCAGGTATTTGTTATTGAAAGCATAATTTACCCTTCCAAAAAATGCAATTAAGGTATTGTCATTTTTATAACTGTCCATGGATGCCTTACCAACCCCCAAAGCACTACCGTCAGACAAATTATCTTCATGCATCAGGTCATTGATAAAACCGCGGTTAGAAGCAGAAGAACCCTCTTCGATATGGTACCTGTAGCTATAACCGGCAACTGCCGTAACACTGTGTTTATCTAAAAATGTTTTTGCATACTGCAAAGTAGGCTCTACTGCAAAATCCTGCGTTAAGCCATCTGCTTTATAAGCATAACCACCTGCGGGAAAATCAGTATTCTCCATCGAGTCTTCACTTGCTTTAAACCTGTACTGCCCGTCAATATTATTATTGCGGGTAACGGATCCGAAAACCGAAGCCTTTAAGCCATCAACAATGTCGAGGTCAACTTTTACATCAGCAGAAGAGGTCTGCTGTTTTCTGTAATTGGTTTCCTGCTTTAGCCTGGCGAATTCGTTGAAGCTGGTTAAATCAAAACGGTAGCTGCCATCAGGATTGTAATTAGATAGCGTTGGATTTTTAGTCAGCTCACTCTCCCAGCCACCCCCACCCAACAAATTGGCGTTGTTAAAATTGGTCGCTAAATTGATCTGCGCATTTAAGCGGTCGTTGAGACCCTTTTGATTAATATTTAAACGTAAGGTATATTCTTCCCTTCCGTTTTCTAAAGTAATCCCCTCCAGGTTCCTGTAATTCAGACTGGCCCTGTAGCTCGTTTTATCTGTACCACCGGATAAGTTTAAATTGTGGTTTTGAGAAAGATTGTCATGATTGATCAGCTGATCATAAAAATCTGTGCTGCTGCCGAAATCCTTCTGGTTTAATTCACCGGTGCTGATTTTGTTGCGGTACTCATCAGGACTTAAAAAGTCAAGCCTGTTTTGCACATATTCTTTCCTGAAATAGGTAGAATAATTAAACTGCGGCGGACCAGCTTTTCCTTTTTTGGTGGTGATGATAATTACCCCGGCATTTGCACGGGTACCATAAATGGCAGCACCCGATCCGTCTTTTAAGACATCCACGGATTCGATATCGTCCTGTTGTAATAAATCAGGGTTGGCATCAGGAATCCCGTCAATCACAAATAAAGGACTGGAGCTTCCAGTAAGGGTGATTGCCCCCCTCAATTGTACTGAAACGCCACCGTTTGGATTAGACCCTCCGGTTCTTGTCAATTGCAAACCAGGAACTTTACCCTGAATTAGGTCCAGGGGATTTCTGGAACCACTTTGCCTGAATTTTTCAGCGCCAACATGGGTCACAGCGGATGTCACCTCTTTGGCAGAAAGACTTCCATAACCGATGGAAACTATTTCCACATTTTCCAGTGTCGTGTTGTTCGGTTCTAATTTAACGTTGATTGTTTTTTGATCGCCTACCGTTACCTCCTTTGGAAGATAACCTACATAGGAGAATACCAATACGGATGTTGCCGATGGTGCATCAATTTGAAACTTACCATTGGAATCTGTTGTGACCACAGTGTTACTTCCTTTCACGGTTACACTGACACCAGGGAGTGGCGAGCCACTCTCATCGTTGACCACACCTTGCACTAGCGCTGCAGCATTTGTAGCGTTCGAAAGCCTGTTTACGCTATTAGTCGTAATGGTAATGCTTTCTGCACGGAGGTCGATGGTACTTAAACCAAGTCCGAATAAAAGACTTCCTGCAAAGAAAGCTGGACCTGGTTTAACAAATTGGATAAATCTTTTTTTCATACAATTGTTTTGGTTGGTTAAATGTTAAGAATAGAATGAAAATTCAATCACCCTATTCAATTGGGTTTAATAATTAGTAAAACGTTTTATCAAAATGATCATGTCAGTGGGTTAGAATGACAATATCGCTTTAGGACATAGTGTTAAAACGTTTTACTAAACCTAAAGTATAAATATTATTGAAGCTATCATGCTCTTTCGTTATACTGCATTGTAACATTAATGATACACAACAGACAGGTCGACACAGATAAGGCACAAAAAAACCCGTCGCATTGGACAGGTCTTTTTCATTTTATCGGGTAATTACCTTTTAATGGCTGCGAGTTTAGGCGACAATGTTTGTGCTTCGGTTTTTGCTGCATTGAAGTTATGCATCTTTAAAGTGGCATACTCCGCTTTTTCTGATAAGTGAAGGTCTGATTTCCCGGTCAATTTTAAATCTGACTGATCTTTAATCACCGTGTACAAACTCTTGGTGTTTACATTAACATTTGCTTTTGCATTATCTTTTAAAAAGATCTGCATTGCATCGGGGTTAAAGGCGCCCTGGGTTTTTACCATTGCTGTATTAGAGGCATCAATTCTTTTCAGATCTTTCAGGTAGACATAAATGGTGGCACGGCCGGTTTCATCACTGTTGATGAATAATTTAGCTCCACGTTTTTTAAAGGATACGTTGCCTGCATTATCACCATGTGGAACAACCTTGATATCTTCCTTATCTGAATGGATCAGGTATACATCTACATCCCCGGTTACCACCACCATATTTACTTTCATGGCGCTTGCTTTAACGGTAGCCTTTTTAGGGCTTTCTGTAGCAAAGGTTGTAAATGCTGTTGTTGCTAATAATACCGCTGTTAATGCTGTTGCGAATGCTGTTTTGATTGAAGTTTTCATATCCTTATTTTTAATTTCTTTTTTAATTCTTTGGATATAAGACGACTCCGTTTCGAAAACGTTTCAGCAACAAACAGGGTTTTATACCAGGTTAAACAAAATATCGACCAACTGGCGATTTTGTTATACTACCGGAGTGTAGACGGATTGAGCTGAGCTTACAATGGATCTAGGGTGGATGTACCTTGGATCTACGTTGTATCTACCTTTTCCGGTAAAAAGGTAGATACAACGTAGATGCTTCGCTCATCCAATATAGTTCCATTTTTAAGGAGCTATCATCAGTGTTTATGATCCGTATTTGTTATCCGTAAAGAATGAGCCATAAAAAAAGGCCGTGTCAAATGTTGACACAGCCTTTAGTAATTAAGGAACTAGAAAATTTTTAGTCGATATTTGAAACCTCTTCTATACGGTATACTTTAATGCCTTCAGGCATTTCCCACTGCAATTCAGCACCTTCAGCATAACCCAACATGGCTACACCTATTGGTGATAATATGGAAATGGTATTGTGTTTTCTTCTTGCTTTATTAGGCGCAACCAGGTTATAGGTAAATTCATTGCCGGTTACCACTTCTTTGACACGCACGCGGGTGTCGACGTCAACAATTTTTTCAGGGATTTCACTCCTTAAAACCTGGCTGGCATATTTCAATTCCAGCTCTAATTTGGCTTCATTGTATTTACTTAATTTCCTTGTACGGATATGGCTTTTTAATAAGTCGAATATCCCTCTTGATAAGATGATTGGTGTGCTATCTAATTTTACTACCTCTGTACTCATGTTTTAAAATGTTTGAATATGATTGAAATTGATTATTGAAAATTAATGATTGGGATTTTTCGGCTCCGGTATTAACATTTTGCCGGAGCTTGATGCTCAAAAATCTTACTGCCTGATCTTTTCAATTTTACCATCCTATTTATTTTTTAGTTGATCACTATATAGCACAGTTTACACTGCATCTAAAAAGATTGATATGAAATCAATAAAGGTGGATTAACTACATGAAGCATGATACACAAGCCTGAAAAGACAGGGTGCATGTACAAGTTTCGTAAGAAAAAAGGTATTGATCAGGAAAGCAGGATTAAAACCCCAGGCGCTCGAAGAGGCTGGGGCCTACTTAATAAAGTCCTTGCTGCTCTTAAGAAAGGAATCCCTAAAGCGATATACTAATGAAAGAAAACGAGTATGTTTAGTTTCCATAGAAACAAAGATAGGCTAAATGCCTCGATATAACAAATTTACCTCGGCTTAGCCCTTAAACGAAACAAGGCTTCCCGGTTTTAAACAGGAAGCCTCGCTTTCATTGCAGCTAATATGATTTTGTGATTACTTTTCAGAGTAAGGCCTGTCGGCGGCACGAATACCCCAGGTGGCCGAAGGTAGTTTACCCATTTCTATCAGCAGGTTTCCGCCGGCAACAATAGTATCGTGGTTAATATAAGCCTTTGTATAAGGCTTTCCGTTCAGGCTGATCTTTTGGATGTACTTGTTAGCAGCCGAATTGTTTTTAACCTGCACCTTAAAGGTCTTTCCATCCTGAACTTTTAACTCGGCCTCATCCACTACCGGACTACCGAACACATAAACACCGTTTGCAGGATTTACCGGGTAAAAGCCAAGGGCAGAGAATATATACCAGGCAGACATCTGGCCCACATCTTCATTTCCACTTAAGCCATCGAATTTATCGGTATAAAGGTGGTCCATGATGTGGCGTACTTTGTCGGCAGTTTTAAACGGCTGACCAGCATAAGTATATAAATAAGCAACATGGTGACTAGGTTCATTGCCATGTGCATACTGGCCCACTAAACCACTGATATCCGGTGAGGCATCTGTCCCCAAATCACCTTCAACCGTAAATAAAGTATCCAATCTGTCGGTAAATGACTTGTCGCCCCCCAGTAGTTCAATTAAACCTTCAGGATCCTGTGGCACCATCCATAAATACTGCCAGGCGTTACCTTCCGTATAATCATTTTTACGGTGCACAGATTCAAAAGGGTTAAAAGGTGTTCTCCAGGCTGTTTCAGAAACCTTTGCACGCATGAATTTACTTGAGGGATCAAAATAATGTTTGTAAGCCTTGCCCCTTTTATCGAAATATGCATAGTCTTCGGTTTTACCCATCTTTTTGGCTACCTGGCCTAAACTCCAGTCGGCCACAGCATATTCCTGACCAATGGATACCGACTCTATTAAAGAATCTGCAGGGATATAGCCTAGTTTTTTAACGAAAGATAAGCCGCGCTCATCCAGCATGGCCGTATTTTTCATGGCCTCATAAGCCAGGTTTGCATCAAATCCTTTGAAACCTTTCAAGTAAGCATCGGCTACGACAATCATACCCGGATTACCCACCATGGTATTGGTTTCATTGCCCATCAGGTGCCATACAGGAAGTTTGCCCTGCTGCTGGTAAATAGCCAGCATGGTATTGATGACATCATCGACTTTATCAGGGTGCAATATGGTGAACAAAGGATGTGCAGCCCTGTAGGTATCCCACAGTGAAAAAGTGGTTAAATTAGTGAAAGGCGCTGCACGGTAAACTTTTTTATCCGTGCCCAGGTAGTCACCATTATGGTCGTTAAAAACAGAAGGTGCGATCATGGTATGATAAAGGGCCGTATAGAAAGTCCGCAGCCGATGTTGCTCAGGCGATTTGATCTTTACTTTCTGCAGTTCCTTGTTCCAGGCCTGGTCCGCATTTTTTACACTTTGTTTAAAATTCCAGCCTGGAATTTCTGCTTTGATGTTTGCAGCAGCATTCTCAATACTTACCGGTGATAAGCCCACTTTAACCAGGATTTGTTCTTTATTTTTGGTATTAAAATAAGCAACCCCTTTCAGCTGATCGCTCGTTGCATTTTTATCCTTTGTTGCGCCGCTACCATCAAAAACCCCGAATTTCTGAATAGGTTTTGAAAATAGGATGGTGAAATAAACTCTTTGGTCGTTGGCCCAGCCTTTTGAATAACGATAGCCGACCAGGGTGGTATCATTGAGCTGTTTGATCGTTGTTTCGGTACTCTTATCCCAGCCGATACCTTCTTTAAGGTCGATGATAATTTTAGCATCTGCAGCTTGGGGGAAAGTATATAGATGAAAACCGACACGCGCTGAAGCCGTAAGCTCCGCTTTAATTCCATAGCGCTTTAAGTTAACTTTGTAATAACCGGGTTTTGCCACCTCCTCATCATGAGAAAAAAGTGAATAATAACCACTCTCCTGGTTTTCAACGTTTCCTTTGGTGATTTTAACATCACCTACAGCAGGCATTACTAGAATATCCCCCAAATCACCAATCCCTGTTCCACTGAGGTGTGTATGGGCAAAACCAACAATGGTAGAATCAGAATAATGATACCCTGAGCACCAGTCCCAGCCTTGGGATAAGTTAGTGGGACCTAATTGCACGGCACCAAAAGGCACGTTGGCCCCCATGAAGACGTGGCCGTGGGCGCCGGTTCCAATATACGGATCCACATATTTAGTGAGCTTAGCATTTTTACTTTGTGCAAACGTTGTTTCCAGTTGCACCGGAATACAAAAGCTATAACAAAGAAGTGTTTTGAATAGAAAGTTTCGGTTAAACATTAGATTGATGGTCTTTAAATATATTGGATGTAAAGATAAAATTTTAGAATTTTCCTGGATCTATTATACCTTATTTAAGGTCTTAATTAATCAGCTTAACAAAAAATTACCAATGAAAATGCTCATTTGAACATCCTCATTGGTAATTTTCATTGGTATATATTTATTTTGATAGGTTATGAAGCATCATAAGCTTATGATGGTTTTAGCATTTTTTTTAAAAAGATCCCGGAACGGAGCCCGGGATGACGAAGCCTTGTTACAGCCCCTTAATGCTTATTTCTGCGCCCACCACAATGGCGTCAATACCACATCGGCACCGCCAAGGGCAGCAACTGCCTGTTGGTAACCGGCAGCATTTGTATTTTTCAAACTTGATGGATATTTGATCCGCTGAGGAAAAAACTTCACACTGCTGGTCATGTAAGTTCCCGTGGTTAAAGCAGGCAACTCTATCAATGGGTTTTCTATAGCAGGGGTTTCAAAGAATGGCAAACCTAAACGTCTGTGGTCACTCCATGCTTCAAGCGGCTGCCAAGGGTTTTGTGCAATGAACTTTTGGGTAATGATTTTTGTTAAAAGGTCATTCCTCACCGCACCATTTTTGTATAGGCCATTTTTAGGGTAGGCAATGTTTGCCACTCCTTCTGCACCGGTATAACCATTAACAAATTTCATGGCATGCGTTGCCGGAGGTTCTGCAATATGATCCCAGCTTACGGAAGTACCCATTCTGTTGAAGTCCTGTGAACTTAAATAAGAACCTGGTGTAACACCCCAGTATTCAAAGTTTTTAGCAATGCCCGTTTCATAAGCAGTTTTGCCAGCTACAGGCGTGTTCCAGCCACGCACTGAAGCCTCCGCTAATAAGAAATAAGTTTCCCAGTTGGCGAAGAAAATCCTTTTATTGGTGCTTTTTCTAAATTGTGCCGAAAGACGAGGAAGTGTACCGGGATGGTTTGCCATTACTTTATTCATAGATCCTTTAACACCCCAATCGCCATTCATACCCGGGTTCCAGGTACCTTTAGCTTCAATCTCTTTCACAACAGCACCGTTGCTATCTTCCAGGTTTCTTTTGGTCGTTTTAGCAGTCTGGTTCCAGGAAGGGAAAGTAGAAAAATCCGGATTTTCAAAATCTCCTGGAATGATGAAACTTTTGTAAGCTCTCGGATCAATGATCTCCGGTAAACCATCTAACCAGTAGCCAGCAGAAGGATCATTAGTTTTAGTGGTAAAATGATTTTCAAACTTCATACCGATATAATCTGCAGGCTTTACGAATGATTTAAAACCTTCGCTCACCAAAGTTTCAGATTTAACACCACCTAAACCGATGAAGAGGTTATTTAAAGTAGCTGATAAATATTGCGGGTTCCATTCACGGCTCATCACGCCGGTTAGGGCATCCCATCCTGGTTTTTCCTGTACCTGGAACATTTCATCCGCAGCAATAATAAAGTTATTGGTTGCCGCAGCTGCTTCAAACTCTGTTTTTGCTTTTGCCGGATCTACTTCCGATAAACGCATCGCTAACCTCATGCGCATTGAATTGGCGTATTTTACCCATTTTTTATAATTGTAGGCATAAGCCGGGTCAAGTTTTTTAATCGCATCAGTAGGGATCACTGCTACATCGATCTTTGAACCTGCATCAGTTAATTCACTTAGCGCGTAATCATAAACAGTTTTTACGTCATTGAACTCAGGGCTTTTTCCCTGGAATGCCGCAATTGGAACTGGTCCGAACACATCCGACATTTCGGTTAGTAGATAAGCTCTCCATATTCTTGAAACCTGGATCGTATTATTGGTATAAGGTTTGGCAAGACCTTTTTCGATATGCTCCTCACCAATTTGTATAGCCGTATTGGCCTGGTTTAACCATTCTGAAGCCTGGTTATAATAAGCGCCACTCCAGCCATCATCGTATTCACCGGACGACAAGCCGTTATCTTCCTGCTGGTGTGCTGCTGTTTTCCAATAAAGGACAAAAGAACGTTCAGCTACATCAGGGTTTTGTTGTGCACCAATGATAGATCCGTTCAGGAAATATTCTGCTTGCACCTGATCTTCGTTGGCTGCTATTGGATTTTCATTTATGGACTCGAACTTTTTGCATGATACCAGTACCAGGCTTGCGGCAAAAAGTAAACAGGTTGTTTTAAATATTTTTTTCATTGGTGTATAATTTGTTTTTTAACGGCGATGAAGCTATCATAAGCGAAAGCTTCATGACTAGAATGATTAAAACCCTACAGTTAAGTTAAATAGGTAAGAACGATTAGTTGGCGCACCGCCATTTTCGAAACCTGTAGCATTACTTCCTGTCGCAAAAACCGATTCAGGATCAATTCCATGCAGGTGGCTTGATATTAACCATACATTATTAACAGAGAAGCCAATTTTAGCTCTTTGTACAGGCGTTTTTGCAAGAAGTTTACTTGGTAAATTATAACTCAGCGTCACGTTTCTTAAACGGATATTGGATGCATCGTAAAGGTTAGCCTCTGTAATACCCATGTTACCCACACCAGCTACAGCGTTCCAGTACAATTGCTGTGTAACAGGCGTTGCATTCGGCACGTATTGATTGGTAGCCTCATCTAAAATAACACCGTTAACCACAAGGTTGTCTCTTGTGCCATTTGGCGTAGTTAAAGTCGAAGTTCCATTCTGCTGCATGTCTGCAAGGGTACCAGAGAAGATCTTACCACCAAAACGGGCATCCACTAAAAATGACAGGCCAAGGTTTTTATACCTGAAAGTATTGGTGATCCCTAATAGAGAACTTGCCTGCTGGTTACCTAACCTTACATTTTGCTCACCCCTTAAAGGCAGGCCATTTTCATTTAATAAAAGCTGACCGAAATATGGGCTGCTTTGATCTGTAACCCTGGCAAAAGTACTACCATAAATTTCACCGTAATCTGCACCTGCAACAGCTAACACCTGCAAGTCATCATAACCGCCTAATTTATATTGTGTAATATCATCTGCTAAAGCTTTTACTTTATTTTTATTGTTAGAGAAGTTTACCGAAAGGTTCCAGTTGAGTGAATTTTCGTTTTGCAGCACATTCGCGTCCACCATGGCTTCGATACCACTGTTCTGAATGTCACCGGCATTGATTTTACGGAAAGAGTAACCACTCAAAGGATCCATCGGAAGGTCTATCAACTGACGGGTAGCATTAGTTTTGTACCAGGCCACATCAAAACCAAAACGACCATTGAAGAAGCGCATTTCTGTACCTACCTCAAAAGATTTAATGAACTCGTTTTGAATACCAGGGTTGAATAAAATTCTGTTTCTGGATGCTGTGGTATTTCCGTTAGGGTCTTTATTAACGTTAAAAGTATTGTATAATTGGTATGGCACCAGGTCATTACCTACCTGCGCATAAGAAGCCCTGAATTTACCATAGCTTAACCATGCAGGCAAGGTGCCACCTGTTTTATCAATCATTTCTGTAAATACAAGGGAAGCACTTAAAGAAGGGTAAAAATAAGAACGGTTATCAGGATGTAAGGTAGAAGTCCAGTCGTTTCTTACCGTTGCATCTAAATATAAGTAGCCATCCCAGTTGATCTGGAACATTCCATACAGAGAGTTGATTCTTTTCTCGTTAAAAATCTGTTCCACGGTAGGATTAGATACACCGTTGTTTAAAGAAAACAAATCTGGCACTACCAATTCACCTGAATTGCTGTTCAATCCTGTTCCTTTTTGCTGCATGATGTTACCACCGATGGAAGCAGATCCACCTAATTTGCCGAAAAGATTATCTTTTGCAGCAACCACTAAGAAACTGTAATTGGTTTCTGTAAAGGTTTGTTTACCCAGACTGTAACGACCAGTAGACGTTAAAGGACTACCACCGTACACCTTAGTTTCTGTATTGGTGTAATAGGTATCTGCACCTGCTTTAACTTCGGCATTTAACCAATCATTGAACTGGTATTTCACGGATCCGTTCATGATGAAACGGTCTCTCACGTCTTGGTTTAAGTTATTCTGACTGCCCCAGTATGGGTTGATCTGACTACCACCACCATACCAGATCATGTTATTCTGACCATTAACGAATTGTGATCCTTCGCTAAACTGTCTGATATCCAAAGATCTTGGCAACATATACATGGTGTAGAATGAATTGTTGACATTCGCTCCACCTAAAGGCCTGTTCCTTGCATTTGAATTACTGTACTGCACTTTAGTGTCAACCGTCCACCGGTCATCTTTACCGAATTTACTTACGGCCCTTGCCATTAAGTTTGTTCTGCTCAGTTTGGTACCCGGGATCATACTTTTATCATCAAGCCTGTTGAAGGAAGAGTAAACGGAAGTATTTTTATATTGCTGCTGGAAGGAAATACTCTGATTAGAGCTGATGCCCTGATCGAAATAATTTCCAATGTTATCATATGTAGACATTGGAACCTGTGCTCCGTCCCAGTTGTCAATCATCTGGCCTTCGGCTTTCGGGCCCCAACTCAGGTTGGAGTTATTGGCGAACTGACCATTGGTACCTTGTCCGAAACTGTTCTGCATTTCCGGCCCGCTAAAAACACTTTCAATACCTAAAGAAGAAGACACGGTGATACCTAGTCCTTTTTGCATTTTACCGCTTTTAGTGGTAATCAGGATGGCACCGTTACCGGCCCTTGATCCGTAAAGGGCTGCTGAAGCAGGGCCTTTTAACACAGAAACGCTTTCAATATCTTCAGCGTTAATGTCAGACATTCCGTTACCCATATCAAGGGAAGGGTTCCAGTAATCGTTATTTGCAGCTCCTGTAAAGTTATTCAAAGGCACACCATCCACTACAATGAGCGGCTGGTTGTCGCCGGTTAAGGAGTTATTACCCCTTAACGTAATTTTTGAAGAACCTGCCGGACCGTTACTCCCGCGGGTAACTTGTAAGCCTGCTACTTTTCCGGAAAGGGTATTCACCAGGTTTGGCTCACGGGCCTGTACCAATGATTCTCCTTTAACCTCTTGCACGGCATAACCTAAAGATTTCTTTTCTCTTTTGATGCCTAATGCCGTCACCACGACTTCATTTAAACTGTTGTTTTCTTCCTGAAGAACAACATCTATGGTAGCGGCAGCGCCAACTATAGCCTCATGAGCCTTGTAACCAAGGTACCTAAAGACAAGGGTATTTCCGTCGGCAGCAGTGATGGAATATTTACCATTTGCATCTGTGCTTATACCCTTTTGTGTACCCTTGATGAGGATACTGACTGCAGGAATGGGTGAACCGGTATTATCTTTTACCGTTCCTGAAATGATTTTTTGCGCGTAGGCAGATACTGTTAATAAACTTAACAGTAGAACACCTAAGCAGCGCGAGTAAATCTTATTCATATTGAATCTGTTTATGGGTTAACGTTTATTTATATTTCGAATTTATTGTGTTCTATGACTAAACTTGCGGCTGCCATGAGTTGTCCCTCGCCAGCAATGGCTGAGATGACGATGCTGGTTTGATTGGCAATCCGCGGGATACAAAACTCATTAACGGCCTGCTGTATGGGCGGCAATAATATTTTACCTGCCACAGCACCCCTCCCACTCAGGATAATGCATTCAGGGTTCATGATGTGTATCAAAGTGGCAAGCCCTTTACCGATAAGGAAGGCAGCTTCAGAAAGAATGGAAACAGCCAAAGGATCGTGGTTACTTGCCGCTTCTAAAAACAAATCGCCAATATTGCGGCTTTTGTCGTTAAAAAGCTCGCGCATACTGGAAGCGGCACCCGCAGCAATTTCTGCCGTCGCTCTTTGGGTCATCACCAATAAGGAGGTTTCTACTTCCAGACATCCGGTTTTACCACAAGAACAGAGCTTTTTGGTATTGGATAATGGAATGTGACTGAATTCACCGGCATAACCGCTGCTGCCCCTATAGAGCTTTCCGTTGACAATCATTCCTAAACCTGTTCCCCATCCTATATTGGCTACCATCACATCGCGCTTACCTGCCGCAGCGCCAAATTGTAATTCGGCAAGGGCAATTAAACTGGAATCATTTTCTATGTGTACGGGTAAGCCGAATTTTTTGAAGAGGTAATCACTAAAGGTAGAACCGTCGGCAGGTTTTAAATAGGAATGGTTGAGACCATCTTTGGTATCAATAAAACCAGGCATGCCAATACCTATCCCCAGGAAATCTTCTTTATTGATTCCCGTACCTTTGATATTTTCAGCAATAAACTCACAAAGCTGATTAACGGCATCAGGCTCAAGTAGTGAAAGATCTAAAGATTTTATGGGTTGAACCTTAATGCCTGAAAGGTCATAAATAACCATGGATGTAACCAACTGATCGATGGCCAGGGCAATGATGTGCTTATTTTTATTGGGATTTAAAAGGAACATGGATGCCCTTCGTCCGCCGGTAGACTGACCTAAACCTTGTTCAACGATATAGCCTTCATCAATTAGATAATTGACCATTTTGGTAACCAGGGGTAAACTCTTGTTGGTGAGTTTACTTAATTCTGTAAGCGATAGCGGATGCTTGTAATAAAGCTGCTTTATGATTTCGTCTCTTAACTGCTGCCCTTTGTCAATAACTTCTGCCATTTATCCAGATTTAGTGGAGGCCAAACTTAGATATTTTTACCAATAAAAAACCTATACTTATTAAATTAATTAGTAAGTATTGTTAAGTTTTAAATTATTTCAACAAGATTGTAGCGAAACATATACAAAGTGTGGAGTTTCTCCCCAACAATTTTTAGGTAAGGCGCTAAGAAGAAATGGTTATATTAATTATTTGGTTTAAATTCATAATTGAATCATCAGAATCGAAGGAAGGTTCCCATCACCTATTTAGCTGTAATTTGATAAAATGACCTGGAGCAAAAAGATCAATCTCTTGTTTAGCTTTTACCTTAATTTCTTAGCTCCAAGCCTGATCCTGACCCTCCTTTGTGGCTATATATTTTACAATTCCGGCATGAAACTATTGCCGGCGCTGTTTTGGTTTAAAATCATTACCACAGCTATTTTTTTCTTTTATATTCAAAGTGCTAAAAAGAAGACCTTTTTCTATTATTACAATTTAGGCCTTTCAAAAAGGTGGTTGTGGACTTGTACCCTTTCATTTGATTTTATTTTATTCTGCATGCTGTTCATCTTTATTGGGAATTAAGATGAAGCACAAACTTGAAGCAGACAGTATTCATTTGAAATATGGGACAAGAGAAATATTATCTTCGGTATACCTCAAGTTAGAAACTGGTCGGATTACGGGATTATTGGGAAGAAACGGCACAGGGAAAACCAGTTTAATACATATTCTTTATGGCTGCCTAAAGGGAAGTCATCAGTCGATTCGGTTTGATGATCAATATGTTGCGTATCCTTTTAAGGTACAGGACTTGATTTCGTATTTGCCGCAGCATCATTTCATCCCGGCATCTTTTAAGCTAAAAAGGGTGTTCATTGATTTTGATGTGGATTACGAATTGTTTGAGAAACAGTTTCCGGGATTTAAAGGGAAATATCATGCTAAAAGCATATCGCTGTCTGGTGGTGAGCGCCGCCTGGTTGAGCTTTTCCTTTTATTGAAATGCAATTCAAAATTTATCTTATTAGATGAACCCTTTTCTCATCTGACGCCTATTCAAGCAGAACAGATTAAAACGTTGATTAAAGAAACAGCTTTAACCAAGGGGGTTTTAGTAACAGACCATATGTATGGGCACATTATAGATGTTGCTGATGAGATTTACCTGTTAACGGATGGGCATATGCGTTTAATAAAGGATCTACAAGAACTGCAGTTTTTTGGTTATCTGAAACAAGTTTCTCCGAATTCGCTTTAAAGATTTGATCAGTCATGTTAGGCGTTACAAACCATTACCTTCTTCATGGAATAATCATGCGGGCGAATTATGCATTGATGGTCTCATTATTCAATGATGATCTCAAACCTGGTTAGTAAACCGGCCAGACTAGCTGAAGAGAATTTAGTTTTCTTGACTTGGTTGAGCTGGGGATCGATTATAAAATTCAGGTTAGTGGTAAAATCAATTCCACTCAGATTGGTATAATCAAATATGGCATCTAACAGATCACAGTCGGCCATGGTAATTTTTGAAAGGTCTGATTGGGTAAAATTAGTGCCATGAAGTTTACAGTTCTTAAATGCACTTTTGTTCATTTTCTTTTGTGCAAAGCTCGCATAATCCAAGAGGCAATTTTCAAACTCAATAGCGAAACCAAAGTCCAGTGTCTGGAAGAAGTTAATACCAATCAACTTACAGTCCTTAAATTTAATATCCTGCATTTTGCATTTAGTCACTTCTGCATTGCTAAGGTTGCAGGAAGTAAAAAGACAGTCGGTGAAATTAATACCGGAGATATCTGTAAAGGTGCAGGAACGAAATTCAACTGATTCATACGTTTTAAATAATCTTTCACTTGAAAAATCAGTTTTTTCTACGAGGCTTTCGTAAACTTTTACAACTGGCTTATTCTTCTTTTTTAATTCCATGCAATTTCAATTGTAAATATTTGTAGAGAGATAGATTTGACTATGCTTGCAATTTTAGAAAAAAAAACACGATCAATTGCATTGAATAATAATAAAGACAAATTTAGGACAGTGACTTAACGAAAAGTCTAGTTTCCGGAATTAATTCATATAAAGAAAAATCCCCGCTGAAAATGCTCATTTGGAACATTATCAGCGGGGATTTGTGGAGAACAGTTATGCTGTGATAATGATGGTCATGCCATTTTTATTTCAGCACAACATCTGCAAGAATTGGGAAATGGTCTGAAACAAATTTACCACGGTACGTATCCGTTAAAATACCCCAACGTTTGGTGTTAAAATGTTTGGTCACAAATATATGGTCAATAACTCCGGTGGCGTTTACTTGTTTACCCCAGCCATTGAAAGATGCATTGTTTACATAAGGATGCTTCACCTGTGTATAGGTATCAAATAACAACCCTGAATTCTGCAGGGATTTATACCATTCACTGCCATGGTCACCGTTTAAGTCACCGGTGAAAACAGCCGGTTGGTTTCCAGCAATTTCTTTAATCTTTTTCATTACCAGTTTGCTGCTTTCCATCCTGGCAATTTTACCCTGGTGATCAAAGTGTGCATTGAAGAAGTAGAACTTTTTACCACTCTTCACATCCTGAAGATATACCCAGCTGGCGATACGGTTACAGCAGGTTGCATCCCAACCTAAACCAGGTTTATCAGGGGTTTCCGACAACCAAAAGTCTCCTTTGTCTAATAACTTAAACCTCTCTTTTAGGTAAAAGATGCTCGAGTGCTCACCGCCTTCTTTACCGTCATCACGGCCCTTGCCATAATTTGCATATTCTGGAAGATATCCACTTAAGTCGTTTATCTGATTTTTCTTGGCTTCCTGGACACCAAAAACATCAAACTGGTGGAAGCGCAGCAGGTTTGCGGCCACTTCTTTTCTGTCTTCCCAAAGGTTTCCGGTGTCGGTAGTATTGGAAAAACGGACGTTAAAAGAACCAAAGGTGAAATCCTGTGCGAAGGCTGTACAGCTGAGGATCAGGAAAAATGCTGATAATACGAGGTGCTTAATTTTCATAGTGTATAATTTGTTTGTTTATTAAGTTACCATCCAGGATTCTGCCCTAATTCAGGATTGAACAGGCGATCGGCTTCCGGGATAGGATAAAGATAGTTTTTATCTGTGAATTCTCTTGTGGTTGTTGTAAGCCATGTCAACTCTCCTGAAGTATTATTGGATAAGCGCTGTGGGTTAACAACCCCATTAATTGTTTCGGCGACATTGATGTACTTAACACCAGGAACCGGGTTTGCAGGCATGACCTGGAAAAAAGCTACATCCATTAAACCATCCTCATTTAAATCCATCGGCACATTCAATGCAGGAACGTAAAATCCATTCCAAGCTTTGGTCATGAGATCTCCTTTTTTCCAACGCACGATATCATCAAAACGCAAACCTTCGAAAGTAAGCTCGATTCCACGTTCTCTTCTGATTTCCAGCAAGGAAGGATCAGTGATTCCAGGGAAGTAATTGGTTAACAAATAAGGGTCTGCCTGTGTTGGTTTGGCAGATAAACCACCGGTAATACCTGCACGCTGGCGCAATGCACCAATGGTTTTACTCCAGTCAGCATCAGTAAAGGTACCCTGTTCGGCTTTTGCTTCCGCAAAATTCAATAGTATTTCGGCATAGCGCATTAAAGAAATTGAATTGATGTTTTGTCCGCCGCCATCATACCTTACATCATCAAGCACCCATTTGATAGGCTGATATCCGGTGTAGGTATAAGAAAATATTGGAGGTGCTGCTTCCGGCGTTCCACCATTGATGCGTTTGTAATCGCCTACCCTGATGGTTTGCTTTAATCTTTTATCTCTGCCCTTCATTTCATCCATGAAAGGCATGGTTTGATAACCACTTTTGCTGGTAAAAGGGGTACCGTCGATATTAAGATAGGTGTTAACAAAGGTTCTTGTTAAACTGATTCTTGAACCATAAGTGGCACTGGTCCACCACCAGTTGGCATCGTTATATACGGATAGATTCGCGTCTGTAACTGACGACAACATTACTTCATTAGCAACCGGCGCTGTACTGATAAATAAATTACGATATGAAAGATCTGTTCCGCCAACAGTATTGAGGGAGAAGCCACCTTCGGCCATCACTTTTTCTGCTGCAGCTACCGATTCCTGTAACCATTTATCGACGCCAGGTTGACCATGGTATTTTCTGTAAGTACCTTCATACAAGGCTACCCTGGATTTGAAACCAAGGGCTACATATTTAGTAATCAGCGAGCGACTATTATCATTTGTTCTGGTGATATTTTCGCAGGCATAGTTGAGGTCGGCCAATACCGAATCCATCACCAGGCTACGAGAATCACGCCCCTTGAAAAGTTCAGGATCATCCACTTTAAAAGTTTTGTTGATCCATGGCACATCACCGAATCGCTTTACTTTTTCATAGTAAAAATGAGCCCTGAAAAACCTGGCCAAGGCGTTATATTGCTGTCTGATGGAAGCAGGCACATTGGGGTCATTGTTATTTTCAATAAAGTAATTGATGTTTCTTAATTCATCCCAGTTCCAGCCGTTACTCTGACGAGGGCCAAAGGCACCCTTGATCAAAAAATCTGGTGCCTGGCTGCGTGCAGCATAGTCGGCCATGGCATCACCCTTATGCGCATCTGAAGGCGTGGGCAATAGTTTATAAAATGAATTAGCGTAGAGTTCCAGCCCTTTTTCGGTACTGAAAACAGCCTCTTTCGTGGCTGTATCCTGCGGCACCTGATCTAACTTTTTACACCCGGCAAAAATCAATGCCACGGGTAAAAACCATATAAAGAATCTTTTCATGATGAATATTTTTATAATCACTTTTGTCTATTAGTTTGTTTATTAAAAAGTAGCCGAAAGTCCTAAACTGAAACTTCTCAACATAGGATAATTGTTTCCGTTTCCACTGGTTCCATTAGTAACCACCTCGTCTGATTTTCCGATATTTTCTATATCCAGATCTTTCGTGATTTTATACAATGGTGAATATGACCACAGGTTTTCTCCTGATAGAAAGATTCTGATGTTACTCAGGCCTGCCTTTTTAATAAATGTTTGTGGCACATTATAGCCAATCTGTAAATTTTTCAGCCTGATAAAAGCGACATCCTGCAAATACTTGGTTTGTGTCTGTCTTAAAGTCCCAGAACCATTTTGTGCGATATAACCTCTGTATCTAGGGAAATAGGCATCCGTATTTTCCGGCGTCCAGATATTACCAATATGTGATTGAGGTACTTTATTGTACGGACGGTTGTATTGCCCCCAGAAAGTTCCATTTTCAGGGCCCGGATACCAATCCATTTTAGCTACGCCCTGGAAGAACGTGTTAAAGAAAAACCCTTTCCAATCGGCGCCTAAAGAGATGCCATAAGTATACCTTGGAGTGGAATTACCGATGACTTGTAAATCGCCGGGATTGCCAACCGTATTGTCACCATTGTTGATCACGCCATCGCCATTGGTATCTGCAAACTTGATATCTCCAGGCAAGCTTTTTCCAGTATTTGAAGATTTATATAAGGTTTGTACAGGTGAGTTTGCGACATCGGCTGCTGAGGTGTAATAACCATCAGTTACAAAGCCCCAGATTTCACCAACGGTTTGTCCGGCGTAATAATCAGACAGCCTTTGTTCAGGATTGTTGTATTTAAGAATTTTGGCGGTGTAATCTGCCATTGATAACCTTACGCTATAGTTGAATGGCGATGCACCCAGGTCAAACTTATCATTCCAGGTGATGTTGGCTTCCCAACCTTTGGTTTCTAGATCAGCATAATTTCCTTTTGGAACCCCAATACCAAATACCGCTGGCAAGGTCATCCCTACGGTAAACATGTCAGTAGTTTTACGGATGTACGCATCACCGCTAAAATTTAAACGGTTATTTAAGAAGGCGATATCCAAACCCAAGTTACTGGTGGTGGAAGTTTCCCAGGTAAGACCATCAGGGATGACTCCCGGCTGACTGGTTTGCTGTGGACGGACGCCATTTAAGATCCGGGCAGTTTGTGAGATCCCGAATTTCTCCATAAATGCATAAGAATTGATGTTACCGTTACCTAAGGATCCGTAAGAAGCACGGATCTTTACATCGGTTATGACGTCGGGATTCACTTTCCAGAAAGGCTCTTTACTTAACCTCCATCCTGCAGAAACTGAAGGGAAGAAGGCGTAGCGCTGGTCATCCGGGAATTTAGAGGACCCATCATAACGGCCATTAACTTCTACCAGGTAACGGTCTTTGAAAGCATAGTTCAGGCGATAGAAACCACCAAGGACAGCCCATTGTTCGTAACCGCCACTGGTATTGATCGACTGGCCAAGGGCAAGGTTAATGTCTGTTGCATCTTCAAAAATCAAATCGTTACGCAAGGCTTCCAGACGTTTGTAAGTTGATTGTTCGTAGTTGTACCCTGCAAGGATTTTTACGTAATGATCTTCGCTGAATCTTGGTTCATATTCACCATAGATATTGGTGACCATGTATTGTGTATTGCGGTTCAGCTGCTGCAGATCATTATAGTTTGAGCCTACATACTCTATAACTCCCGGTTTCCTGCTGTAAGGCACAGGCACACGTCTTCTGCTTTCATCATTATCCGTATTCTGGAAAGTAAAATCACCTTTAATTCTCAACTTATCGTCAAAGAAATTAGTGGTAAAACCAGTGGTATTTCGGAATACTTTGTTATCCATATCAATGCCATTCTTGCCAAGGTAAAAATCGCCTACTGTATAGGCAGCAGAATAAGATAAGGTGCCATCAGGATTGAACATCGGCGCATTATTATGTCCCTCATCAGCGATATTCCTCCAGATACCTCCACCCTCACCCACATTAATAGGGTTATGGTATTTGGAGGCGGAATAATCTGCATTGTTATAGATCTTTAACCATGGATACAATTGTATGGAGCCTTTTGCACGCAAGTTATACATCTGGTAATCGTCAGAATTATAACGGAATAAACCAGATTGACGGTAAGACCTTCCAGACACATAAAAGTCTGTTTTACCGCTTGCGCCGGATAGCGATACATTTTGTTCGGTGGCGCTTGTATTATCCTTATACAATTCGTTATACCAATCTGTACTGTCATAATACACGTATTCACCATTTGAATTTACATCAACTTTCGGCAGGCTCGGATCCAGAGATCTCCGTCTTAATTCTTCCAGGTAGGCAGGAGAAAATTTCACGGTTTTGTTAATGTTCTGTGGAGTTTGTGCATAATCATTCCATGCAGACCAGCCATCATTGAACATATTAGCGAAAGTATAACCATCGGTAACATAATCAGGAACCGTTGTAGGCGCCTTCACAGATTGTGTAATGCTGTAATTAATGGAGGTTTTTTCTTTTGCCGGATTTTTAGTCGTAATTAATACCACGCCAAATGCAGCTCTTGCCCCATATATGGAAGCGGATGCAGCATCTTTTAACACTGTTACACTGGCAATGTCATTAGGGTTTATCCTTGAGGGGTCACCTTCAATACCATCGACTAATACTAATGCATTACCACCCTGACCAATGGAGGTTGTTCCCCTGAGGTTAAAAGCAGGCGACTGGTTGGGTTTACCATCAGCGATACTCAGGTTTAAATTGGGGATCACACCTTGTAATCCCTGGGCAAGATTAGAAACAGAACGGTTTTCCAGTACTTTAGAAGTCACCTGATCGACAGCTCCCGTTAAGTTCTCCCTTTTTTGTGTACCATACCCCACAACGAGCACTTCATTTAAAGTACCTGATTCTGCAGTAAGGGTAACATTTAATGTGGTTGTCTCACCAGATTTTACATTTACCTTAGTTTGCGTATTTGTGGAATAGGAGATAAAACTAACGGCCAGGGTGTAGACTCCGGGAGCAACATTGATACGATAAGTGCCGTCTGGGCTACTTTGGACACCGGTATTTAGTTCCAGGATCTTGATACTGGCCCCAGGTAAGGGATCGCCTTTTTCATCAACAATTTTCCCGCTAATGGTGCCGGTATTCTGGATTTGAAATGGTGGAATTAATTTTGGAGTTAATTCAACATGGGCGTTGGCACCATAAGACACCAACAGGCCCGCTAAAAGGAAAATAACCTTCCTTTTGCGACAGGGTACAGTTTTAAACATAAATTGATTGGATAGATTTAAGCAACTTTCATGTTCATTTCTAAAGGAATTAAACATGCCCAAAACTAAGTTACATATGTAAATCCGATGTTAATTTTACAATATAAAACCAGTAAATTTATGTTGTAAAATCAGCTAAGGAGGCTCAAAGAAATGAAGGTAAAAATAGATTTTGATGGTGTTAACGTACATCTTTCTATTGAAGCGGAAACTTCGAAGTTTATCAGGGCCACGATGGTCTTCTTAAATTTCATGGGAGTGATTTTGATCCTGATCGGCTTTTATGAATGGCTGCTCATTCTTGTTATCCTGGGTGGCTTATGGCTGATATTTTTTGGCTGGTTAACTTTATGGAACTTCTTTGGTAAGGAATTGATTACCATCAATACCAAGCTCCTCACCTATCAGCATCAATACGGCTTTTATAAAAACAAAGCTGAAATCAGGAATATCAGTAAAGCATTGAATATCTCCCTGATACCTGCAGACGAACACCATCAGGAGAATTATTTCCACCTGATCTTCGAGTCCTACAACGAATTCAATCTTCCGGAGGAAATTTATCGCAGCGCCTTTCCTATCTCTCAATCTGACCTTAATTTGTTAAAGATCTCGATCAGAAAGTTGTACTTTAAAAAGGTACATCCTGATTACATTAATCAGCCTTACCTCTTGAATTGAATGGATAATTTGCTGAAACCGCCTTGCCCCCGTTAAAAAAACGCTACTGATAAATATTCCTGTTAGCCTAAGAAAAGATTAATCCTATTGCCATTTCCACAGTAATAATTACAGAAGTTTCGCATGGAATAACTCAGTGCAGGTATATGATAGGGCATGTTATGGGAATGTTAATTGCTAGAAGCTTTGCAGTGAAGCGCCCTATTCCGGGCAAAATTAATATATCTTCGCTGTACTAATTTACCGTCGCTTAACTCAATTATCTTCGCTTCATGATGACAAGGATATACCGGCAATTATTTCCACTGGGCCAGGCAGTTTTATTATTTCTAATCCCTGTTATTTTTTCGCTGCCGGCTATTGCGCAAAACAGCTTAAAAATTATTCCTTTACCCATCAAAATCAATAGTGTGAATGAAGAGTTCTCCGGACTGGCCTGGTCTGGGAACCGCTTGTACCTCCTGCCACAATATGGCAATCATAAAGAAACACTTTTAAATGGGGAATTTTCGATTTACAGCCTCCTGGCAGACAGTATTTCCCGGGTCATCGACGGTAAAGACACCGCATTGACACAGTTTAAGGTGTTGCGTATTAAAAATCTGGAGAAACTTCCCGATTCCGTGAAATCGCATTACCAGGGCTTTGAAGCCATTACCTTTTATAAAAACGAAGTCTTTTTAGCTATCGAAACGGATGATAAGTATGATTACTGTTTTGTCATTAAAGGGGTGTTGAATGAACAGCAAAGCCAGATCCTGATTGACCCTTCGCGAACCATAGCTTTGAAACGTTATCCTTATATTTTCAATGCAGGCTTTGAAAGTTTAACTTATCTGCCCGACAAGCAGAAGCTAATGGCTTTGTTTGAATTCAACGGCATGCATACCGGAGGAATAGGGTTTTTATTTGACACTGATTTTAAAAGTAAGCCTAAAGAAATTGCTGTTCCTTATCTTCCTTTCAGGATCACTGATATCGAGGCCACAAAACGGGGAAGAATTTATGGGATCAATTACTATTGGGAAGGAGATTATCATGTCTACCTCAACAACAATATCTCCAGAAACCAGGAAAGTGCGGTAAAGAAATGGGCGCCAGCATTTGGTGATAGCTTGAAAACGAAATCCTATGCACGAATTGTCACTAAAAAACGATGGAGATCAAAAAGTTGGGATCAGGTGACTTCTTTTGAAGCAAATAAAACGAATTGGGAAGGATTGGCACTTTTCAGAAATGGTGCATTGGTCATCACTGATGCAAACAGGAGTAAAAAACTCAAGACCGTTTTTGCGTTTATCACTTTTGAAGTGAATTAAATATAAAAGTTGCTACAGCTTCCTTAAAAAAAATCCTGCCTGCTTTAAAAGCAGGCAGGATAAAATTCGGCAAACCCGAAGGCTTAATAGCCGGTATTCTGTTTCATGATACCGTTACTACGATCTAACTGTTCCTGTGGGATCGGGAAATAGGAATCCCGGTCAGAAATTGTAATCCCCTTTAGATAAGGAAAATGTTCACCTTCAAAGGCAAAATAACTCTCTAAAGTAGGCTTCAGCACGCCCCAACGCACAAGGTCATAAAAACGGTGACCTTCCATCGCCAGCTCTAATCTGCGTTCAAAACGAACCGCATTCCGGGCGTAGGTTTGGTCAGGGAAGGATGTATATAAACCTACATTGTAAGCAGCCACCGGCGTACCACCAGCTGTTAATGGAGGAAGTTTTCCCGCACGGGTACGGATATTATTAACCAGGGTAAGAGCCCGAGGCAAATTGCCCAGTTCCACTTCACATTCTGCAGCCATCAGGTAAACATCTGCCAGACGAATGATATTCACATTCAAGCCGGTGATGTTGGCATTACCAGGACCAGTGCCACTGGCAATTTGGGAAGCTTCAATCACATTTTTATAGGCAACAAAGGGTCCGCCATTGGATGATTCCCTAATCCAGGTATCTCCAGCCATAATTCCCCAGTCGCGGAAAGGCACGCCTCTTCTGCCCATGGTGTAATCCATACGAGGATCAATAGCAAGGGTACGATCTACGGTATAAGCGGCTTTTTGAGCTGTATTTAAACCTAAATCCGATTTATACGGATTTGTACGATAACTGTTGTCAAGGAATGGTAAACCAGCTGCCGTAACTTTAAAGGAATTGGCAAGATCCAGTGTTGGCTGGAAAAATCCGCAGCAGGTAATTGGCATACCATTTCCATAGGGGAAATTCAACATATCACCAACGTTACCATTATCACCGCCACTACCATCTGTACCTACAGAATGCTGAACCGCGAAAATGGATTCTGGTCCATTTTCTTTGGTGATATCAAAGTTATCCTTATAAGGAAGGGTCTCGATATTTGGCCTCGAGGCAATCACCGCATTGAATAAAGGAAGTGCCTCCCCATATTTCTTTTGGTATAACAATACTTTTCCAAGATAAGCCTGAGCCATAATCTTGTTGACACGGCCGGCTTTACCAGAGGAGTGAGCAACTGCTAAATTATCAGCAGCATATTGTAAATCTGTAACAATAGCCGGATAGATATCAGGTGTATTATCCACAGCCGGATCGGTAGTCGTTTCAGTAATCAGCGGTACATTTTTAAACGCCCTTGCCAGGAAGAAATAATAATGTGCACGCAATAACCTCGCTTCTGCCTGTATTTCAGTTGCTTTTTCATCAGTAAATTTACCTTTATCACTGGCCTGCAAGGCGGCAATAAGCCTTAAGGTATTGTTACACCTTTGTATACCCTCATAACAACGTGTCCACAAAGTAGACAAATTATCATTCGTGCTGGTAGGCGCATGTCTTTCCAGGGCATTCATATTGGGCTGATCACCATTATCACTGCCTTTATGCGCATTATCAGAAGTAACTTCCCCTAATAACCACTGACTTGGTCCCGAAGCATAATTTCCCCAGGTACCATTTGTATTTCCATTTAAAAGTGAATAAGCACCGGTTAAAGCACCGTTTACCCCTTCTTGAGTAGCTAACTGGTCTGAACTCAGCTCTCCTTGTGGATTTTTTTCCAGAAATTCCTTCGTACAGCTTGAGGCTGCAAAGAGCAACACTACAAATAATATATAATTAATTTTTCTCATGATGTCTATTATTAATCAATTAAAAGCCTACACTTACACCCAACAGAAATTGACGTGGTGATGGATAAATACCACGGTCTACACCAGGCGCAGAAAACGTCGCGGATTCCTGGCTCACTTCCGGATCTAATCCATCGTATTTTGTAAGCGTGAAAAGGTTAGTTGTACTGGCATACACCCTCAATTTATTCACACCGTATTGGGTACCAAATAATTTCTGGGCTGGGATGCTATATCCGATCTGAAGGTTTTTCATACGGAAGAAACTACCATCCTGTACATAATAGCTCGAAGAAGCATATTCAAGATCTGAAACCCTGGCATTTGCCGAAGGGATCATACTTCCTGTATTGGTAGGACTCCAGGCATCTAACAGACGTGCACTTCTGCCACCGGCAAAAACGTTGAAATCTGTAAAATACCGGGTAGCATTATACAACTCATTACCCTGCACCCCATTGAAGAACATGGCGATATCAAAATTCTTATAATTTGCATTTAAGCTGAAAGAATAAAGAAAATCAGGATTTGGATTACCAATGATTGTCCGGTCTAATGGCGTGATTTGCCCATCGCCATTCACATCCCTGAATTTGAAACCTCCAACACGAGCCTTGTCATAGGAAGGACCAGCGGTTACTTCAGCCTGATTTTGGAAAATTCCGGCTACATCATAACCATAGAAAGATCCAAATGGCTCACCAACTTTCAGAATACTGGACTGCAGACTTCTGAAATCACCATAACCCTGCTGATCGATACCCGGAGCCAAAGCTACAATCTCGTTAACGTTTCTGCTGATGTTAACCACAAAGTCAAACTTAAACGGCCTGTCATCATTCCTACCATAGTGGTAGCCCAAACTCAACTCCACCCCTTTATTACTCATGTCACCCACGTTTCTATAGGGTGAAGTACCCATACCTGCTGCCGTAGCTGGCAAAGGAACCGGATAAAGCATATCAGAGGTTTTTTTATTGTACCAGTCGAAACTACCGTCAATAACTGAATTGAATAAAGTAAAGTCGACACCCACATTCACGGAGCTTAATGATTCCCATTTGATACCAGCATTGGAATAATTATTTTGCCATACCCCAGTAACTACGTTATTGTTTCCATCAAAGCTGTAAGCGGAACTGGTTAAAGAAGATTGAAAGCGGGATAAATAATTATAAGCAGGAATTCTCTGGTTACCAGTTTCACCATAACCCGCACGAATCTTCAGGTCAGTGATCCAGTCATGCTTGTCTTTAATGAAGTTTTCTTCGGACAGCCTCCATGCCACACTACCAGCAGGAAAATAACCATAAGTATTCTCCGGTCCGAAGTTTGAAGATCCGTCACGACGAAGAGTTACACTGGCAAGGTAACGGTCGTTGAAGGCATAATCCGCACGACCAAACAAAGAATACAATGCACCAACACTACCGGAACTGTTGTTACTGATACTGGCAGAACCTACACCCAGGTAATAGTAATCCAGGTCACCCAGGGTAAAGAAATTATTACGGCCGCCGTTCAACTGACGGTTTCTTGATTTAATAGCCTCCGTACCTGCTAATAAATTCAGGCGGTGTTTTTCTGAAATAACTGCGTTATAAGTTAAAGTATTGGTCCAGGTCCACTCTGTGGTATAGCCCTGATATTCATTCAAGCTATTAGAGTTATTTCCTTCAGAGAATTCAAGGTTTGGATAACGCATACTTACACCATTGTAGTTTTCATATCGGATACCAAAACTGGTTTTAGCAGTCAAGCCTTTAATCAGGTCCAGTTCCGCAAAAGCATTACCGAAGAAAAAGTTACTTTTATTCAAATTATCTTTCGCCCGGTAAAGTGTAGCGAGCGGGTTCTCAGAATTCCCCAATTGGCTACCACGACTGCCTGCAAAATTCCCATTGATGTCATAAACCGGAATAATTGTTGGAGCACGGTAAGCCCATCCAATAGCACTGCCTTCATCCTGGTATTCTCCGGAAGTGTTCGGATTTACCCCAAAACCAAAACCTTCAGAATAACTGTACTGTGCATTTTCACCAAAGCGAAGTCTTTTGTTCAATGCAGAAACGCTGGTATTTGCACGAACATTATAGCGTTTAAATCCGGTATATTGAATCGTGCCCTTCTGGTCTAAATATCCCGATGAGAAACTGTAGGTAGAGTTTTCACTGCCACCTGCCGCACTCAGCTGGTAATTTTGCGTAGGCGCACTTTCCGTCATCACATCAAACCAATCGGTACCTTCATGATTAGCTTTTGTGATTTGATAAAAAGTACCGGCATCGCGGCTATAATTATACTTGGATGGGTCAGCATCTGCAGGAGTAACCAATTGGCCGGAAGCATTACCCGCAACCAGGTATTCTGGAAGTATTGGTGAATCACCACTACCATAATTGTTTCCCGTTTGTGGTGCTTCGCCTGCATTACGGTAGCCCGCAAACAGGTATTCGGCATACTGCATAGGTGTCATCATTTTAGGAAAAGTATTTTTCCGCGGCGTCTGAACGCCATAATAAGAATCAAAGGTAATTTTAGGTGCACCCACGGTTCCTTTCCTGGTGGTGATGATTACAACCCCGTTATTGGCCCTGGCACCATAAATAGAAGCCGATGACGCATCTTTCAGCACCTGCATACTTTCAATGTCATTCTGGTTCAGCCAGCTTAACTTGCCTTCGTAAGGCACCCCATCCACAACATAAAGCGGGTCATTGTTATTAATGGTGGTCACACCCCTCACCCTGATTTGTGGGGTTGAGCCCGGCGCACCATCATTGATGATCTGGACACCTGGCGCTTTACCTTGTAAGGCTTCCACAGCACTCGCCGCAGGTTGTGCCTTCAATTGAGCAACATCTACAACAGTTACTGCACCTGTTAAATCTTTTTTCCGCTGACTGGTATAACCGGTTACAACAATTTCACTAAGCGTGTTATCCTCCGGCTTTAGCACAATTTTAACAGAAGTTTCAGTACCTAAGGTTACCTCCTGTGTGCGGTAACCCAGAAAAGATACAATCAGCACATCGGTTCGCTTTGCATTGATCGCAAAAGAGCCCGTTGCATCAGTCATTGTTCCTTGGGAGGTGCCCCTGATCTTAATGGAAGCACCAATGATTGGTAATTGATCATCGCTTCCGGTAACTTTACCGGTGATGGTGACTTGGGCACTGGCTCCTAAAGACAGGAGCAGACAGGCCAGCAAAAGGAAAATCTTCCTTTTGAGGTTAAGTAATTTTTTGAACATAAGATATTTGGTTAGATTGGTTAATGGATTAGGAATTTGTATTACATAATGGTTTTAATTTGGTTAGAAAATTGGAGGAATACTTGTACTTCGTTTACCTAATCTAGACATAACAAAATTCTTACACAAGTATTTTACTTAATTTTAAGGTGACAATTTTCTTAAAACTTATTTCTCTCTATTCTTTATGGTAAAACCTTTTAAACAAGCACGTGACCTGCTTTTACTGGAGTGTGCTCTTTACACTATCTGTGACGCATATGTAATGCAGTTTTTACAGTTTATACCTTGTCTGTAGGCAGGTGGAATTAACAACTTATTCGTTCCAGAAAACAAATTAACTGCTATGGTCTTACAAAATTTGAAGCAACACCCATTTAATTAAAAGCAAATCAAGGTCATGGAAAAGCAGTTTAAGGTCGACAGAAAAATATTACCTTCGTTTCCTCATGGTCAGGAACTTTTTAGCCCATCAGCTTTTCCATCTTTCCTTGTGTTTCATCCTGCTGCTTTTTGCTACAAAAAGCACAGCACAAGAGCCTGTGGTGTTACAGGACAGTGTCGACCAGCATATCTTCATCTTTAACCAAATTGAAGTATTGCAGGATATTAAAGGGGAATACAGCTTCGCCGAAGTCAGTAGTAAAGCTTTTAACCAAAAATTCCAGGCCAGTAAAAAGAGTACGCCACAAACCTCCTCGCTCAACGCCACTTACTGGTTCAGAATCAGCATTAAGCATAGCAGTAACGCAAAGAAACACTTCCTGCTGGAATTCTTCGATCAAACCATTGATGAGGTTACTGCTTATATCCCAGAAGAAAATGGGGGCTATAAAACAGAGGAGTTTGGGGACCGCTACCCCTTCAGTCAACGGAAGCTGCGTCATAAAAACTTCGAGCTCTCGGTAGAAAACCGGAATAATCAGGTACAAACTTATTACTTCAGGATCAAATCATCGCAGATTGCAGACGTCATTATTGTGCTCCGTTCCATGGACAGGTTTATCTCCTATGCCCTGGATGAGTATTTCTTTTTCGGAATATTCTATGGGATGATCCTGGTATTTAGTTTCTACAACCTGATCATGTTCATCTCCATGCGTCAGATCCAATACCTGTATTATATATTGTATAATTTAAGTGTAGGCTTATTTGAGATGAGCAGCGATGGCATTGCTTACCAATATTTATGGCCGGACAATCCTGCTTGGAACCAGATAGCCTATGCCTTCGCGCTTTGTGCCACCAGTGTTTTTGCCCTGCTGTTTACCCGTTCGTTGTTGTTTGTAGAAGCGAAAGCACCGCAGCTTAACAAATTGATCTTAACAATCATCCTTTTAAGAATTCTTTTCTTTTGCTACTGCCTGCTGTTCGACCACAGCCTGTTTAGCTATAAATTTATTGAATCTGTCCCTTTATCAGTGGCTTTTTTTACGGGCATCTATATCTATAAGAGAGGATATTTGCCTGCCCGGTTCTTTGTATTGGGCTATAGCTTTCTGTTTGTAGGTTTTACGCTGAAATTCTTAATCATGCTCGGCTACGGCTGGTTAAACTTCGGTGTGGTCAGCTATTACAGTTTAAGCTTCTGTTTTGTAATGGAAATGGTGTTTCTTTCTTTTGCGATAGGCGATAAAGTGAGCATCTTAAAGCTTAAAAAAGATAAAGTACAGCGGCAGATGATCAGTCAGCTGGCCCTTAATGCCAAGCTTAAGGACACCCTAAACGAAGAGCTGGAAAAACAAGTGGAAGCCCGCACCAAAGAAGTATTCCATAAATCGGTGATCATTGAAGCCAAAAACAGTGAACTGCTCCAGGCCAATGACCTACTGAAACAACAAGCAGCCGAAATTTCCAGGATGAATATGCTGCTGGAACAAGACAACCAGGAGCTTCAAACCAATGTGGAAAAAGTTACCCGCGACAGGGTCATGTCTGCAGATGTGGATTTTGAAGAATTCAGCAAAATATATCCCGACAAAGAAAGTTGTAACCTGTTTCTTTCCCAATTGAAATGGAAAGACGGATACAGTTGCCGCAAGTGCAAGAACACTCAATTCTATGCCGGTCACATTCCTTACAGCAAACGCTGCAGTAAATGCAGCTATGAAGAATCTGTTACTACTTACACCATTTTCCACAACACGAGGATCCCGATCAACAAAGCCTTTTATATGGTATTTCTGATCTATTCCACCAAAGGGAAGATTTCTTCACATAAATTAGCAGCGCTGTTGAACCTGCGTCAAAGCACCTGCTGGACTTACGGCTCCCGCATCAAATTAGTAATGGAAGAACGGAAAGCCAAGCTTAAAAAATCGAATAAACACGGCTGGTCAGCACTTGTGCTCGATTAAACACTTGTTTTTAGTCACAAATTTTCAAGGGTACGGAACCGTATCAAAACGCCTTTTATCGCCGCTTTAAATCATCCATTACCCACTGTTTATCAGCCTGTAAGCCTGTTTTATACTTAGGGTACTAAAGCGTATCGAATTTCTTACAACACGTTAACTATCAGTTATTTAGGCTAAAAATATTAGGGCAATAATTTGCAAATGAAGGAGAAGTTGTCTTAACTTTATCATTCAATTAAATTAAACAACCAAATATGATGAGAAAAAAGTTTACTCTTTTTATCGTTTGTCTCCTATGTAGCTTTTCAATAGCCATTGCACAGGACGTCACTGTGAAAGGTGAGGTTAAAGACGAACAAGGCCTCCCTTTGCCAGGTGTATCTGTAAAGGTAAAAGGCACTAGCCAGGGCACCATGACAAATGCAAATGGGGTATATGCTTTAACCACTCCTGCCGATGCGACCCTTACTTTTTCTTTCATCGGCTACAAAACCATAGAGGAAGTAATTAAAGGCAGAACTGCAATTAATGTGACGCTTACTGAAGATAACAACCAGCTTAATGAAGTGGTGGTGGTAGGTTATGGTACGCAAACTAAAAAAGACCTGACTACTGCAGTAGTTTCCATATCAGCAAAAGATTTGGAGAACCAGCCGGTAACCAATCCGATGCAGGCCATACAAGGTAAAGCTGCCGGTGTGCAGGTCAATTCACAATCCGGTAAACCAGGATCAGGTGTTTCCATCACCATCCGTGGTAATACCTCTATTAATGCATCTAACAGTCCTTTATATGTGATTGATGGCGTAACCTCAAGAGATGCGAGTTTCATCAACCCTGCCGACATCGAGAGCATGACCATCTTGAAAGATGCATCAGGTGCAGCCATCTATGGATCAAGCGGTGCCAATGGTGTTGTTTTAATTACCACTAAAAAGGGTAACCAGAAACTAAGTGTTGGCTTTAACGCTTTCACAGGTTTCTCTAAACTGTGGCAAGATCAGGATGTTTTAAACAGAGAACAATATGTAGCTTTAATGGGCGACATGGGCTATGATGTGTCCGGCCTTGGTAACCAAAATACTGACTGGCAGGATTTAACCTTCGGCACAGGTATTCAAAACAACTACCAGCTTTCTTTATCGGGTGGAATTAAGGGCGGACAATATTCGCTTTCCAGCGGCTACCAGCAAGATAAAGGTGTGGTTGACCCTGCTCAATTGGATAAATATACTTTCCACTTTAATGGATCGCAACCTATTACCAAATGGCTAACCTTCATCGGTTCGGCAGCTTTAACACACAATAAATCAAGAGATGTAAGCGACAATGCCAACGTTGCCAGGGGAGGAACGATTTTATCTGCCTTAACGACGCCACCAACCATTGGCATTTATGCTGCAGATGGAACTTATGCTTTTAACCCTTACAAAGGCGGTTCAGAAAATCCGGTTGCCAATGCTTTCGCTGCCAGAAACAACAGCAGGGTAACCCGTCTGCTAGCCTCTTTTGCCGCTGAAATAAAAATCACCAAAGACCTGTCTTTCAAATCGAGTATCAGTGCCAATAACAGGGATGTTAAATACAGCTATTTTCTTGACCCCTACTCCACTACGTTCGGCAGAACACAACGTGGCCAATTCAACCTCAATGACACCGAAGATCATGTATGGTTAAATGAAAACATACTGAGCTATGTAAAAAACGTGGATAAACATGCCATCACTGCTACTGCAGGTATGACATTACAGGAGTCTAACTACCTGTTTACACCCTATACAGAGACAGATTTCCTCGGCCCGGATAATGAATTGTTACCATCAGGCGAATCGATCATGCCCTTACTTCCAGAAGGTTCACAATGGTCAAAACGTTCCTATTTAGCGCGTTTTACTTATGCTTATGACGGCAAATATTTATTTAGCTCTAACTTCCGTGCCGATGGTTCATCCCGTTTCGGCCCTGATAACCGTTACGGCTATTTCCCCTCTGCTTCTGTTGGATGGCGTATTTCCGGAGAAAACTTTCTTAAAGACAGCGAATCTATTGACGACTTAAAGTTAAGGGCCAGCTGGGGTAAAGTAGGTAACGATGAAAACATTGGTGATTATAGTTATTTGGAACTTTATCAGCCAACTCCTGAAGGCGCCTATAACCTGAGCCAATTGCGCAACGACAGGCTGAAATGGGAAACGACGACGCAAACCAATCTTGGTTTAGATTTAACCATGTTCAACAGCAGGTTAACTTTCACAGCGGATGCTTACCTGAAAAAAACAGAGGGTTTACTGATCTATCAGCCATTACCCAACAGTGTTGGTTTTGACCGGATTGTAAGTAACGTTGGTAAAATGGAAAACAAAGGCTTTGAATTTGTGCTTTCTACAAGAAATGTGGTCGGCGATAAATTCAACTGGTCCTCTGACATCAACTTCTCCCTGAACAAAAACAAAGTGACAGACCTTGGCGAAAGGGTGAGCTCGATTAACTTTGCGGGAATTTACGAACGCGATGCGGCGATCAGGGTTGTTCCAGGTCGTCCATTGGGTAGCTTTTATGGCTATGTGTCTGAGGGCGTTAATACGCAAACCGGCGATATCGATTATGCTGATTTAAACGGCGACAACCAAATCAATTCAGACGACCGTACCTTTATTGGTCATGCGCAGCCTGATTTTTCTTATGGTTTTAACAACACGTTTAACTATGGCAATTTCGGTTTAACCTTCTTATTCCAGGGTGTACAGGGCAATGATTTGTTCAATGCTTCAAGAATGGAATTAGAAGGCATGAATGATTCAAAGAACCAATTGGCAAAAGTATTGGACAGGTGGACTACCCCAGGTCAGGTCACTTCCATCCCCAGAGCTGCAAGAGATAATACCAACAATACTTTAACCTCCAGCAGGTTTATTGAAGATGGTTCGTATTTACGCTTAAAAACAGCAACGTTATCTTACAATTTCGGACAAACAACTTTAGGGAAGTTCAAAATGAACCGATTAATGATCTATGCGTCAGGATACAACTTGTTAACCTTTACAGATTATACTGGCCTGGATCCTGAAGTAAATCAATATGAAGCTAACGGACCATCCATGGGTGTAGATTTTGGAACCTATCCGCAGTCAAGAACATTTTTATTCGGTGTTAACGTAAGCTTTTAAATATAAAAGAAGATGAAATTTAAAATATATTCAATCGTAGCAGCAGGCGCCATCATCATGGCGTTTGGAAGCTGCAAAAAAGATTTCCTTGATAAAGACCCCGTTACACAAGTAGGTCCCGAAGCTGCCTTTGCCGATGCCGCAGCCGCTGAGAAACTTATTCTTGGTGCTTATTCAGGGATGTACAATGATTACCATATTTGGGACTACATGACCAATGGCGATGTAACTTCAGACAATGCCTATGCTGGTGGCGATAATGCTGCCAACATCGCGATCGATAAGTTTACGCCGATCTCGACCAATGGTAATGTCACCCGTGACTGGAATGGTTTATACAGCAACGTTAAAGATGCGAATATTGTATTAAACAATGTTCCCAATATTGAAGATGCAAAGCTGGATGCTAACGACAGAAGGAATCAAATACTTGGTGAGGCCAGCATCCTTAGGGCATACATGTATTTTAACCTGGTACGTTTATGGGGTTCAGTACCCTTGGTATTGGCATTGCCGACCACTGATGCCGAGTTTTATCCTCCCAAAGCCAGTGTAGATGAAATTTACGCACAAATCATCAAGGACCTGGAATTTGGTGCTGCAAATGCTCCAGCTACCGGTCCTCATAAAGGTATTGCTACCAAAGGTGTAGCGAATGCTTTATTAGCTAAAGTGTATGCGACCAAACCATCGCCAGACTGGGCCAAAGTACAACAATACAGTGATGCCGTAATTGCCGGCGGTTATTCACTGATCAGCAATTATGATCACTTATGGGATGGTCAACATGAAAACAACAGCGAATCTATCTGGGAACTGCAGTTTGATGGCTGGGGTGGTGTTCATGGTAACTGGATGCCAAGTGTGATTGTAGGTACTGGCTGGAAGAGATTCAATACGCCAACTAATGACCTTGTTGCTGCGTTTGACGCAGAAAAAGATGTCGTAAGAAAAAACTCCAGCATCAGCTTTAAAAATGTAACTTCTGAAGGATGGACTGATGATTACTGGTCAAAATCCAATTATCCTTACATCAATAAATACAGGATTGACGATAAAGCAAACAACTATATCATCAGGCTGTCGGATATTATTTTGTTAAAAGCAGAAGCTATAAACGAATTGAGTGCAGGTGGATGGGCACAAGCCAAAACATTGGTAGACCAGGTGCGGACACGAGCAAAACTTACCGGTACAACGGCTGCAGATCAGGCTTCCATGCGTTTAGCCATAGAAAATGAACGCCGCCTTGAGCTTGCTTTTGAAGGTCACCGCTGGTTTGACCTTGTGCGTACAAACCGGGCTATCCCTGTGATGAATGCACAAAAAGATGGCAATGGCAACCCATTAAACTACAATGTTTCTGAAGCTAAAATGTTCTTCCCTATTCCTCAGGATGAACTGGACAGAAACCCCAATGTAAAATAAAAGCACACACACACCAAATGAACATAAGAACACCCTTAACGCTGCTGCATTTTGTAGCAGCGTTTTTAATGCAACAGCACAAAGGTGTTCAGTTTACAAAATAATAGCTGATCAAAACAACATCAATTATGCTTAATAAAAACATGCTGAAACCCAAAAACATCATCGCCTTGTCTGCTGTCCTCCTATTCAGCGCATGTGCTTCAAAAAAAACACCGCAAGCAGATATAGCGGCTACCAGTGACATTGGTTTTTGGTTAACCACAGGAGATAAATCTGCCTTACTGACGAAGCAGGACTCGGTTTTAAATTTTGTTGATGCTACCGGTCAAACAAACCCCGTTATTGAAATCAATGAGAAAGAAACCTTCCAGACCATTGATGGTTTCGGTTATACCTTAACAGGTGGAAGTGCCACCTTAATTAATGGCTTGCCAGAAGCCGAAAAAGATGCCTTGATTAAGGAGCTTTATTCGCCAGAAGGAAATGGTATTGGCAGCAACTATTTAAGGATTAGTATCGGGGCTTCTGATTTAAGTGCAAATACCTTTACGTACAACGAACTTCCGGATGGGGAAGCTGATGTAAACCAGGATAAATTTTCTATAGCCATAGAAATGGCGGACCTGATTCCGGTTCTAAGGAAGATCGTGCAGCTAAACCCTTCCATTAAAATCTTAGGTTCTCCCTGGACTGCACCAACCTGGATGAAGGACAACAAAAGCTTTAAAGGCGGTAGTTTAAAACCTGAATATTACCAGAGTTACGCTCGTTATTTTGTAAAATACATCAGGGCCATGCAAGCCCAGAATATCACGATTGATGCGATTACCATACAAAATGAGCCCCTGCATCCTGGAAATGTACCAAGTATGTACATGGAAGCAGCAGATCAGGCTAAGTTCATCAAAACAGCATTGGGCCCACTTTTCCAGTCGGAAGGCATCAAGACAAAAATCATTACCTACGACCATAATGCCGATAAGCCGGAGTATCCTATTTCTATTTTAGATGATCCTGAGGCTAAAAAATATGTTGATGGTTCTGCCTTCCACTTGTATGGCGGCACGATCGATGCCTTATCGAAAGTTCATGAGGCACACCCAGACAAGCATATCTATTTCACGGAACAGTGGGTTGGTGGGCCAGGAAACTTCGCTGAAGACTTAAAATGGCATGTTTCTACCCTTATTATTGGTGCCACGCGTAACTGGAGCAGGAATGTACTGGAGTGGAATGTTGCTGCTGATCCAGCATACGGTCCGCACACTGATGGTGGCTGCGTAACCTGTTTAGGTGCGATCACCATTGCCCCGGCAGTGACCAGAAATGTGGCTTATTATGTGATTGGACACGCATCGAAGTTTGTTCCTTCAAATTCAGTGCGGATCGCTTCAAATAATTTAAGCAACTTACCTAACGTGGCTTTTAAAACGCCGGATGGTAAGAAAGTACTAATTGTGACCAATACCGGTACCACTGCCCAGAATTTTAACATTAAAGATGATGGCAAGGTTGCAGCCACAAACTTACCCGCCGGAGCGGTTGGTACTTTTGTCTGGTAACCGGAACAAGCAAATAAAAATAGTTAAAAAGGAGGACGTTTCATCAGCGTCCTCCTTTTTTTAATCAGTAATATTGGTAGTAAAAAGCAGTGATTTGTATACCAATTACTAATAAAGATTATAGAACTTTGTAACCTGGCCGTTTTAGCTAAAACGCCTGAAATTGATTAGAGAAATCAAAAAAACGAAGAAAAGGATGAAGAAATTGCTGTACCTCACAATTGCATTGTTTGCCGCTTTGTCTACCAAAGTAATGCACAGGAAGCAGGCTATCCTTTTGAACAGGATCACCCTGTTAGCGGTTGTTGAAGACAATGAGGTGACCAATCCATTCACGGTGACAGAAGTTTATCAAAAGGAGAATAACAGCTGGAAATTAGCGTCGATGTCGTTCACCCGACTAATGACCCGATAATTGCTTCCTCGCGAAATTCTGATTCTTTTTTCTATTCAAATTGAATCTCAAGTGACAAAGAGAAACTCATCGCTTAAGTAATTTTTAATCTTTTTATCCAATGTCCAAAGTTTAGCATTTGACTTTAAGGTTGCAGTTATTATACAAGCATCGATGAGCCCAATACCCTTATTCACTAGCTTTTCTTGCCTTGAAAATTCGCCCGCTAAAATATATAAATTGTCAATCTCAACCTTAACAATCAGTTCGTAATACGCTTTGACAATGTCTGCTTCACTATTATTTAGAGTTCCCTGAAGCAATTCCGCAAAGATAATTTCGATAGTACTCACCTCACCTTTTTCTAATAACTGTTGGCATGTATCAAAATACTCAGCTGTTCCTCTAAAATATTCGATCCATATGGACGTATCTAAAATGATAATCATCGTTTTCTGTTGATACTTCTTAAATCTTCAGCGGAACAATTAAACACCAACGGATTATTCTTTACTTGCTGACTCAATTCTTTGAGCTTTTGAGAATTTATATATGCTTTTAAAGCAATCTTTAATGCATCAGTTATCGTAGCAGACTTTGAATACCTGATTGCTTCCTGAATAAGTTTATCATCGATAATGGCCGTTACTTTCATGACATTTTTAGTTATACGATTAAATTTACGATTAATTAGCGTATGGAAGCAAACATTTGATTAACCAATTCTATTGATGTTGTAACCCACCATTGCACTGTAAACTTCTATTAGAAATTAATTTTATCACTAATCAGTAATTCTCTTTTTTGCTGTAAACTCATACCAGTATAGAACACACGCATTATCAAGCCTAATTTTAACCGGGGGGTTAACGGAGGGTTTCCAAAGCGTTGGCAGGGCCTTGGCAGGGCAATTAGCCCTACCAAGGCCCTGCCAACCCCCTACCAAGGCCCTAAAAACGCCCTTGCAACCATTAAATTTCGATAAGCAAGACCCAACTTTTCGCAACGACGTTTGTTATTACCTGAAAACCCAGCTTTATGAAATTACCCCTAATGATATGCCTCGCTACGGCTGCACTTTTCTCCGCCTGCCAGAATAACTCAAAAACACCAGCGACTGATGAAGTAACGGCAGAAAGCGTCAATGAAGCCGAGCCAGAGAAGGAATGTTACCGCTATGTAAGCAACCGGGATACGATTTCCATGTCGCTGGAGCAAACCAATCAAGTGGTTACCGGAGAGCTTGCTTATAATTTTTTTGAAAAAGACAAGAGCCGGGGCAAGGTCAGTGGAATTAAAAATGGAGACACGCTCCTGCTGATTTATAACTTTGAGGCCGAAGGAACGACATCGGAAAGGGAGGTGGCATTTTTAAAAAGAGGCAACAAGCTCATACAGGGATTTGGAGCCGAGGTGGAAAAAGACGGCTCCATGATTTTTAAGGACAAAAAGCAACTAAGGTATGATGAAGATGGTGTTGCTTTAACAAAAACAGATTGCGACTAAAGGATTTAGAACCCTTCGAAGCGCTCCCAAAAACCATCTACAGGTAATTTAGCGAAAATAGATACCGGTTCTTTTTTTACCGGATGAGTAAACTGCAATTTACGGGCATGGAGGCAGATGCTTCCTTTGCGACTTCCGCGTGGGTAACCATATTTATTATCGCCAACAATGGGGCAGCCCATGCTGGCCAACTGCACCCTGATCTGGTGTGACCTCCCTGTTAAGGGATCTACCTCCAGCAGGAAAAAACCACCCAGCTCTCCGATGAGCTTATAGCTTAATTCAGCACGCTGGCTACCTTCAACTTCCCTGTTATGGGCAGTAACCACGTTCTTTTGTGTGTTTTTTACCAGCCAGTGCACCAGTGTACCGGCCGCAACTGCCGGCTTATTGCGTACTACAGCCCAATAAGTTTTTTTAACCTCCCGGTTTTTAAACACGTCATTCATCCTGGCAAGGGCCTTGCTGGTCCGTGCAAATAAAATAACACCGCTCACCGGGCGGTCTAAACGATGCATCACACCCAGAAAAACATCACTGGGCTTGTGATACTTAATGGCAATATACTTTTTTACCTTTTCATCCAATGACTCATCCCCGGTTTCGTCCACCTGCACAATATCGCCCGCACGTTTATTAACCGCTATTAAATGATTATCTTCAAAAAGGATATCTTTCTCCGTTATGGGCATTAGTATTGTTCCTTTTCATTGGGAAAATCTTTCCCTTTAACATCCTTGATATAAGATTCTGCAGCACCTTTAACACCTTCATAAAGATCAAGATACTGGCGCAGGAAACGTGGTTTAAAGCCCTTGGTTAAGCCAATCATATCGTTAACCACCAATACTTGTCCGTCACAATGCATGCCTGCACCGATGCCGATCGTAGGTATATGTAAGCTTTCAGTTACTTCCTTAGCTAGTTTGGCAGGGATCTTTTCCAGAACAATGGAGAAACAACCTGCATCCTGTAATACCAGCACATCTTTTTTAAGTTTATTTGCTTCCATTTCACTTTTAGCCCTTACGGTATATGTGCCGAACTTGTATATAGACTGTGGTGTTAGACCTAAATGACCCATTACTGGAATACCAGCGGTGATGATGCGCTGTACAGATTCTATAATTTCTTCCCCACCTTCCAGCTTTACGCCATGGGCACCGGATTCTTTCATAATTCTGATGGCAGAATTCAGGGCCTCTTTAGAATTTCCCTGGTAAGAACCAAACGGAAGGTCTACCACAACAAAAGCACGACCCGCACCTCTAACGACACTCTGTGCATGATAAATCATTTGATCAAGCGTAATCGGTAAAGTAGTTTCATGACCCGCCATCACATTCGAGGCCGAATCACCAACCAACAAAACATCCATACCCGCATCGCCAAGAACGGTCGCCATGGAATAATCATAGGCTGTTAACATGGCAATTTTTTCGCCACGATCTTTCATTTCCTGTAAGGTATGGGTGGTAATACGCTTTACTTCTTTGTTTACAGACATTGTATCGAGTTTAGGCTAACAAAATTAAGTTTTACATTTGAATTCTGCGCTTGTAAACGAGTATTAAAAAAAATATTGATATTACTTATCAAACTTGTATCTTTGTATCCCGAAATGAACGGGTTACCTAACAACACATTTGTTAATAGTATAAGCAGCAGCAATGCCACTATTCCCCTTTATTTTTTCTCTTATTTCAATCTAATTTCTGATTATAATTATCATGACTAACTACATCAAGTTACCTGCGATCTTGTTATTGGCTGATGGGACCGTATATTACGGCAAGGCTGCTGGAAAAATCGGTACAACTACCGGAGAAATATGTTTCAATACAGGAATGACGGGTTACCAGGAGGTCTTTACGGACCCTTCTTATTTCGGACAAATCATGGTGACCACCAATGCTCACATCGGAAATTATGGTATACATAAAGAGGAAGGTGAGTCTGAAAGCATCAAAATTGCTGGTCTGGTTTGTAAAAACTACAACATCGGCTATAGCCGTAAAGAAGCATCAGGATCTATCCAGGACTACTTCCAAGACGAAAACATTGTCGGCATTTCTGATATTGACACCCGTTCGCTGGTTCGTCACATCAGAAACAAAGGTGCCATGAATGCCATCATTTCTTCCGAAATATTAGATCTGGAAGAATTGAAAAGCAAGCTTGCCGCTGTTCCTTCTATGGACGGACTAGAATTGTCATCACAGGTTTCTACTGATAAGGCCTACTTTTACGGATCTCCAGATGCGACTTATAAAATCGCTGCACTGGATCTTGGTATCAAAAAGAACATCCTGCGTAACTTCGACGAGAGAGATATTTACGTACAGGTATTCCCTGCTAAAACAACTTTCGAGGAGATGGAAAAATGGGGTGCTGATGGTTATTTTATCTCCAACGGCCCCGGTGATCCTGCAGCAATGCCTTATGCCATTGAAACGGTAAAAGACATTCTGGCTGCTGATAAACCGATGTTCGGCATCTGTCTTGGTCACCAGTTACTGGCACAAGCCAACGGTATTGGTACCATGAAAATGTTTAACGGCCACCGTGGCTTAAATCACCCAGTTAAAAACATCATTAAAAATCAATGCGAGGTAACTTCGCAAAACCATGGTTTTGGTGTGGTGCCAGACGAGGTTAGAAATTCTGATAAGGTAGAAATTACACACCTTAATTTAAATGACCAGTCGATTGAAGGCATCCGTGTGAAGGGTAAAAAAGCATTCTCGGTACAATACCACCCTGAATCATCACCTGGTCCGCATGATTCACGTTACCTTTTTGATGACTTTATTGACATGATCAAGAACGAACTGGCCTGGTAAGCTAACGCTGGATTAACTTCAGCACATATAAACGATATTTTACGGGTTTTAGGGAAAAGAGCCATTTCTTTTCCTTAAAACCTTTTATTTTTACAATATGGATATGAGGAAGGCCATTATTAGTGTTAAAGACCTGGTAAAAAAATATGATGACTTTACTGCGGTACAAGGCATTAGTTTTGACGTCTATGAAAACGAGATCTTTGGATTGCTGGGGCCAAATGGCGCAGGTAAAACCACTACGCTTGAAATTATAGAAACCCTTAGGACAAAAACTTCAGGAGAGATCTTTGTTGATGGCTTTTCCGTGGATAAGGATGCTTACCAGATTAAACAAATTATAGGGGTGCAGCTGCAGGCAGCAGGTTATTATCCTAACCTGAACCTGGTTGAACTGCTGGAACTTTTCTCCGGTTTATATGGCGTTGACATCAAGCCCATGGAGATGTTGGAAATGGTAAACCTGCAGGATAAGGCAAAAGCAAAATACAAAGCTTTATCTGGCGGACAGAAACAGCGTTTCTCCATTGCAACGACCTTAATTAATAATCCTAAAATTATATTTCTTGATGAGCCTACCACGGGTCTCGACCCACAGGCACGCCGTAATTTGTGGGATTTGATTATAGACATCCGCAATAATGGCACCACGGTGGTGATTACCACGCATTATATGGATGAGGCCGAACAGCTTTGCGACCGTGTGGCCTTTGTGGAACATGGGAATATCATTGCACTGGATACACCAGATAACTTGATAGATAATTTGGTAAACAGTGGCTTTGAACGCAAAAAAGAAGTTAAAAAAGCCAATCTGGAAGATGTTTTTATTAACCTGACGGGCCAGGAATGGCGCGAGGGATAAACCGAAATTAATGAACAAACCTTACAATAACACCAGGGCTACCCTGGCCCTTGCCAAAGCAAGTTTCAGGTCCATCATGCGCAGTCCCTCTGCAGTGATCTTTACCCTTGCTTTTCCCCTCATCTTTATATTGGTCTTTGGTTTTATGGGCGGCGGCAGCATCAAGGTAAATATGGCTATAATGCCTGGTTCCGACCTTAATAACCCTGTCATTGCTGCACTGGAGCAGGTTTCCATCATCCGACTTCATCAAGATAAATCTGTCGGAGAAATTCAGGATGCTTTGGAAAAAGGAAACCTGGATGCCGCCATTGCAGTTGAAAAAAATACCGAAGCGGTACCTGCTTATGTTGCTAATGTAAAATATACTTCAGCATCGCTTGATAAAGCGAACATCCTGAAATCTATATTAAACAATTTACTTTACACACTGAATACCAAGGACATCAAACCCACAGTAGCCTCGCTTAATGAAAGTACGGTTACGGGAAGATTATACCGCAGTATTGATTTTATTTTACCAGGACAACTGGGCTTTGCTTTATTAAGTACCGGCGTTTTTGGTACAGCTTTCGTTTTCTTTAATTTAAGGCAAACCTTGGTTATCAAACGCTTTTTTGCCACTCCGGTAAGGCGCTCCAGCATTGTTTTAGGTGAAGGACTTGCCCGTATTGGCTTCTCCTTATTAGGGGCTTTATTTATCATCATCCTGGGCCGTTACTTTTTCGATTTCACCCTCATCAACGGCTTTGTAACCGTCATTAACATGCTTCTGCTGGCTACCCTGGGCGTTATCGTATTTATGGGCTTTGGCTTTGTCGTGTCTGGTATTGCAAAAAGTGAAAGTACCATTCCCCCGATCTCTAATATCGTGACCTTGCCACAGTTTTTACTTTCGGGCACTTTCTTTCCTATTGACGCTTTCCCGGCATGGCTGCAACCCATCAGCAAGGCGCTTCCCCTCACCTATCTGAATGATGCCTTGCGAAAAGTGGCTTTTGAAGGGGCTGGTTTATGGGACGTAAAAACACAAATCCTAATTATGCTGATCTGGGGTATTGTGGTTTATGCTGTTGCCGTTAAAGTTTTTAAATGGGAATAAGTTTTTACCTTAATTCTTGCATAACAACGCTTTAGTATAATTCGCACGCAAATTATTAGGCAATACAATCGATAATTTAAAATTTATTATAACTTTGGATATGTGCTTAGTAATTGTAAAATTTACACTAAGACAATTTTAACCATAAAACTAATAAAAATGAGTTTAATTATTGATGTTCATGCAAGACAAATCCTCGATTCAAGAGGCAATCCTACCATTGAAGTAGAGGTAGTAACCGAAAACGGCAATATGGGCCGTGCAGCAGTTCCTTCTGGAGCCAGCACAGGTAAACATGAGGCTGTTGAACTTAGAGACGGGGATGATAAAGTCTACATGGGCAAAGGTGTATTAAAAGCCGTTGAAAATGTAAATACCAAAATAGCGTTAGAATTACAGGGTGTTGATGTTTTTGAACAAAATGTGATCGATAAATTAATGATCGATCTTGATGGTTCTGAAAACAAAGGAAACCTTGGCGCAAATGCAATTCTTGGTGTTTCTCTTGCAGTGGCCAAAGCTGCCGCACAGGAAAGCAGACAACCATTATACCGCTATATCGGTGGTGTAAATGCCAATACTTTACCGGTACCTATGATGAACATCTTGAATGGTGGTGCTCATGCGGATAATAAAATAGATTTCCAGGAATTTATGATCATGCCTTTAGGTGCATCTAGTTTCTCTGAAGCTTTGCAAATGGGTACTGAAGTTTTCCACAACCTGAAAACTGTGTTGAAGAAAAAAGGATATTCTACAAACGTTGGTGATGAGGGTGGTTTTGCACCAAACATCGGTTCTAACGTGGAGGCTATTGAAACTGTATTAACAGCGATTGAAGCTTCAGGCTTTAAGCCAGGTCAGGACATCTGGATTGCTATGGATGCTGCCGCTTCTGAGATGTACGATTCTAAGACACAAACTTATAACTTCCATAAATCATCTGGTGAGAAATTGTCTTCTGAAGATATGGTTAATTACTGGGTAGACTGGGCCAGCAAATATCCGATCATTTCTATTGAGGATGGATTGGATGAGGATGATTGGGCTGCATGGGAAGCTTTAACCAGAGCAATCGGTGATAAAGTACAACTGGTAGGTGATGATTTGTTTGTGACCAACGTAAAACGCCTTCAACAGGGTATCGATAAGAACATCGCTAACTCTATTTTGGTAAAAGTTAACCAAATCGGTTCTTTAACTGAAACTATCAATGCAGTGAGTTTAGCACAGAACAGTGGTTATACTTCGGTAATGAGCCATAGAAGTGGTGAAACTGAAGATACTACAATTGCTGATTTAGCGGTTGCTTTGAACTGTGGTCAGATCAAAACTGGTTCTGCATCACGTTCTGACAGGATTGCAAAATACAACCAATTGATACGTATCGAGGAAGAATTAGGTTCTTCAGCACGTTTCATTGGTAAAGATTTCAAATTCTTAAAAAAATAGTTAGTAAATGTTTTCGTCATCCCGTGCTTCGTGCAGGGATCTATTTACGATAATCGAATTAATCCCTGCCTTTTAACCGGCAGGGATTTTTTGTTAGTGTAATTGTCTTATATTTGTATATATGAACCGCTTGTTCGAACTCTTCCGTAACAAATATTTTGTCGCAACTGCGGCCTTTGTGGTATGGATGCTTTTCTTCGATAAAAACGACATGCTTTCGCAATATGAATACCGCTATGAGGTGAATAAACTTCAGGAAGAAAAAGATTTCTATGAGGAAGAAACTGCCCAGGTAAAGAAGAATTTAAGGGAACTGAGCACAAACCTTAAATCTGCCGAAAAGTTCGCCCGCGAAAAGTACTTCATGAAGAAAGATAATGAAGATGTCTTCGTCATCATTAAGGAAGCCAAAAAGGATTAATCAATCCTCTACTACCCCCAAAGGGAATTCTACATAAAATTTGCTGCCTTTTTTTTCTTCACTTTCGAACCAGACTTTTCCACCATGTGCATCGGTAAACAACCTAACGATCCACATCCCTAATCCAACCGTATCTTCACCTTCAAGGCCCTCCCGTCCAGCCTTGGTATACTTTTTAAACAATATGGGCTGGAGGCTTCTTGGAATGCCGATACCGTTATCTGTTACCGTAACTAGAAAGGTCTTTTCCAGTTTCTCCAGGTGAACCTTGATATGCCCTTCTGTAGGGGTAAATTTAATGGCATTGGAAACCAGGTTGTTTATAACTTGCAGAAATTTCATACTGTCCACCTCGGCAAACACCTTCTCGTGAGAATAGGTGAACTCCAGCTTCTTCTCAAGGGTTTCCTGCGATTTAATATAAATGTCCATTGCTTGTTTAATTTCCCAAACAACATCCAGGCGTTCCCTGCTCATCTCCACTTCCGCAGTATCCAGTGTTTCACGCTTCAGCACATTTTTGATCAGCTCAATATTTCGTCTGGATATACCTTCGATCAGCTCTGTCAGTTTGTGTACCTCCGGGTTATCAGGGAGTTTCTTAGCAATGACTGAAGCCAACATTTTTACTGTTCCTATAGGGCCTCTTAAATCATGGGATAAAATCTCCAGGGTTGAATTCTTCCAGCCATTTACTTTCTGCATGTTGAAAATGCTGGCGATCCGTGCAGAATCGTCTTCAGCCACCCCACTCAAGTATTGAATTTCATTCCCGTTCAGAATAGGATATACCTTGACCCGCATCCATCGTTCTGTATGATCAGGCCTCAGGATCCTGAAGCTTAAAAAGGTATTGGTCTTTTTCAGCTGAATTACTTTCAGGTGGTTTTTGACATATTTTAAGTCTTCAGGAAAGATGATCCTGAGCAACAACTTTGGGTTTTTTAACAGCTCGCTGCATTTCCTTTTAGTTACCTCCTCAAAGGCCTGGTTCACATAAGTGAAACGGCCTTCTTTTGGACTGAAAATGAAATATACTTCATCAGACTGGAGCGTCATCTGTTTCAAAACAAGTTCTTCAGTGTTATCCATTGATAAATAAAGATTATGTATTCAACTCTGAGTAAACAGTTTACGCTACATAATGTTTTTGTATATTCATTGCTTTTGCTGCCTCTTTTTTCTTCTTTAAACTGACTAAAAACAGCTTTTAGGGATGATGACCATTAACTTAACGGTGCTACAAGAAAAAAGGCTGTACTATTGGTGTTTTAGCACCATCAATACAGCCTTTTTGAAACCTTAATAGGTTAGATATAGTTTTAAAGCATACCGCCGCATACCGACAATACTTGTCCGGTAACGTAAGCACTCATGTCGGAAGCCAGAAATACGCATACATTAGCTACATCTTCAGGTTCTCCAGCTCTTTTCAATGGAATTCCCTGCTCCCATCCCTGAACAACTTTAGGATCTAAAACATCAGTCATTTCGGTACGGATGAAACCTGGGGCCACGACGTTAGAGCGGATATTACGTGAGCCTAATTCTTTAGCCACTGATTTAGAGAAGCCAATAATACCTGCTTTTGAAGCCGCATAATTAGCCTGGCCTGCATTGCCCTGAACACCTACCACAGAGCTCATGTTGATAAACACCCCTTTACGGTTTTTCATCATCACTTTAGAAGCTGCTTTGGTGACATTGAAAACAGATTTAAGGTTAACGTTGATCACGTCATCCCAATTCTCTTCAGTCATGCGCATTAACAAGCCGTCTTTAGTGATACCCGCATTGTTGACCACGATATCCAGGGTTCCAAAATCAGCCACAATAGCGCTAATCAATGACTCCGCTTCAGCAAATTTAGAAGCATCAGAACGGTAGCCTTTAACTTGAGTACCGTAAGCTTGTAATTCCTGTTCAAGAGCTTCCCCCTTCTCCACAGAAGATAAGTAAGTAAATGCTACATTAGCACCTTGTGCTGCGAATGTTTCTGCTATTTTGCGGCCTATTCCTTTAGAAGCACCAGTGATCAGTGCAGTTTTTCCTTCAAGTAATTTCATGTATAATTCTGGTTGTAGTAATGGTTTAAATTAACGGCTAACGGCTGGTTCCTGCTGACTCAGGCAATGGAAACTACCCAGGCCCCAAATGATGTCTACGGAGTCAATTCCAATCACTTTACGGTCTGGAAATGCTTTCTGGATAATTTCTATCGCCTTGCTGTCGTTGACATCCCTGAACGTAGGTACGATCACCGATTTATTGGCAATATAAAAATTAGCATAAGAGGCCGGCAGACGGGTATCTTCATGGATGACCGGTGAAGGCATGGGCAAGGTAATGATGTTTAAAGATTCACCGTTTAACAGGCGCATCCCTTTTAAGGCCTCCAGGTTTTCATGAAGCAAGACAAAATTTTCATCCAGCGGATTGCTTTCTACGGCTGTTAATACGGTATTCTTATTAACAAAACGGGTGATATCATCAATGTGGCCATCTGTATCATCACCAACAATACCATCGCCAAGCCAGAGTACCTGTTCTGCACCATAGTATTCCATCAGGTAAAGCTCAATTCGGGCTTTACTCAGGTTGGGGTTTCTGTTTTTGTTTAACAAACAGGCCGTGGTGGTTAAAACGGTGCCGGCACCATTAAACTCTACAGCGCCACCCTCCATTACAATACCCGGGTTGAACAGCGGCAAATTGAAATGTTCGGCAATCCTGGTCGGGATCACGTCATCAAGGTCGTAGGGTGGATATTTATTACCCCAGGCATTATAACCCCAGTCTACTACTGCTTTTTCACTTCCATCTTTGTTCAGCAAGAAAGCCGGTCCGTGGTCACGGCACCAGGCATCATTGGTGGGATTGAAGTAAAATTCAATATTAGAGAGGTCAGCTCCTGCTTTTTGAAGTTCTTCAATGGCAAAAGCTTTGGTTTCTTCATCATTGATGTTGATGCGGACCTTTTCATCCTGGGCAACAATCTTGATAAACTCACAGTAAGGTGCATAGATGGTTTCTAATTTTCCGGGCCAGGAAGCTTCTTTATGTGGCCAGCTTAGCCAGGTAGCCTCGTGCGGTGCCCATTCAGCAGGAAATGTAAATCCCGCCTTTTTGGGGCTATCATTAAATAGATTCGTCATCTATATATCTTTTTGTAATTTGTGAATAACTATCAATGCGTCTGTCGCGTAAAAAAGGCCAGTGGGTCCGGTAACTATCAGACTTGGTTAAGTCGAGCTCTACCACCTTCAATTCTTCTTCATCATGTGACGCCTGGTATAACAGGGAACCAAAAGGATTGGAAACGAAAGAACCGCCCCAGAACTGTACCCCTGCTTCTTCACCCACACGATTAATGCTCACCACCGGCACCCCGTTGGCAATGGAATGTGAGCGCTGTATGGTTTGCCAGGCGTTATATTGCTCTAGATTAGTGTCTTCATCCTGGGTAGTGGCCCATCCAATAGCGGTTGGGTACACTAAAAAGTCTGCCCCCATTAAAGAGGTCAGTCTTGCAGCTTCGGGATACCATTGATCCCAGCAAATCAGCACGCCTATTTTCGCATATTTGGTTTTAAACACCTTGTAGCCCAAATCGCCCGGGGTGAAATAAAACTTCTCATAAAAACCAGGATCATCAGGGATGTGCATTTTACGGTACTTACCTAAATATGCGCCATCAGCATCTAAAACAGCTGTTGTATTGTGATATAAGCCTTCTGCTCTTTTTTCAAATAATGAGGCAACAATAACCACATTTAATTCGGCAGCAACTTTCGATAATACATCCGTTGAGGGACCAGGAATCGTTTCTGCTAGTTTGAAGTTCTCATAATCCTCTTCATCACAAAAGTAAAGAGAGGTAAACAATTCCTGCAAACATACAACCTGTGCACCCTGCGCAGCAATTTCACGTATTTTAACGATTGCCTTATCTAAATTTTCCTGCTTATTAGCGGTACAGCTCATCTGCACCAATCCAACTTGTACTTTAGCCATTCTATAAAATTTGAATTGCAAAGTTAGCAGAAATTTTTTGTTTGCGTGTTGAGTTAATGTAAAGGCTAATCCTGCGTAGACAGGTACAGCGTTCGATATTCTTCCTGTAGCGTCAGTAAACACTGGGCACACATACAACCATCATATAATTCACTGATGTACTGCATTTCGTTAAGGCTAAGCTGGACAGCGTTACACTGGCACTTTAAAGATGAATTAGCTTTGCATTCTATGCCGGTATGACAACGTTCGCAAGGAATGATTTCGTGTTTTGCCATGGCTATAAAGATAAGGCATAAAAAAAGGAGTAAGAAATGAATCTTACTCCTGTACAATATTTTGATTGTTTACTGATTATCCGGAACAGCTGATACAGCCTTCTTCCATAGAACAAACTGGTCCTTCTACAATTTCCTCTGCACTTTCTGTAATATGCGCAGGAATAACAGGCTCCAGGTTTTTACCAGCCTGGTTTTCTACCGTAAACTTAACAGCCTGGGAAGCAGCCTGTGTACGCAAATAATACATTCCGGTTTTTAAGCCTTTCTTCCAGGCATAAAAATGCATAGAAGTTAATTTAGAAGTATTTGGCGCATTGATGAAAAGGTTCAACGACTGCGACTGGCAAATGTAGGCACCACGGTCTGCAGCCATGTCAATAATGCTGCGCATTTTGATCTCCCAAACAGTTTTGTATAGTTCTTTAATGTAATCAGGAATCTCGTCGATGTGCTGAATAGAGCCATTCGCTATAATGATCCTGTCTTTCATTGCGGTATCCCACAAGCCTAAAGCAACCAGGTCTTTCAATAAATGTTTGTTCACCACCACAAATTCTCCGCTCAATACCCTTCTGGTATAAATATTAGAAGTATAAGGCTCAAAGCATTCGTTGTTACCTAATATCTGTGAAGTAGAGGCTGTTGGCATCGGTGCCACCAACAATGAATTGTATACGCCATCTTTAACCACTTTCTCACGTAAATTTTCCCAGTCCCAGCGATTGCTGTCTGGTTTTACATTCCATAGATCAAACTGGAATTTACCTTTTGATAAAGGTGAACCGGCAAAAGTCTGGTACGGACCATGTTTAACGGCCAGGTCATGCGAAGCATTCATGGCAGCAAAATAAATGGTTTCAAAGATGTCTTTGTTCAGTTTCTTTGCTTCTTCACTTTCAAAGGGAAGGCGCAATAAAATAAAAGCATCTGCTAAGCCCTGTACACCCAAGCCTACTGGTCTGTGGCGCATGTTGGAGTTTCTAGCCTCTTCAACAGGGTAATAGTTATGGTCGATGATCTTGTTCAGGTTAACAGTAACCTGGTAGGTAACATCGTATAATTTCTGATGATCAAATTCCCCATTGATCACATATCTTGGTAAAGCCAGGGATGCTAAATTACATACGGCAACTTCATCTTTAGAAGTATACTCAATGATTTCGGTACATAGGTTGGAACTTTTAATCGTACCCAGGTTTTGCTGGTTAGATTTGCTGTTGGCAGCATCTTTATACAATAAGTAAGGCGTTCCGGTTTCAATCTGTGAATCAAGGATAGCAAACCAAAGCTCCTGCGCTTTAATGGTTTTTCTAGCACGGCCCTCACGCTCATAACGGGTGTACAACTCGTCAAATTCTGCACCAAAACAATCCGCTAATCCGGGTGCTTCATGGGGACAAAACAAGCTCCATTCGCCATTTTCTTCCACACGTTTCATGAATAAATCGCAAATCCATAAGGCGTAGAACAAATCGCGCGCACGCATTTCTTCTTTACCATGGTTCTTGCGCAAATCAAGGAAGGCGAACACATCGGCATGCCATGGCTCCAGGTAAATAGCGAAGGCACCTTTGCGCTTGCCTCCACCCTGATCTACATAACGGGCCGTATCATTAAACACTTTTAACATGGGCACGATACCATTGCTGGTACCATTGGTGCCACCAATGTAAGTTCCTGTAGCCCTGATGTTATGGATGCTTAAACCAATACCACCAGCACTCTGAGATATTTTGGCCGTTTGTTTCAGCGTATCGTAAATACCTTCAATGCTGTCATCCTGCATGGTTAAAAGGAAGCAGGAAGACATTTGTGGTTTAGGTGTTGCCGCATTAAATAAGGTTGGCGTAGCATGCGTAAACCAACGCTCGCTCATCAGGTTATACGTAGCGATGGCACTGTCAATATCCTCTTTATGGATACCTACAGCAACACGCATAAATAAATGCTGTGGGCGCTCCACGATTTGACCTTCAACTTTAAGCAGGTATGACTTTTCAAGGGTTTTGAAACCGAAGTAATCAAAACCAAAATCCCTGTCGTATATAATGGTACTGTCTAATATATCTGCATTTTTGCTGATGACTTCCCAAACATCATCCGCAATCAGCGAAGCTGACTTGCCGGTTTTGGAATCTATATAGTTATACAGCATCTCCATCGTTTTGGAAAACGATTTGATGGTATTTTTATGTAAGTTAGACACTGCGATCCTGGATGCCAGCAAAGCGTAATCAGGATGTTTGGTGGTTAAGGATGCTGCCGTTTCTGCAGCTAGGTTATCCAGTTCTGAAGTGGTTACGCCATCATATAAACCCTCAATTACCTTCTTGGCAACATCGATCGGGTCAACCAGTTCAGGATTAAAGCCATAGCATAGCTTTTCAATACGGGCAGTTATTTTATCGAATCTAACAGCTTCCTTGCGGCCGTCTCTTTTTTGTACAAACATATTTACAGGTATTTTATAGTGCGTTCAGAACTGCTTATAACAAGATACAGCCACACCAGTTTTATATTTTATTTATTTGGGCCTAGAAATCATCATCTAAAGAGAAAGCACTTGCTTTATCCTCGGAAGAAGTTAACACCCCACTTTTTTGATAGTCACCAACACGTTTCTCAAAGAAATTAGTTTTACCCTGTAAGGAAATCATCTCCATGAAATCAAACGGATTGGTTGCATTGTACACTTTCGAATAACCTAATTCCTGTAACCACCTGTCGGCTACAAACTCAATATACTGCGACATTAATTTCGCATTCATCCCGATCAAAGCAACAGGCAGTGCATCGGTAACAAATTCTTTTTCAATTTCCACCGCATCACGGATGATACCCTGAACAGCTTCCTCAGACAGCTTATTTTCAAGCATTCTGTAAAGCAGACAAGCAAACTCACAGTGCATACCTTCGTCACGTGAAATCAACTCATTGCTGAAAGTCAGGCCAGGCATTAAGCCTCTTTTCTTTAACCAGAAGATAGAACAGAAACTACCGCTGAAGAATATCCCCTCAACCGCAGCAAAAGCCACCAGGCGTTCAGCGAAAGTGCCGCCGTCGATCCAGCGCAATGCCCAGTCAGCCTTACGTTTAACACAAGGCACGGTTTCAACAGCATTGAACAAACGGTTCTTTTCATCTGGATCCTTGATATAAGTATCAATTAACAAAGCATAAGTTTCCGAGTGAATGTTCTCCATCATGATCTGGAAACCATAAAAACAACGTGCTTCAGGCAGTTGCACTTCTCTCATGAAATTTACAGCAAGGTTCTCGTTAACAATGCCATCACTTGCAGCAAAGAAAGCAAGGATATGAGAAATAAAATGACGCTCGCCGTCATTTAAATTATCCCAATATTTTTGGTCGTCCGAAAGATCGATCTCTTCCGCAGTCCAGAAACTTGCCTCACTTTTCTTGTACATTTCCCAGATTTCAGGGTATTTGATAGGCAAAAGAACAAAACGGTCCTTATTTTCTCTTAACAATACTTCTTCTTCCTGCATAACTTTGATTTTAAAACTTGAATATTCTTATACTTTTTCCATTCCTACTTACACTCATTTTTGCAGGTGTTACAAATCATCATGATGATGTATAACAACTGAGAAATGATGTATAATTTACTAGAGAATTGTATAAACAAATATACTGTTACAGGCTTAGTATCGACCCAATAAGTTGTTAACAACTCCTGCAATTTATTAACATCTGTCGTGGAAATTTACATACAAATTACGTGGCAGACTTGCGTCAGATTAATCTTAAAAAACAGAAATCAGGAAGAACGGGGGGTTGATAAGTTTAATTTTCTGACTGCAATGGAGTTAGGAAGAATGCTTACACACCTGAGGCATTATAACTAATTTCCACTCTCGAATGACCCTTTTTATAAAAGCCAAGAATTTTCGCGGCGGACTCAGAGATATCAATGATGTATTTTTTGGTGAATGGCCCACGGTCGTTAACTTCTACATCGACTGACTTTCCATTACTGAGATTGGTCACCGTAACGATGGTTCCAAAGGGTAATGTTCGATGTGCAGCAGTTAATTTCTCAGCATGGTATCTTCTACCGCTGGTGGTCTTCCTGCCTTCGAACTTTTTGTGATAATAGGTAGCATAACCTGTTCTTTCCTCTTGTGCATTTACCTTCAAAAACAGGAACATGCACATTAAAATCAAACAATATCTCATATAAATTCTAGTTGATGAACGGTCAAAGATAAGAAAACTAACGATTTATAAAAGAGCACAGCCCCATGAGCTATCCACAGGGCTGTGGAAAAGTATAAAATGTATGTTAAAAACCAGGCTTATTGTGCCTTGGGGATAAAAGCCATAGAAACAGAATTTACACAATGGCGGGTATTCTTGGCAGTAAAACCTTCGCCCAGAAAGACATGGCCAAGGTGCCCTTTGCAATTGGCGCAAACAATTTCTGTACGCATGCCATCAGCATCAGGAATCTGAAGCACCGCCCCTTTTATTTCATCATCAAAACTAGGCCATCCACAATCCGATTCAAATTTTGAAGTCGAACTGTATAGTGGCGCATTACATCGTTTACAGACATAAGTACCTTCCTGTTTATTATTTAACAGTTTCCCTGTACCGGGATATTCCGTGCCTTTGTTAACAATAACGGCCTCTTCTTCTTTGGTTAATTTATTCCATTCCATATTTGTAGTTGTTTTTGCAGCCTGCTGTGGCTTATCCTTCTGGGCACAGGCAGTAAAGCTGCTCAGAAAGAACATCCCCAACAGGATCAAAGTTTTATTAATTAAAGTTTTCATCAGTATAGTTCGTTATTTAATGGTCATGAAGCTATCAACAAGATACGCAAAAGGCAAGCTACACACTTGTTTAGGCGGGTAAAAATTCTGTCATGTATGCGGCGAAAACCCTTTAAACAAAGAAAGCTCCGGTAATGTAGACCGGAGCTTTCAAATTATACAAGAAGATCTTCTATTTTTTCAATAACAATTCTGCCATGGCAGCGCCAATTTCAGCAGGACTTTCTACTACGCGGATACCGCATTCGGTCATGATTTTCATCTTTGCAGCAGCCGTATCGTCAGCACCACCAACAATAGCACCAGCGTGACCCATTCTACGTCCAGCAGGAGCAGTTTGTCCGGCGATAAAACCAACTACTGGTTTAGTACCGTTTTCTTTAATCCAGCGCGCAGCTTCAGCTTCCATACCACCGCCAATTTCACCAATCATGATGATACCTTCAGTTTCAGGATCGTTCATTAACAATTCAACAGCTTGTTTAGTCGTGGTACCGATGATCGGATCTCCACCAATACCAATAGCAGTGGTGATACCCATACCCGCTTTAACCACCTGGTCAACCGCTTCATAAGTTAAAGTACCAGATTTAGAAACCACACCAACTGTACCTTTTTTGAAAATAAAGCCCGGCATGATACCGATTTTAGCCTCATCTGCAGTAATAATACCAGGACAGTTTGGCCCGATTAAAATACAGTCTCTGTCAGAAATATATTCTTTTACTTTAATCATATCCTTTGTAGGGATACCTTCAGTAATACAAACAATAACTTTAATTCCCGCTTCAGCAGCTTCCATAATGGCATCTGCAGCAAAAGCAGGAGGAACAAAAATGATAGATACATTGGCACCGGCCTTATCAACCGCGTCCTGTACAGTATTAAATACTGGTCTGTCTAAGTGCGTTTGTCCACCTTTACCCGGAGTAACACCACCAACAACGTCAGTTCCGTATTCTATCATTTGGGAAGCATGATAAGTGCCTTCATTTCCTGTAAAACCTTGAACAACAACTTTTGAATCCTTATTTACTAAAACACTCATGTATCTATATTTTTTTGTTGCAAATCTAAGTTAATTGAAAGGGATTGTCAAATGATAACAGGATTTTTTATTATTAATTAAGAAGCACTTCTACTGCATCATCCGGTTATTCCCACAGAATTAAACTGCAGGTCATACAGCTTTTTATAATAACCGTTCAGTTTAAGTAATTCCTGGTGAGTTCCTTGTTCTTTAATCTCCCCTTTATCAAGAACGATAATCTTATCGGCTTTTTGAATGGTAGATAAACGGTGAGCGATGACAATGGCGGTACGGTTACTCATTAGATTGTCAATGGCATGTTGAATCAGGATTTCGGTTTCCGTATCGACCGAAGAAGTAGCTTCATCCAATACCAGGATGGAAGGGTTGTAAACCAGTGCCCTAATAAATGATATCAGCTGCGCTTGTCCGGCAGAAAGCGTAGAACCTCTTTCCATCACGTTATACTGGTAACCACCCGGCAGCCGTTCAATAAAATCATGGGCGCCCACTTTTTTGGCAGCATTAACCACCTCTTCCATAGTGATATCCGGATTATTCAAGGTGATGTTATGGTATATGCTATCTGAAAACAAGAAAACATCCTGCAGCACCGTAGCGATATTTCTCCGCAGGTAACTCAGTTCATAATCCTGAATTGCTACGCCATCCACACTAATGGATCCTTTCTGAATTTCGTAAAAGCGGTTAAGTATATTGATAGTAGAAGATTTCCCTGCACCTGTGGCCCCTACCAATGCTACTGTCTGCCCGGCTTTAACTTCAAAGGAGATATTTTTCAGCACATAATTCTCGTCATTGTAGGCAAACCATACTTGATCAAAAGTAATTGTGCCCTTCATTTTTTCAGGGGCATATACCCCTTCGTTTGGCGTAATTTCCTGGGTATCCAAGACCTTAAACACACGTTCGGCACCCACCATCCCCATTTGCAAAGTGTTGAACTTATCAGCAAGCTCACGGATAGGCCTGAACAGCATACTGATATACATCAGGAATTCGGCGATGGTACCTGGGGTAACTTCAAGTGGTTTACCTAAAATGCTCTTGGCACCCCACCATACCAATAGGCCCATAGACATGGCCGATATGATTTCCACCACCGGGAAAAATATTGAATAATACCAGTTGGAGCGAATGTTGGCATCACGGTAACGCGAATTGATGTTCTTAAACTTGGTGTATTCCTGTTTCTCCCTGGCGAAATACTGGATAATTGAAATTCCGGAAATATGTTCCTGCAAGAAAGTGTTGAGGTTGGAAACCTCTGTACGCACCTGCTGGAAAGCTGATTTAATGGCTTTTTGAAAGATAGATGTGGCAAGGATAAGCAATGGCATCGGCAACAGAATCACCACGGTAAGCTCCCAGTCAGTATAAAACATGACCGTCAGGATAGCTGCTACCTGTAAGATGTCGCCAATAATCACAATCAGACCCTCGGAGAAAATATCCGAAATGGTTTCCAGGTCAGACACTGTTCTGGTAATCAGCTGGCCGATGGGCGTTTGATCAAAATACTTCAGCCGCAGTTTGGTAATATGGTTAAACACGTTGATGCGCAGGTCACGAATAGCCGACTGCCCCAGGGTATTGGTAAGTAAAGTGTGAAAATACTGCACGAGGCTCTGCAAAACCAATAAAAAAAGCATGACCAGGGTGAGTGTTAACAAACCACCATATTGACCTGTCAGGATATAATTATCAAGGGTATATTTAATTAAGAAAGGACGAACGGGGGCAAGGACCGCCAGGAGAATAGTCAGAATGACTGACCAGATAAATATGCCACGATACGGTTTAACATACTGAAATATTCTTTTCAGCAGGTTTACATTAAAAACATCTCCGGTAATTTTAGACATACTATTTTACAAAAGGATAATCTACCGCCACTAAAAATAAACCACATGCAGGCACAGATTGCCCCGCTTTACCCCTGTCCTTGCTCTCCATAATTTGTGCCAAATCTATTAAGTCAATTTCCTTTCTTCCCACCCTAACCAGGGTGCCAACAATGGCCCTGACCATATTTCTCAAGAAGCGGTCTGCCTTAATGGTAAAAACAAGTCCATCTTCCAGCACCTCAAAATGAGCCGAAGCAATTTTACAGTTATTGGTAAAAGTCTGCGTATTGGATTTGCTGAAGCAGGAGAAATCAGTGTAAGTGGCAATAAGAGCTGCAGCAGCATTCATAGCTGGCACATCCAGGGCACCTTTAAACAACCATGAACGCTCCAGTTTGAAAGGATCTTTATGAAAATGCAGGTAATATTTATAAGCCCTGGATACCGCATGAAAACGCGCATGCGCATCGTTATCGACTTTAAAGATGCGCTTAACGGCAATTTCATAAGGCAGGAGCGAATTAATGCTGCTCACCTTAGTTTCCACAGGCATGTTTTCCCCTAAATGGAGGTCAAAGTGAGCATAAAATTGTGTAGCATGCACACCGGCATCAGTTCTTCCACAACCCAGTGTAAGCACGGGCTGCCTGAAAAACACGGAAAGCGCCTTGTCCAGGCATTCCTGCACGGTCAGGGCATTGGGCTGTATCTGCCAACCATGGTATGGCGTACCATTGTAAGCCAGTTCAATAAAATAACGCTGCATCATCAATACACAAAGTTAATCTTTCTTACAGCACTTCTTATAATTGTCGTTGCTTAGTCTGCACCTTTTAATATATTTGCTGAAATTAATACCCTGATATGATACAAAGAGTACAAACCATATGGCTTTTTCTGGCAAGCTTAACTTTGTTTATGTTATTGCTTTTACCGATAGTAACTAAAACCAGTAATGGTACAGAATTCTGGGTATTGGTCAGTGGATTGTATCAGAAAGCTGCAACGGGAACTGTAAAAACAGAAGGATTTATGGCCTTGCTGATCAGCACCATGGTGATTGCTTTAATTGCTTTTGCAAACATATTTAACTACAAGAACAGAACATTACAGAAAATGATTTGTAATGTGGTTATCATTTTAACACTGGGCCTAAGTTTCTGGATCAGTCAGGCGGCACAGAAAATTCCAGGGGGCCTGGAGGGGGCAGACTATAATGTAGGGGCTTTTATGCCAATTCTGACCATTATTTTCTGCTTTTTAGCATTTCGCGGCATCAGAAAAGACGAACTTCTGATTAAATCAGCCGACCGTTTACGCTAAGTCATTGAGTCTCTGCAACATTTTATTTCGGGGGACACCAAAAAAGTAAAAATAAAAAAACGTACCTTTGCGGCTTAATTAAATAATACATGACAAACCCATTTAAATTATTGGGGATAAGTGATGACGTTGTTAATGCTGTAATGGATTTAGGTTTCATAAATCCAACACCTATTCAGGAACAAAGTATTCCTGTACTGTTAGAGGGCGTTAATGATTTTGTTGGTTTGGCCCAAACAGGTACAGGAAAAACAGCCGCATTCGGCTTGCCGCTGTTAGAATTAGTAGACTTTAAAAGCAATAAGCCTCAGGCATTGATTTTATGCCCTACGAGAGAGCTTTGCCTACAGATTACGAGCGACATCAAAAATTTCTCAAAAAACATCTCAGGTGCTAGTGTTGTTGCCGTTTACGGTGGTGCAAACATCATGCAGCAGTTACGTGAGATCAGAATCGGTGTACAAATAGTTGTGGCTACACCGGGCCGTATGTTGGACATTATCGGTCGTAAGGCTATAGATTTCACAAATGTGAAATATGTAGTTTTAGACGAGGCTGATGAAATGTTAAACATGGGCTTCCAGGAAGACATTAATGATATTTTGTCTACAACACCTGATGATAAAAAAACATGGTTATTTTCTGCAACTATGCCTCCTGAGGTTAGGAAAATAGCTAAGAACTACATGGACAATCCTATTGAGATGACCATGGGTACAAAAAATGCTGGTAACGTTAATATTGAGCACGAATACTACATCGTTAAAGCAAGAGATAAATATGCAGCACTTAAACGTATTGTAGATTTTAACCCAGAAATTTTTGCCGTTGTATTTTGTAAAACCAAAATGGATACGCAGGATGTTGCTGAGCATTTAATCAAGGATGGTTACAATGCAGATGCACTACATGGTGATCTTTCTCAACAACAACGTGATAAGGTAATGCAACGTTTCCGCGACAAACACATGCAATTATTAATTGCTACTGATGTTGCTGCTCGTGGTATTGATGTGAATAGCATTACTCACGTGATCAACTATTCTTTACCTGACGAAATTGAAAGTTATACCCACCGTTCTGGCCGTACAGGTCGTGCAGGTAAAACAGGTATTTCTATCTGTATCATCAACGCAAAGGAAACTGGTAAAATCCGTCAGATTGAAAAAATCATTGGTAAACAATTCACGAAAGCTGAATTGCCTACTGGTTTTGATGTTTGCGAGAAGCAATTGTTCTCCTTAGTTCATAAAGTAAACAATGTAGAGGTTAATGAGTCACAGATTGAGCAGTATATCCCTAGGATTATGGAGCAATTTACTGAATTATCTAAGGAAGAAGTGATCAAACGTTTCGCATCTTTAGAGTTTAACCGCTTCTTGGAATATTACAAAAATGCGCCTGATTTGAATGCATCTGCAGATGATCGTGGTGAGCGTGGCCTACGTGGTGAACGTGGTGAGCGCGGATCCAGAGGTAGTGATGGTTATACCCGTTTGTTTATCAACTTAGGTTCGGTAGATGATTTTACAAGAGGTGATCTATTATCGTTTGTATGTAACAACGGAAAAATCAGCGGAAAAAGCATTGGTAAGATTGATCTTAAAGGTGTTTATTCCTTCTTCGAAGTGGAAGATTCCAGTGTTGATTCTTTATTTGGAAACTTTAAAGACGTACAATTCAACAACCGCGGCGTAAGGATTGAAAAATCTGGCGATGCTGCAGAAAGCAGAAGCGGCGGCGGTGGCGGTGATAGAAAACGCAGCTTTGGCGGCGGTGGCGGTGAGAGAAGAAGCTATGGTGGCGGTAATCGTCGTGAAGGCGGTGGCAGTCGTGAAGGTGGAAGACGTGAAGGCGGAGCTAGCAGTGGTGGCTTTAAAGATTTCTCTGGCAGAAGCCGTGAAGAAAGAACGACCAGCGGTGCTGGAAGACGTGAAGGAAGTGCTGGCGGCGACAGAAGACGCAGGTCTTAATTAGCCCAGGTATTTAATATATCTATTAAAAAGCCGGTCATTGAAAAATGACCGGCTTTTTTGTGCCCTTTTTTCCTGATCGTAACGGTACATGCTGGTTTCGGTTCGGGATGTAATACAACCTCAGCATGTAGCTGCTATTTTAATAAAGCAGCTGATGATTATTGCAGACTAGGGACAAAAAATGGAAATTGACTGATTGAAGGCTGGAGCCAAGAAAATACGGGAGAAGAGGTTGTAAAGAAATAGGAGGTTGTTAACAACCTCCTATCTTCAGGAGTGTTGATGTTTTAATTTTTAGCTTTTTCTGGTCTTGTTTTGATTTCTGAGGCTTTCAGAAACACTTTAGCACCACGTTTATTGATATAATATTTCTGGTTTTTATTGTTGATATAAACATCAGAACCATCGGGGGCCATTTTGCCCTTCCAGGTTTTATCGGCAATTTTAGAAGTGCCTTTCACCGCAACCTCAGCGGTTTTATTACCTACTTTTGTGGCTGTTTTATCTATTTTTTTTCCTACAGATTCTTTTTTCTCCTGTGCAGAAGCAGCGATTGAAAAGGTGCTTAGCAAACCGAAGGCAAATGCAGCCATTAATATTTTCGTTTTCATAGTGATATAGTTTTTATCAGGTGATGTAATTACCTCCCTATACAACAGGAACAAAAAAGAAATGTTTCAAAAGTATATGATCATTTGCCCCCGGATCAGCATTAATTCAGCTGCTCGGTCAGCAGTCTCATCTCAATTTGTGGCGAATGTTTCTCATATAAAACAGCGTATACGGCTCTGCTGATAGGCATTTCCACTTTATACTTTTTATTGATCACATGCATACAACTGGCCGCATAGTAACCTTCAGCTACCATATTCATTTCTAATTGAGCAGACCTTACCGTGTACCCTTTTCCAACCATATTACCGAAAGTCCGGTTCCGGCTAAATTGAGAATAAGCCGTTACCAACAAGTCACCAAGATAAGCGGGTTCCATGATGTCTCTTGAAATGGGATGTACTGCATTTACAAAACGATTGATCTCTCTGATGGCATTGGAAATAAGCACAGCCTGGAAATTGTCACCGTAACCTAAGCCATGACAAATGCCACTGGCTACAGCGTAGATGTTCTTTAGTACCGCAGCATATTCAGTACCGAAAATATCATCAGAGACATTTGTTTTGATATAGCGGTTATTCAGTAAGCCTGCAAATTCCATTGCAATTTCCATGTTAACGGAGGCAATCGTCAGGTAGGAAAGTTTCTCCAGGGCTACTTCTTCGGCATGGCATGGACCACTGATCACCAGTATATTATCCACAGGCACCTGGTATTTTTCCTGCAGAAACTCGCCTATAATCTGGTTTTCGTCTGGCACAATGCCTTTGATCGCTGATACAATCTTTTTACCCTTCAGGTCCTCAGCGGTTACATCTTTCAATGTTTCTTTTAAAAAGGCCGCAGGTACGTTCAAAATAATATAATCTGCGGCTGCGATAATCTTCTTTATATCAGCAGAAATATGATCATCAGGCACCTGGATCTGTACTGCACTTAAATAATTAGGGTTATGATGATAGGTCTTAATGTGTTCTATCGCTTCTGTATTACGCATCCACCAATAGAGTGATTTTTTCGTAAAATTATCAGATAACATTTTTATGATGGCGGTAGCCCAACTACCCCCTCCTATCATTGCAATTTTTGGCACCATATACTGTAAATAAAAAATCCCGGCTTAATATCTTAAACCGGGACAATTTACTTAATTTATTACTATCAGAAGACCTTACTTCTTGGCAGGATCTGCAAACAACTGATCTTTAGTCGTTTTTTCTACCTTCACACCATCTTTTAAGCGGTTCTGAATAGCAGCATAAGGACCCGAAACTACTTCTGCGCCTGGTTTAAGTCCCGACTTAATAATGATGTACCTGTCGTCCTGGATACCTGTGGTTACTTCCACCATTTTAACGGTACCATTATTATAAATATATACATATTGTTTCACCGTTTTATCGGTTAGCTTGTTCTTCTGTTTCTCCATATCAGCATCATTGCTTGTTGCTTCTTTTGGAGCTTCTGTTTTTCCTTTATCACTGGTAAATACCGATTGTATAGGGATCGACAGCCCTTTAAAGGATTCACTTTCAATATCCACACTGGCCGAAAGCCCCGGTCTGAATGGTGAAGGAAGATCTTTAGCTCCCCCTTTGATATCACCGTATGATTCTGGCAGAATGCGCACTTTAACAAGGAAATTGGTTACCTGATCTACAGAAGAGGTAGCTGTAGTACCCACATCTTTAGAAGAGCTTGCAATCTCCGTTACCACACCTTTAAACTTTTTATCAGCAAAAGCATCCACCTCTATCACAGCGCTGTCACCCACATTTACCCTGTTGATATCATTCTCATTCACGTCAACATTTACCTCCATGGTGTTCAGGTTCGAAATACGCATCACCTCAGTACCAGCCATCTGGGTAGTACCCAAAATACGGTCACCACGCTCAATCGATAACTTAGAGATCACCCCGTCGCCTGGAGCAAGAATGGTAGTCTTCGCTAAATTGGCACCTGCTTCCCTTACGTTAGCTTCACTTTGTTCAAGGCTAAACCTGGAGCCGGTTACGTTAGCCCTCAGGCGTGCAATATCGGCCTGAGCAGAAAAATAATCAGCTTTAACGGCATCAAATTCAGCTGCCGAGATTACCTTTTGTTTAAACAGTTCCTGGTTTCTTTTATAAGTACTTTCGGTGTTTTTAAAAGTCGCGATTGCCTGGTTTAGCTGCTGTTGTGAGGCTAATAAAACCGCTTTCTGCGTATTATTTGATGCGACAGCTTTCTCAAAGCCCGAAAGCAATACATCAGGCCTTACTTTAACCAGTACCTGCCCTTTTTTTACGATATCCCCTTCTTTTACCAATAGTTCAACCACTTCACCGGATACCTCAGAACTCAATTTCACTTCTGTTTCCGGGTGTATTTTACCACTTGCCGTGATCGTTTCAATAACCTTCCTGTTAGCAGCTTTCTCAGTCGTTACTTTCTCTGTTTTCTCACCGCCAATAACACCAGTAAGTGCCAGAATGACCACTAAAGCGATAAGTGCGCCAACGGTTATGATAATGTGTTTTAATTTCATTAGTTTTTTTATTTATTGTTAATTTAAGATGAGGTCTTCTAAAAAGTAATTTGTTTACCAAGGTAATAATCAATGACCTTCGCTCTGAAGACCAGGTCGTATTTGGCTTGAATAAAATCAATTTCTGCTTTGTTACGGTTAGTAATGGCCGTATTATAATCCAGGGAATTGACTAGCCCTACATTGTAACGCTGTTCAATCACATTGAAAGCATCTTTCTGTGCATCATAAGTATTTTGCGTAGAGGCATAGCGGCTTCTTGCTGCTTTTAAATCTGTTACGGCCTGTGCAATCACCTTATTTAAATTGTTTTTTGTCAGCTGTTCCTGAATCCTGTAACCCTCATAATCAATTTTCGCACGTTTAACATTAGACTTTGCCGCAAGGCCATTGAAGATAGGAATTTGCAATGTCAATCCGATGTATTGGTTAAAACGGTCACTCACCTGTCTTGAAAAGTCATCCTGTGGCACATCTACATTAAAGACATAAGAATAGGAGGAGCCAAGCCCGGCATTAAAAGAAACGCTTGGATACAAGGATCCTTTAGCCACAGCTATTCCTTTTTCAGCAGCCAAGGTATTTAAGGTAGCCAGTTGAATATCCGGGAAAGATTTTATAGCAGTTCCATAAACCTCATTAACCGTGTAGTCAGTTTGTGCAATTGCAATTTCCGCTACGGTCGGGGCTACCACTTTGAATGAATCTACGTCAGCACCCATTTCCATTAATTGCGCTAAAGTAAGGTAAGATATTGTCAGGTCATTTTGCGCATTGGTCACATTCAATTCTGCAGTTGCCACCTGGGCTTTTGCCTGCGATACATCAGCAATGGTTTTATTTCCTGCATCCAATAAAGCGTTTTCCCTTTTCAGGGTCTGCTCGGCTACCAGTAACTGGTCTTTCGAAGCCCTTAACAAATCTTCATTATAGACTACATCCATGTAAGAGATCACCACATTCAGGACCAGGTCATTTTTAATCTTATCCAGGTTGCTGTTATTTGCTTCTAAAAGAATTTTATTTTGCCTGATCTGGTTAATCTTGGCAAAGCCTCCAAAGACGTCTACAGAAGTACCTATACTTCCATTTGCCTGGTATAATTTCTGATTAACAATCTGGAAGGAAGTCTGATCCAGTCCGCGCCCGAAACTGATATTGTTACTGGAATTGGCATTAAGGTTAGGCAACAGTGCAGCTTTCGACTGGCGCAAATTTACATCCGCAGCGGATACATTTAGGCCCCCCTGTTTAATGTTCAGGTTGTTGTTCAGCATTCTTTCTATTGCCTGTGGCAAGGTGATCGCCTCCTGTGCAAAAGCTTCACTTTGAAAGCCTGAAACCAGCACACCAAATAAGAAAATGCAGGTAAAATTTGGTAATAAACGCTTATGGATTAACTTCTTCATAAATTTGATTTCACAATATTACATAAACAACTTTTCCTTTTGTAATTTTTCAGGGCTAAGCCGGCAATTTCTTACCTTTGGGCATGTACCTGGTTAAATCACCCCTTCTTTTAAAATGGTATTACCCATCTTTAGTATGGAACAAGGCCCGCACAGATAAAGTCATTTATTTAACCTTTGACGACGGTCCTATACCTGATGTTACAGATTTTGTTCTAAAAACTTTAAACACGTTTAATGCTAAGGCAACTTTCTTTTGCATCGGGGATAATATCATTAAACATCCCGCGGTTTTTGACCGGGTGGTAGCCGCCGGACATCAGCTGGCAAACCATACTTACAACCATTTGAAAGGCTGGAAAACCGATGACCAGACCTATATCGAGAACATGCAGTTATGCCAGCAATTAACAAAGTCTCACTTGTTCCGTCCACCCTATGGACGCATTAAAAAATCACAGGTAAAACGTATTAAATCACGCTATCCGAAGATACAAATAATTATGTGGGATGTGCTGAGCGGCGACTTCGACCTGCAGCTATCTCCAGAAAATTGTTACAAAAATGTAATTAAGCATACCCGCAATGGCTCGATCATCGTTTTTCATGATAGCCTAAAAGCGTTTGAAAGGTTACAGTACACCCTGCCAAGGGTCTTAAAATACTTCCATAAACGGGGCTTTACTTTTGCAACTCTATAATTTCTTTTAAGGAAACCAATAGTTTGACGTCTTTCCAGCATTCATCGCAAAAATCTGTAAGACAGCCACTTAAATTCAAAACTTTATGCTATATTGTTCATTATTGAACATCAGTATATAATTTTGAAATGGCACTATATTATTTAGATTATTTATAAATAATATAATGATCCCCTGATGATGGCAGTACCCTGTTTTTTTTTGTAAATTCGCTAGCAAATAATTAATATATTACCTTTTAAACACAGATTATCAATGGCTTTTGATATAGATATGATCAAAAAGGTGTATGCAAACTTCGGCCCTCGTGTAGAGGCAGCCCGTAAACTAGTAGGCAGACCTTTAACACTTTCAGAAAAAATTTTATATACTCACCTTTGGGATGAGAAAGCAAATACAGCTTATGTAAGGGGTGCAGATTATGTAGATTTCGCTCCAGACAGAGTAGCCATGCAGGATGCAACTGCACAAATGGCTTTACTGCAGTTTATGCAGGCCGGCCGTCCACAGGTTGCTGTTCCTTCTACGGTACATTGCGACCACCTGATCACAGCAAAACTTGGTGCAGAACTAGATTTACCTGCTGCCAATACAGAGAGTAAAGAAGTTTTTGATTTCCTTGCTTCTGTTTCTAATAAATATGGTATCGGTTTCTGGAAACCAGGTGCCGGAATTATTCACCAGGTTGTTCTGGAAAACTATGCGTTTCCAGGTGGAATGATGATCGGTACCGACTCTCACACGGTTAATGCCGGTGGTTTAGGTATGGTCGCTATTGGTGTAGGTGGTGCTGATGCCTGTGATGTAATGGCAGGTTTACCCTGGGAGCTTAAATTCCCTAAACTAATAGGTGTTAAGTTAACCGGCAAGTTAAACGGCTGGGCTGCTCCTAAAGATATTATTTTAAAAGTTGCTGGTATTTTAACCGTTAAAGGTGGTACTGGCGCTATCGTTGAATATTTTGGCGAAGGTGCAGAGAACTTAAGCTGTACTGGTAAAGGTACGATTTGTAACATGGGTGCTGAAGTTGGTGCAACTACCTCTACTTTTGGCTATGACGAAAGCATGGAGCGTTATTTACGCGCTACCAACAGAGCTGACGTTGCTGATGCTGCCAATGAGATTAAACAACATTTAACAGGTGATGCGGAAGTTTATGCTAACCCTGAACAATATTTTGATCAGTTGATTGAAATCGACTTATCAACATTGGAACCTTATTTAAACGGTCCTTTTACACCAGACCTGGCTACGCCTATTTCAAAAATGAAAGAAGTAGCTTTAGAAAACGGCTGGCCAATGAAAATTGATGTTGGTTTGATCGGCTCTTGCACAAACTCTTCTTACGAAGATATTTCCCGTGCAGTGAGCGTGGCAAAACAAGTGTCTGAAAAAGGCCTTAAAACCAATTCTGAGTATTGCATTAACCCGGGTTCTGAGCAAATACGTTATACCATTGCCCGTGATGGTTTCTTAGATGTATTTAAAAACATCGGTGCTACTGTATTCACCAATGCCTGCGGACCATGTATTGGTATGTGGGACAGGGTTGGTGCTGAAAAACAGGAAAGAAATACCATCGTACACTCGTTTAACAGGAACTTCGCTAAACGTGCTGATGGTAACCCTAATACTTATGCTTTTGTTGGTTCTCCGGAGCTGGTTACAGCAATGGCCATTGCCGGCGATTTAAGCTTTAACCCGATAACGGATACTTTGACCAATGATCGCGGTGAACAAGTTAAATTAGATCCACCTACAGGATTTGAATTGCCTCCAAAAGGTTTTGCAGTAGATGATCCTGGATACCAGGCTCCTGCAGAAGATGGTTCAGGTGTACAGATTTTGGTTTCACCAACATCTCACCGTCTGCAATTATTAGATCCTTTTACCCCTTGGGAAGGTACTGATCTTAAAGGTTTGCGCCTATTGATCAAAGCTAAAGGTAAATGTACTACGGATCATATTTCTATGGCTGGTCCATGGTTAAAATTCCGTGGTCACCTCGATAACATTTCAAATAACATGTTAATTGGTGCGGTCAACTATTATAATGACAGTACAGATAACGTTAAGAACGCTTTAACAGGAGAATATGGTCCTGTTCCAGCTACGCAGCGCGCCTATAAAGCTGCAGGTATCGGTTCTATCGTTGTCGGTGACGAAAACTATGGTGAAGGATCAAGCCGTGAGCATGCTGCCATGGAACCTCGCCACCTGGGTGTTCGTGCCGTACTGGTAAAATCATTCGCTCGTATCCACGAAACAAACCTTAAAAAACAGGGTATGTTAGGCTTAACTTTCAATAATAAGGAAGATTATGACCTGATCCGTGAAGACGATGTAATTGACATTGTTGGATTAACAGAATTCACGCCTAACGTTCCATTAACAGTGGTATTAAACCACAGTGATGGTACGAAAGACGAGATTAAAGTAAACCATAGCTATAATGCGCAACAAATCGACTGGTTTAAAGCCGGCGGCGCGTTGAACATTATCCGCAGACAGGTTACTCAATAAGATCTGCCATTAATACAATAAAAAGCTCCCGTAGAAATACGGGAGCTTTTTTTATGAAGTGATTTATGAAGCTTTAAGATACGGAAATTAAGATCCCAAAACAGGTCCGGGATGCCGACATCAAGTATTTAAGCCTATTTGTTTCAGTAAAATTGCAGCATTGAAGGTTTTGCAGGCACCATGTTTCAGCTTATAATCAAAGTGCATTTCACTTTCCGTAATCTGTATATCAAAATGATAATTGCGTACCATTCCCCCGTATTGTGCTTCCATTTCAGAAAGCGCAAGGTCATGTGTCGCAAAAAGTGCCTGCGTTCGCTGAGCGATCATGCGCTCAATAAATACTTTTGAGCCTAAAAACTTATCCTTACTGTTCGTACCCCGCAGCATTTCATCAATCAGCACAAAAGTATTTGCCGAAAGTTTTGACGCTTCCAAAATCATTTTCAGCCGGTTAAGTTCTGCTTTAAAAGTGGAAGTCTGGTCGTTAAGGGAGTCTTTGATCCGCATGTAGGAAAGCACTTTAAAAATCGACAAGTTCAACACTTTTGCACAAACTGGTGCGCCAGCAAAAGCCAAAACCATGTTAATGCCCATCGTTCTTAAGAAAGTACTTTTGCCGGCCATATTAGAACCGGTCACAATATCAACCGTAGGCTGGCCAGTTAAAGTATAATCATTTACAATCCGTTTACTGGCTTCAATTAAAGGATGACCAACTTGTACAGCCTCTAATCTAAAAGCTGGAGACAGGGCAGGAAAATTCCACTCCGGTTCATTATAGGTTAACGTTGCCAAAGAAATCAATTCTTCAAACTGGCTGATCCTGTCTAATCCTTTTAAGATATGCTCAGAAGAACCTTTATACCAATTATCCAGACGGATGGCACATTTTAAATCCCACAAAAAGAAAAGGTTTAGAAATATGGCGACGATCATGTTTAACCGCGCGTCATAAGCCTGTATAATTAAAGCCAGATCCTTAATCTCTCTACTCACCGGCACACTACCTTCATCGCTGCTAAAAAAAGCCCTGATATAAGGTGACCTCCAGGTTATTTTCTCTGTCCATTCAATAATGCCCGAATAGGCTTTCAATAATTCAGCACTGCCACTGAAACCATAATATACCGGGTTGATATGTTTGAGGTTAAAAAAGATCAGGGCGGCATTGAACAAAGCAGCAAGTCCGAATATATTCCAAACCATGCCCCCCATCAGGATCGCTGTAAACAATAGAGCGAACATGAAAAAGGGAACAACCTTTACATAAGTACGCAAGCTAGTCGCTCTCGTAAACTTTAACTGCAAGGGTAACTCCTTCGCCAATTTTTGTTCAATAGCTATAAGTTGTGCAGGTTGGTGGTTTTGCAGCCTGGCCCTGAAATGAAAGGAATCTTCCATATGGTCGCTCAGCTCTTTAACAGCCTCCTGGCGTTCCAGAATCGTTTCTCGCGGTAAGGCCTGGTTAAAGTGACCTGCAAGCAGGTTCATGCCTTTAACTGTTTTACATCGGTTAACATAAGCATATAACGACAGATGCCCAAAGATATCCAGGTCTGAAGTATAGGGATGAGACTCGCTTTCAAACTGCTCACCATGGTCATAGCCATTGGCCCGTGTCAATAAATGATCTTCCTCATTTTGATAAACCCACATTAACTGCCTGGCATAATCCAGCTCATTTTGTACCCTGCCCTGCTTTTTAACCAGCACCAGGAAGTAAACTAATGGCAGTAAGATTAAAATGATATAAAACCAGTGAAATCCCCAGCTGATGATCATTGCCACTAATAAAATTTCAGCAACGAATAAGCCTAGGCGGGATAATGAAATTTTATTCAGCTGCCCGGCTAAACTGTCAATGTTACTTTGCTGCTTTTGAATTTTATTTTGGTAGGCAATTAAAATAGCTTCTTTTGAATTTAACATCATGGAATTGGTAGAGTGGAAAATAAATATAGGGTTTAATCTTCAAACAGGTATTTCTGAAGGTTCTTTTGTTCTATTTTTAGGGATAAACCATATTTTAACAAAGATTGCTGCAACACTTCGAATGAGTCCTTATGAAGGTAAAAATCATAATGATCCGTATAGAGATCTTTCTTTTTAATGACTACCTGCGAGGTGAGTGCGCGCTTTAATTCATCAGCTAATGTATACAGGGAGCCATTTTCAATTCTGATGGCGCTGGTGCCTTCCGAATTAATCTCTGTGATACCGGTTTCTTTCTTCTGAATTGCCTTTGCCAGGTTTAACTTCACAGAGTCCACAATTTCGACCACCACTACATCCTGTAAAGCTTCGGTCAGTGTTGTTTTCAACTTAAGGTTTTCAACAATAAGTTTTAACAGCAACTTTTCGCCCTGTTCTCTTGTTAAGCTATCCTCTTTAAAGCAATAGGATAAATATTTGTCTTTTAAGCTTTTGGGTAATTCAATTTGATTTTCATTGCAATGAAGCAAATTGGAAAAAAGGGTGATCGCCTTCGAACCAATTTCAAAGGCATGGTAAGTATTCGGACCAATAACCTTACTGGAGGATACGCCTGAACGCAAACGTGCAGAAGTTGACAAATTGAAATAGCTTTTTATTTTAGGATCATCAAAAGCACTCTGGTATTTCGCTGACAATGAATCAGGTTGCGTTTTGGCTGCAGATTTGCGATCAATGTTCGTCGCTGGTGTATGACTGGCAGCAGCCAGTTGTGCAAAACAGCTGACTGTAGAAACCGATAAAATAAGAAATACAAAGAATTTCTTCATGCTGCAATTTAACAATAATTAACGGCTACCTGAAAATCCGCTATTTATTAATCCTGCTCATGCAGGTGTTGTGGTATTCCCACCTCCATTACCTAGTTAAGTTACAAATAAAAACTTTAAATTAATTATACAATAATTACAACCGCCTAAAATTTTTATTAGCCTATACAATAATACTGTTTACCGATACTTAAAATTAACATAAAACTATTTTAATATTATTGTGTTATTTAAAAATAGAGGTTAATAAGTTAATACATGGATTCAATGAAGAAAAATGTTTTGGTATTTCCGTGTGGCTCAGAAATAGGCCTGGAAGTAAACCGCGGACTAGCACAATCGACACACTTTAACTTATACGGAGCAAGCAGTGTAGATGACCACGGCAAGTTTGTATATAAAAACTATATCACGAAACAATTAGATATGGATGCCCCCAATTTTATAGCGGATTTAAATAAAATCATTAAGCTATATCAAATTGATTATATCATACCCGCACACGATACTGCTGTTACTACCCTGGCAGAAAATCAGCCCCATATTATGGCCGAGGTCATTACTTCTGATACGGAGACTTGCCGAATCTGCAGGTCAAAAGGAGAAACCTATAGATTGTTTGAAAAATTGATCCCTACTCCATCTCTATACCCCATGACAGACACCATGGACTTCCCTGTATTCCTGAAACCGGACATTGGCCAAGGGACTAAAGGGACGTTTACTGTTTCTACCAAAGAAGAGGTTGATTTTTATGCCATGAAAGATGAAACTTTGCTCGCCATGGAATATTTGCCAGGTGATGAATATACCGTTGACTGTTTCACCAATAAAGATGGGGAATTATTGTTTTCGGAAGGAAGGATCAGAAACCGCATCTCCAATGGCATTAGTGTTAATTCCACTCAAATTAAAAATGAACAGTTTAATCAAATCGCTGAAATCATCAATAACACCCTCTCCTTTCGTGGAGTATGGTTTTTCCAGGTAAAAGAACGGGAGAGCGGTGAAATGGTGCTGATGGAAATTTCGCCACGAATAGCCGGTACAATGGCATTATACAGGAATAAGGGGGTAAACTTTATACTCTTAAGTTTATTTGACAGGATGGGCTATGATGTATCTGTGCTTCAAAATGATTTCAATATTGAGATAGACCGTGCCTTATTCAGCAGATTTACCATTGACATTCAATACGACTATGTTTATGTTGATTTTGATGACACCATTATTGTAGATGAATGTGTGAATACCACACTGATCAAGTTTCTATATGAGGCAAGGAACGATAACAAAAAAATCATACTGATTACCAAACATTTATATAACCTTCAGGATAAATTACGCCGCTTTGCCCTGAGTAATTTGCTTTTTGATGAAATCATTCAAATTCAAAAATCAGAAAAGAAGTATGAGTTTATCAAAAACAAAAATTCCATATTTATTGATGACTCCTTTGTGGAGAGAAAAGAAATTGCACAGTATTTAAATATTCCCGTATTTGGATTGGATGCAGTAGAATCTTTGTTTTGCGCCAAAGCTTAAAGTTGATTATCTTCGCGTGATATAGATTTTTGAGCAAATACAATGAAGATAACTTTATTGGTGGTGGGTAAAACCGAAGATAAATACCTGGTTGAAGGGATAGAAAAATACATTAGCAGGCTAAAGCATTATATTGGTTTTAATCTGGTTGTTATTCCTGAACTAAAAAACACCAAGAACCTCACCGAAGCCCAGCAAAAAACCAAAGAAGCAGAGTTGATTTCAAAACAGCTCAGTAACCTGGATGTGGTGATACTGCTGGATGAAAAAGGCAAAAAACACAGTTCTGTATCTTTTTCAAATTATTTAAACAAACAAATGATCAGTAGTGTTCAACATTTAGTGTTCATTATTGGTGGTCCTTATGGTTTTGATGAAACGATCTACAAACGTTCTAATTCCAGCATTTCCCTGTCAGACATGACCTTTTCCCACCAAATGGTGAGGCTGTTTTTTGTAGAGCAGCTTTACAGGGCCTTTAGTATATTGAAGGGTGAACCCTACCACCACGAATAATTACGCATGATGGAAAAAGCGTATATTGATCATCTTTAAAAAAAGGAGTAATTATGGGACCTGGAGATTTTAAAAGAAAATATAAGTATAGAAGTAATCCTGCAAGTTCAAAATATGCATATTGGATAGCCATAGTCCTTTCAATCATCATTTTCTGGGCGCTTTGGACCTTCTTTAAATAGCCCTTAAGTTTTTATCTTGCGGTAGGCTGAAGGATTTAATCCGGTTTTTTTCTTAAAGAATTTACTGAAGTGGAACTGGTCTTTAAAGTGCAAGCTTTCAGCTATTTGCAGTATAGACAAGGCAGATTTGTGAAGCAATATTTTGGACTCTTGTATCACCATTTCATCAATAAAAGATCTTGCAGTTTTATGGAGTGTCTTTTTACTAAGTTTATTTAAATAATTAGGCGTTACAGCCAATTGATCTGCATAAAACTGCACAGTTCTTTCCGTTGCGATATTTTGGGTTAAAAGATTCAAAAAGCGCAAAGATAAGGCTTCATTTCGGGACAACTGATTTCCCGCTATACTGAAATGATTTTTGAATAAGGCTGAGATTTCGAACATTAGCAGGGTAAAAGAATGAAGGATAAGTTCCGCCCTGAACGGATGATCCTTGATGGATGTTTTTTGGTTTAAAAGGTCTATCTGTGCCGCAATCACCGAACTTTCCTCATCAGTAAGTGATAGGATTAAACTGTGCTGCCGGGTAAAGAAGCTAAAAGCTTCTGCATGCTGCTCGTTAACACCAAGTTTTATTGGGAAATCTACACTAAAGCTCACCAGCTTGAAATGATAATCTTCACTCACCCTGATAAATTCATTCATCGTAGCCGGTACAATTACAATCAGGTCATTTTTTCTTTGCGTATGACTAATTAAATCAAATTGCATTTCGCATTCGCCGGAGGTAACTAAAATTACACAATAATGATCCAGCCTGAACGGGAGATTAATTGGCACCTGGTACATGGCTTCTTCCTGAACGAAAACGTGTAAGCTCTCATCCTGGAGCGTTTCGCCAAATACAGACAAAATTTGATCTATAGAAAGTTCTTGTGGCGTAGGTTTCACAATCAAAGGTACAGAAAACATCTCATAAGGTTACGAAAGTCAGTTTCTGACATATTTTGTCCCACATTGGCTATTATTTACAGGAGCCATATTTCGCAACTTAGTGGTCTCAAATATTAAGAAATTATTATGGCAAGACCAAAGATAAAAAGACAAGCTACAGCTGTAGATATGACCGCAATGTGTGATGTGTCTTTCCTGCTCCTGAACTTCTTTGTGATGACCTCCACTGCAATTGTGCCAGACCCGGTTGACATCAAAATACCTTCATCCACCTACAAGATTAAGGTACCGGATACAGATCTATCTATTTTAACCTTAGGTAAAGAAGGACAGGTGTTTTACGAAACCATCGGACAAGATATCAAAATAGCAACGCTTGAAAAAATGGGCGAACAATATAATATTGAGTTTACGCCTGAAGAGAAAAAACGCTTCAGTGTGATCGCTGGATTTGGAGTTCCTATTCAAAGCCTTAAGCAGTATATTGCTTTGGATACTGATGGCAGAAAGAAATCTGGCTTAAATGTGGGTATCCCTACTGATTCAACCAACAACCAGCTTTCATCATGGCTTTTAAACTCCAGAAAAGCAGTTGCAGAATTACATTCAACCCCAATGCGGGTGAGTATCAAAGGTGAACAAAGTCAGCCATATCCTCAGTTTAAGAAGATTGTAGATATTTTGCAAGACCAAAAAATCAACAAGTTTAGCCTGGTTACCACGTCTGAAGGTTAGTCCACAGACCGCATAGGATGAACAATACCATTAGAAACATATCAATTTTACTGCTGGTCATGGCAAATATGGGCTGTGACCAGATATCAAAGACTATTGCCAGACAAGAAATAGGTACTTTTGAAACCATCAATGTCATCGGCGATCACCTTGTACTCAACAGGGTAGAAAATACGGGTGCATTCTTGAGTATCGGGGATGAGATGAACGGCAATTTGAAGATCATCCTTCTGGGGATATTGCCCTTAGCCTTGTTATGCTTCGGCATCAGCTACCTGCTATTTCATAAAAAACTTCCGGGACTGTTGGTCCTCGGCATGAGCTTCGTTATTGGCGGCGGTTTAGGAAATTTATATGATCGCTTTTCTTACGGTTCAGTAACCGATTTTATGCACATCGACTTTTGGTTCTTCAAAAGTGGTATATTTAATTTCGCGGATGTCTCCATCCTGACCGGTATGATCATGCTCCTGATCAATGTATACAACAAACATCATTCAGCTGTTTTAGAGAACCAGTATTAAAGGTGCTTGTAGCACCTTACTGTAAGGTAGCCGAAGTTATACCTTATATAGCAAAAAGGCCATGTCACTTATCGTGACATGGCCTTTTTATTTCAATAAGCAGGCTTAAACGCCTTTTTTACTGGTCATACTTGCTTTTTTAGCAGGCTGATTAGCTTTGCTTGGTGCTTTTGCATTAGCAGGCTTTGTAGCAGCTTTTATTTTAGCTGCGTTTTTATCATCAGCTTTCATACTGTCATGTTCTTCTGTGCCAGGTGCTTCTTCCGTAAACAAAGGTAAATCCTTTAGTAAGTGGTACCAGCTAACGATCTTCTTCATGTCTGAAGTATATACTTTACCTTCATCATGATTAGGAGCAACTTCTTCAAAAAAAGCTTTCAATGTATTCACATCCGCTTTTGAATCAGGAACCTCTCCCGCTGTTGCTGCAATGTTAGCTAAAACATCTACCAGTTTCAAGTCATCTTCCTGACCGTAAACGGTAATGTCTTCTAATGAGGCTAACTTCGTGTTAGACACATTAGCGATGATTTTGGCTTTCTGCGCATCCAGACTTTCTAATACATATCCAGCCTTATTTTGTCCAACCAATTTAAATAAACCTGGTCTGCCGGAAACGGCTACAATTCCTCTTAAATTCATAATTAATCTTCTATCAAATCTATCCCTAAAATTTTGTCCCCTACTTTAATGTCATCCACTATGTCAACATTTTCCACTACTTTACCAAAGCAAGTATGATTCCTGTCTAAATGAGCAGTGTTTTCTCTGCTGTGACAAATGAAGAACTGTGAACCACCAGTATTTCTGCCCGCATGTGCCATTGATAAAACACCACGATCATGGTATTGGTTATCGCCAGTCAACTCGCAATCAATTTTATAACCCGGGTCACCAGTACCAGCTAAATGTGCTGTTTTAGGATCTTTAGTATTTGGACATCCGCCTTGTACAACAAAATTAGGTATCACACGGTGAAAAGAAATGCCATCATAAAAACCTTCTTTAGCAAGTTTTTTAAAGTTGGCAACGGTATTAGGTGCGTCGTTATCGTAAAACTCAACGGTCATGTCCCCTTTTTCTGTTTTTATTATTGCTTTGCTCATATTCGTTATTTTATGTAAAACTCAAATTTAGTAAATTGAAATGATTACCTAATTGTTTGTCTTTAATTGCTATTTCGGATAAAAGTATATATTTTAATCGTAAAAATTCCAACTCACGCCAAACTTCAGCATCCTATCTGGCATTAAATAGCCTCTCACGGTTGAATAGCCCTCAGAAAACAGCCCCTGATTTACATAATCATACTTCACAAACAGGTTCGCTTTTCTTAAGTTAGCCCGTACAAATACATCAACAATTGGTTCGGTTTTAAGTTCCAGGTTATCGTTAGGGATATAAAACTGACTAGCGGCAGGTGAATATGCATAAGACTGGTAAGGTGTATTGTATCTGATATCAAAACCAATATCAGTTTTAAGGAATTTAAAAAACGTTTGATTAATGTAGAAGCTATTAAAGGTATAAAACTCCGGGGTACGTAAAACACTTTCCCTGCTGGATTTTTGATAAACCACATAGCTGTCGAGATTAAACTTACCAAAGTTGAATTTTTTACCCACATTAATTTTCAGCAAATTGATACTGCCACCGAGTTGCTGTGGTTTAATGGACACCAGGCTATCCTGTGCGAAATACAAGTGATCATTGATCAGAAAATATTGTGCACCGGCATCCAGCTTATATTTATCGTTGATGTAATTGAAGGAAAGATTAACTGTTTTAGTACGGCTGAAATCATTCACCCAGTTATAGTGGTTACCGAAATACCGGTTGTAGATTTCTTCAGGTGATTTATTCTGCATATAGGCACCGAGTTGAATACGGCCGGCCGACTTGCTTAACAGCACATTACTTTTTGCTTCATACAGGAAATCTCCAATTTGCCTTCCCTGAAAAATCTGTTGCACATCCACATTCAAATCTATCCTGTTACTGAAACGGTATCCTAAGGCACCTAATAAAGTAGCATTTTGAAAAGTAGCCTCATAGTTGTAAAAATCGGTCAGGTCTTCATATTTGGAAAGTTGCCTGTATTTATAGTAATCATGACGGATACCGACGTCCACTTTAAGCTCATTTTTAATAAATGAACTTGATTTCCCCCGAAGGAAGAAACTGTAGATGAATTCATTTTGAAGGTGTTTTGAATTGGTAGAGTCGCGGGTGTTGGCCAGGTCAATTAAGCCTTCCGGCAAAATGCTGTTGTCATCCTCTTCATTCTTCAGGAAACTAAAGGCATCTGTATTGTAGGACAGGGTATAGCTTACCTTATTCGTAGGCAGCACTTTTTTCATCACTTCCTGCGGCACCGTGTCTATCCGGCCAATGAAATAAGATTGTTTCAATAACAAAGAGTTCTTGCGGGAAATCTGCTTTGCTGTACGTAAATTAACCACCATGGCATCTTTAGTGACTTGCCCACCCGAATTATTGGCCACCTCGTTCAATCCGCCGTTTTCCTGGGCCTTTAAGGTGTTAAAAACCGCATTTACCCATAAGTTATACCGCTTATTTGGCGACTGGTACCAGCTGATAATAGAGGCGTTCAGGTCATCGCCCCTTTGATTGGCATATAGCCCGTCGGCACCGATTCTGAAATAATTAGCGCCCACATTCCAGTGTCTGTTTACATTTTGGGAGTGCGTTACCCTGAACAGCTGTTCAGCTTGCCCACCACCCATATAATAAAGGTTGCTGAAAGGAGAACGTGCCTGGTAGTAAATCACATCATTATGCGTCATGGCATAACGGTCCAGCGTATGAAACCCGGGATCAAAGCCTATGGTTTTTTTCGGTTCAAACAACAATGCCCTTGCTGCCAGTCCCTGGTTACCCGTGCCAATGGTTGGACGCCGTGGTTGGTGAGTAGGACTATAATTTTGAAAATTTCTTAAACTGGTATCCAGTGGCAGGGTTTGGATACTGTCTTTTGTTAACTGCAGCGTGGTATAGCGGACATACCTGGAGGTGAACACCACAGAATCTGCCCCGCCGTCCAGTTTCTCTCTTAAAGAATCAAGTTCTTTATTATCTCTGACATTGGTCTTCAAATCCTGGCCATGCGCATTTTTCCCTAATAAAAGGAAACAAAACAGAACTGAAAGAACAAGAACTTTATACATTAGATTTTGGAAATTAACTGGCTTAATATTTTGGTCATTTTCGGCTCTGCAAGATGGGCAGTCTCCAGAATCTCTTCCAGGCTTACGGGAAGCAATACTTCGGGGAAACCTTCATCCGTAATAACGGAGATAGCGAATACAGGCAGGCTCATGTGGTTGGCAACAATTACTTCCGGCACGGTGCTCATGCCCACTGCATCGCCACCGATGATGCGCAGGTATTTATATTCTGCTTTTGTTTCCAGGTTTGGCCCTGTAACCGATACATACACACCTTGTTTACAAGAAATACCTTCGGTTTCAGCAATGGTTAAAGCTTCCTGAATTAGCTTACGGTTATAAGGCTCACTCATATCGGGGAAACGGGGGCCCATATCAGCATCGTTCCTTCCTCGCAACGGACTATCCAGCTGCAGGTTGATATGGTCGGTGATCACCATCAGGTCACCCTTTTTAATAGCAGGGTTTAAAGAACCAGCGGCATTAGATACAAACAGGTACTGTATGCCCAGGGCTTTCATTACCCTCACCGGGAAGGTAATTTGCTGCATGGTATAACCTTCATAATAATGTAAGCGGCCTTGCATCGCAACCACCTTTTTTCCATTCAGGGTGCCAAATATCAGTTTGCCTGAATGAAACTCGAGCGTTGAAATGGGGAAGTTAGGGATATTGGGGTACATTAGACTAAAAGCCACCTCAATTTCTGAAACCAGGGCACCCAGGCCGGTGCCAAGAATAATGCCCACTTCAGGTTGAAAATGTGCTGTTTTTTTATTTATATATTCAACGGTTTCGCTGATAGCTTGAAACATAGTTTATAATGTTTTGGTCAAAGATAAGCTTATCTTCCTCCAGTATATCTATTTTTATTGGCAAATAAAAGAGCGGTAAATTTAGTAGTAATTGTTTAATATCTACAGCAGATAAACGTTGTGCATCCTTTTCTGTTGTGATTATAATTTTTTTAGCTGCTTTTTCCTGCTTAAACTCCTGTACCAGCTTCGTAATCTCGGCGGTGGAAAACTGGTGATGATCGGGATAATCGTGGTGTAGGACGGCACTGCTCCAGCTTTCCAAATAATTGAGCAAGGGCGCGGGGTTGGCTATTCCGCTTAGTAAAAACACCACCGTATCTCTTGAAACTGTGTTCATGGGCCTGCTGTCACCACTAAAAACCGGGATTAGGTCATTGTATTTAAGGCCGGAAAAGGCAGGCTTCCAGCTTTCAGCAAATTGCTGTTCAATTTTTGATTTCTCCCCAGGCTGAAAAATGGATGGCATTTTGGTAACCAAAATTGCTTGTGCCCGCTGATAGCCGCTGAAAGGCTCTCTAAGATTGCCTGCAGGCAACAAAAACTGTTGCCGCAGCAGTTTGGAATATTCAAATAATAAAATGTTAAAGCCGGCCCTTACCCTGCGGTGCTGGAAAGCATCATCCAGAATGATCAGGTCATGGCTTGCCTCCAGTTGTTCAATGCCTTTAACCCTGTCTTCACATACCGCCACTGTTACCTGTGGAAATTTATTGTAAAACTGCATGGGCTCATCGCCAATACTTTGTGCAGTGGCGTTTCCGTCGGCCAGGATGAAACCTTTGGTGTTACGCCCATAACCCCTGCTCAGGATCGCAATTTTATAATTCGACAGCAAGCTCACCAGGTATTCTGTGAGTGGTGTTTTGCCGGAGCCGCCAACCACCAGGTTGCCTACACAAATAACGGGAAGGTTAAATTGCCGGGATTTAAAGATGCCCCGGTCATAGCATTTATTCCTGATGATGACCACCAGGCCATAGATTAAAGAAAAGGGAAGCAGCAGCAAGCGCAGGACATTTATCATCTGTGCTTCAAAAATAAGCATTATCCCTTAAAAAAAAGCGGCTGTGATTCTGTCCTTATAAAGGCAAAGAAAATAAAAACTATCTTTGCAAAAACTAATTCAATCATATGCTTAAAGGATTTTTTAATGTACCCACACCAGTGAACGAACCTATTTTAGATTACGCACTTGGAAGCAAAGAACGTAAACTATTAAAGGCAGCCTTAGCTGACGCCCGTTCAAAACAAATAGATATCCCTATGTATATCGGTGGAGCAGAAGTTCATACGGAGAACAAAGGAAAAGTTACACCCCCACACGATCATCAACATATTTTAGGTCAATACAGTAAAGGTGATAAAAGCCATGTTAGCCAGGCAATTGATGCGGCATTGGCAGCAAAAGCAGACTGGGAAAACCTGGCCTGGGAAGAACGCGCTGCTATTTTTTTAAAAGCGGCTGACCTAATTGCCGGTCCTTACCGTTACAAACTGAATGCTGCAACGATGTTGGGGCAGAGTAAAAATGCTTACCAGGCTGAAATAGATTCTGCCTGTGAGTTTATAGATTTTCTGCGTTTTAACGTAGGTTATATGGCTGAGGTTTATAAACAACAGCCGATATCGGGTAAAGGCACCTGGAACCGTATAGAACAACGTCCCTTAGAAGGATTTGTTTTTGCTTTAACGCCATTTAACTTTACTGCCATTGCGGGTAACTTACCTACATCTGCTGCCCTGATGGGTAATGTTGTGGTATGGAAACCGGCAAATACTCAAATTTATGCTGCCAATGTGATCATGCAGATCCTTAAAGAGGCGGGCTTGCCTGACGGTGTAATTAACCTGATCTATGTTTCAGGTCCGGATGCCGGTGATGTGATTTTCAGTCACCCTGATTTTGCAGGAATTCACTTTACAGGTTCTACCGGTGTATTCCAGAACATCTGGAAGACCATTGGAAACAATATCCACAAGTTCAAAACTTATCCACGTATTGTTGGCGAAACCGGCGGTAAAGATTTTATCGTAATTCATGGCTCTGCTGATGTAGAGGTGGCCAGCACGGCGATTGTGAGAGGTGCCTTTGAATACCAAGGACAAAAATGTTCTGCAGCTTCAAGGATTTATATAGCGAAAAGCTTATGGCCAGCTATTAAAGAAAAGATGCTGCGTGATATGGCAACTTTTAAAATGGGCCCTACAGAAGATTTCAGCAATTACATTAATGCGGTGATTGATGAAGCCTCATTTGATAAACTAGCTAAATATATTGATGAAGCTAAAAACGATCCTGCGGTAGAGGTTGTTGCTGGTGGAAATTATGATAAGTCGACCGGTTATTTCATTGAACCTACTGTACTTGTTGTTCAGGACCCTAAAGCGACCACCATGTGCGAAGAGTTATTTGGCCCGGTATTGACAATTTATGTTTATAACGATGAAGAGTTTGAGCAAACTTTAGCAATTGTTGACCAGACTTCTATATATGCGTTAACAGGTTCAATCATCGCTCAGGACAGGTATGCGATTGCAACAGCTACCCATAGCTTGCGCAATGCTGCAGGTAACTTCTATATCAATGATAAATGTACAGGAGCCGTTGTTGGTCAGCAGCCTTTTGGTGGTGCCAGAGGTTCAGGTACCAATGATAAAGCCGGATCGATGATCAACTTGCTGCGTTGGGTTTCTCCACGTACCATCAAAGAAACTTTTGATCCTGCTAAAGATTACCGTTACCCGTTCTTAGCAGAAGATTAATCTTCGGAACAGGATAAACAGAACAGAGGCTGATTCATTGATAAAATGATCAGCCTCTGTTTTTTACTTTCGTTTTTACTTTCCGATCAAACCGTCTATTTTAAAGACATTGGCCAGGTGATCATTGGCCAGACAGCTTACGCTTAAGTCTTTAATGAAGCCGGTTTCCAGGCTGTAAACCCAGCCATGTACGCCAAGTTTCTTTCCTTCTCTCCAGCGGTTCTGAACGATAGAAGATTTAGTTAAGTTAAATACCCCTTCAATTACATTAAGCTCCGTCAAACGGTCGCATCTTTTCTTAGGGTCGGAAATGATATCAAGTTCATGGTAATGCAGACGGTAAATATCTTTTATATACCTTAACCAGTTATCAATGATACCATGTTGTTTATTGCTAAGGGCAGCTGCAACACCACCGCAGCCATAATGACCGCAAACGATGACATGTTCTACTTCCAGCACGTTTACTGCATAATCGAGTACACTCAACATATTCATGTCGGTATGCACAACAACGTTGGCAATATTTCGGTGAACAAAAATATCACCCGGGTTGGTATTGGTGATTTGGTTGGCAGGTACACGACTGTCTGAGCAGCCAATCCATAAGATCGGAGGTTTTTGTCCTGCAGCAAGTTTTTCGAAAAATTGCGGATCTTCTACCAGTGTTTGAGCTACCCAGTCTTTATTACCTTGTAAAAGACCCTCGTAGGTTATGTTTTTATTTTCTAGTGTTGCACACATTTTTTTAACTGTTTATTTCTTCGACTAAGTTATCTGATAATTTTGGAACTGTATATTGCTTTTTCACGTTTTTTAACGTTACGATAATCCCTTTTGATACAGCGTTATGTTTATAATTAAAAATCGTTTCCAATACATCGGGATCGATATACCTGGAATTTGTAGCATCGATGATCACATTTGTTTCTTTTGGAATTTGGCTAAGCACATTCTGTATAGCGGCTTTGTTTAGAAACGACACCTCTTCGGCCAGGTTGATCCGAAGGTCTTTCTTGCTTCCCTCCTGTTGAATATGGTAGAAATAGGGATTACGCATATTGTTGCGTAACAGGTAAAATATGGATACCACCATTCCTATAGCCACACCTTTTAGCAGGTCTGTAAACAACACGGCCATAACCGTAACTACGAAAGGGACAAACTGGTCCCAGCCTTTATGTAACATGTGTTTGTACAAATCAATCCTGGTGAGCTTATAGCCTGTAAAAATAAGCACGGCGGCCAACCCTGCCAAAGGAATCATGTTGATCAACCCAGGTATAAACAAAAGGGACAACAACAACCAGCAGCCATGAAAAATGGCTGACATTTTGGTTTTGGCACCTGAATTGGCATTGGCAGAGCTTCTTACAATAACTGAAGTCATCGGCAAACCGCCAAGCATTCCACTGGTCATATTACCTATACCCTGCGCAATAAGCTCTTTGTTGGGTGGAGAAGTCCTTTTTTTCTTATCCAGCTTATCAACAGCTTCAATCCCTAATAAAGTTTCCAGACTTGCCACAATGGCAAGGGTACCAGCCACTATCCATACCTGTGGATTTAATATGGTGGAGAAATCCGGCATCATGAATAGTCCTGAGAATTCTTTCCAGCCACTAAATTCAGGGATGGCAACCATTTGTTTGGGATCTATGGCGTAGGCTGTCTGACTAAAGATATAGCTCAAAACGATGCCCACAATGACCACGACCAAGGGTGCAGGAACGCTGCTGAGTTTTTTAAACCTTGGCCAATAGATCAGGATGCCCAGCGATAAAACACCGATAATGATGGCCGCTATACCAAAGTTACTGGTCCCACTGGTGATGGCTGCAATTGAATATTGCGAGGGGTCGATCCCCAAAATATAGGGAAGCTGGTTTATAATCAGCGTTAAACCAATGGCGGCCAGCATGCCTTCAATAACACTTGAAGGGAAATAACTGCTAACCGAACCGGCTTTGATTAAGCCAAATATCAACTGAATGGCACCTGCCAGGAGCAGGGCCATCAGGAAAGTCTGGTAGCTGCCCAATTGTGTGATGGCACCCAGAACAATCACCGTTAAACCTGCAGCCGGGCCACTCACACTTAATTGTGAACCACTGAAAGTGGCCACCACTACCCCACCGATGACACCGGTAAGCAGGCCGGCAAAAAGGGGTGCACCTGAAGCCAGGGCAATGCCCAGGCATAATGGAAGTGCGACCAGAAACACGACTAAACTTGCTGGCAAATCATGTTTCAGGTTATTCTTAAAGATATACTTCTTCACTTCCAACCTGGAAAAGATTGAATTCCTATCTTGCATAAAAATAATTTTAATTTCTATAAGTAATTAATAAATAATGCATTACAGGCACAAACCTGCATTGCTTTTTAAAAATTACACCAGGTTAGGAGGCGGGGTAGGTACGGAAGGATGAAATGGATTGACATAGCGCTTAAAATGCTCTATGAAACTATTGTTGACATGAAAATGATAACGCAATGGCAGATAAGCATGGAGGGGATGAAGATCTTGTTTACAATCTACAAGTTTCACCGACTTACCCGAATCGCTGTCGTTACCGTGTTCAAGTTCCACCTGCATAATGACATCGTTCATGATCTCTTTATCCAGGTGCGCAACGAATACAGGGGCAACAGAAATCAACATCTTCGAGCTGAAGATCCCTAAAAAAATAATAACAATAAATAAGCGATACTTTTTCAAACTCATTCTTTTGTTCCTGTGTTCTACACTACAAAAGTAATTCCCTGAATGGTAAATCAGTCATAATCATGAAAAAAAAATCAAAAACACAACTGAATTAACAATAAATTAACAGATAACCGTAATTTAGACGATTCAAAAACTTGCTGAATTAATGAAACATAAACTACTCCTCCTCATATTTGCATTTCCTGTAATTTCCTTTGCCCAAAGCAATAATATGCCATCAACTTATGATGTGCACGACTTGAAAATCACCGGATATTTGCAAACACAATTTCAAAGTGCACAGTCTGAGGGTATAAAATCCTTTTCGGGCGGAGATTTTTCAGAAAATTCGAGAGATCGTTTTATGATCAGGAGAGGACGTTTGAAAATCGACCGGGTTGACAAATACTCAAGCATTGTTTTTCAGATAGATGGGACACAAAATGGTGTACAGCTAATGGATGCCTTTATACAGTTGTATCAACCCCATACCAAGAATTTCGTTTTTACCGCGGGACTTTTTAACCGTCCATTCGGGCATTCGGTCGTTTATTCTTCCAGTTACCGTGATTTCCCTGAGCGGGCAAGGGTTTTCCAGACCATCATGCCCAGGGAAAGAGATATCGGTGCCATGCTAGGGTACAATCCGGAGAATAAGTTCAAGTTTATTTCTGCAGACATTGCCCTGGTAAACGGCAGTGGTTACTCATCCAGGGACTATGATTCAAAAAAAGACATCATTGGTAACCTAAGCTTCAAGTTCGACAGCCTGGCCAATGGCAAGCTTCACCTGGGATTTGGCGGTTCCGCTTACAGCGGTCATGTGCGCAATGGTACCGATAGTTACTACACAGATAACGGGAATGGGTTCAGTAAGAACACGAATCCTGGAAATGAGGGCTCGTATGCCAAAAGGCAATACCTCGGTGGTAATCTACAGCTGGAATACGATAACACTTTTGGAAAAACAATCTTTAAAACGGAATATGTAGGGGGAAAACAACCTGGTGTTGGCGCTACAGCAGACATAACAGGCCCTGATGCCAGCGAGAGTTTTGCGCAGCAGCCGGCGACCGATTTATACCTGCGCTCCTTTTCGGGCTATTACTTCTGGTTAACACAGCAAATTGCAAAATCAAAATTTACAGCATTGGTCGCTTATGATGTTTATGACCCGAATAACAAAGTAAGAGAAAGTGAAATTGGCATTGGTAATAATACCACTGCGGGAGATGTTAAATTCAGCACCTTGGGTTATGGAATGACTTATGTACTCAACTCCAGAATAAAATTTACCCTTTATAACGAGCATGTGTTTAATGACAAAACCAGCTTGCCTGACTATACTGCAGACTTGAAAGATGATGTTTTTACCGCACGATTGCAATATCGCTGGTAATGATTACTTTTATTAAAACAGACAACACTTTTATAAAATAGAAGACCTTAATGAAGCAAAAAATAGCACTACTTCAAGACAAAGTTAAGCAGGCGCATGCCGGTGGTGGAGAAACACGTATTGCCAGTCAGCACAAAAAAGGGAAATTGACTGCCCGTGAGCGACTTCATTTTTTAATGGATGAAGGCTCTTTTGAAGAAATTGGCATGCTCGTTACCCACAGGAGTACAGATTTTGGAATGGAGAAGGAACGCTATTTTGGCGATGGTGTGGTTACAGGTTATGGAAATATCAATGGCCGTCTGGTGTATGTGTTTTCACAGGACTTCACCATTTTTGGAGGTTCTCTTTCGGAGACCCATGCGGAGAAAATCTGTAAGATAATGGACATGGCCATGAAAAATGGCGCCCCGGTAATCGGTTTGAACGATAGCGGTGGCGCACGAATTCAGGAAGGTGTGGTTTCGCTGGGCGGTTATGCAGATATCTTTTATAAAAATGTGCAGGCCTCAGGGGTAGTCCCCCAACTTTCTGCCATTATGGGCCCTTGTGCCGGTGGTGCTGTTTACTCCCCTGCCATCACCGACTTTATTTTGATGGTGGAAAACACCTCCTATATGTTTGTCACCGGACCAAATGTGGTTAAAACGGTAACACACGAGGTGGTAACTTCTGAAGAACTTGGTGGCGCCAATACCCATGCTACCAAATCTGGTGTCACTCATTTTGCTTGTCCGAATGAAATTGATGCCATTAATCATATCAAAATGCTGCTGAGTTATATGCCTCAGAATTGTGAGGAACTCCCTGCTAATTTACCTTATACCCCGGGAGATGAAAGCAGGCCGGCATTGAACACCCTGATGCCTCAAAACGCCAATCAGCCTTATGACATCCGGTCGGTGATCAATGATGTTGCGGATACAGAAAGCTTTTTAGAAGTGCATAAAGATTACGCCGAAAACATTGTGGTTGGTTTTGCAAGGTTAGGTGGCAGAAGTATTGGTGTGATTGCCAATCAACCCGCCTATTTAGCAGGTGTACTGGATAACCATGCATCGGTGAAAGCCGCACGCTTTGTTCGTTTCTGTGATTGTTTCAATATTCCATTACTCGTTTTTGAAGATGTACCCGGATTTTTGCCCGGTACAGACCAGGAATGGAACGGGATTATTTCCAATGGAGCAAAGCTGCTGTATGCTTTCAGTGAAGCTACCGTACCGCGCATTACAGTAATTACCCGCAAAGCCTATGGCGGTGCATACGATGTGATGAATTCGAAACACATTGGCGCAGATTTAAACTATGCCTGGCCGAGTGCTGAAATTGCAGTGATGGGTGCAAAGGGTGCTGCTGAAATCATCTTCAAAAGAGAGATCAATGCAGCGGAGGACCCGGAGGAGAAATGGCTGGAAAAGGAAAAACTTTATTCAGAAATTTTCGCCAACCCTTACCGTGCTGCTGAACGCGGTTTTGTTGATGAGGTGATCGAGCCGGCACAAACGAGGATAAAATTGATTAAGGCGTTTAAAATGCTGGAGAATAAAGCGGTAAAAAATCCACGCAAAAAGCATGGAAATATTCCATTATAAATGAAACTGAGTCCAAGGGATGTGCTGCTGATGTCCTTTTGCACAGGACTTATTGTAGCAAATATTTATTATTGTCAGCCTCTGATTATCCTTATCGCAAGGGAATTTAAGTTGTCGGAAATCAATGCGGGGCAGATCACCTACCTTACACAGGCTGGTTATGCAATCGGCCTGTTTTTGCTGGTCCCACTGGGTGATATGTTTGAGCGTAAAAAACAAATCCTGGTCATCACGGCCATTGCGGTCTTATCCTTGCTTATGGCAGGTTTCGCTCCTTCTTTTTTAGTACTTCAAATTGCCAGCGTACTCATTGGGGCCAGTTCCATCGTGCCGCAACTGATTTTGCCCATGGCAGCAAACCTGAGTACCGATGAAAACCGGGGGCACACCATTGGAATCATCATGAGCGGTTTATTAATCGGCATATTAGGATCCAGGGCTATTAGTGGCAGCGTTGGTTTTTTGTGGGGATGGCGGGCCATGTTTGTCATTGCCGCCGGACTTTGTTTTCTGTTGTTGTTTTTGATGTATAAGCGCTTCCCCCTTAGCCAGCCATCATTTACCGGTACTTACCGAAAGTTGATGAGTACCATGTTCGGCTATATCAAAACACAGCCACAACTGAGGGAAACATCCATCATCAATTTCCTGGCCTTCGCCACATTAAGTTCCTTCTGGACAACGATGGTGCTTTTCCTCGCTAGTCCGCCGTTTAATTACCAGTCATTACAAATTGGCCTGTTTGGTATTGCAGGTGCCGCAGGCGCTCTTGCAGCCCCGCTGGTTGGCAGATTAAGCGACGGCAAAGATCCCCGTAAAAATATTGGTTATGGTTTGATCATGCAAATCATCAGCATTGCCGCTTTTTACTTTACGGGTGCACATTTATTTTTATTCATTGTGGGCATTATTTTAATTGATATCGGTCAGCAGGCTATCCATGTCACTAACCAAACCAGGATCTATGCATTAATTCCTGAAGCACGTAACCGTTTAAATACAATTTTCATGTCGGTGAGCTTTATTGGTGCTTCGGTCGGTTCAGCCCTTGGCTTATGGTTGTGGGACAAAGGGCAATGGCCAGCTTATTGTTTAGGGGCTGCCCTGATGATCCTGCTGAACCTTTGTATATACAGGTTTTACAGCATAAAATTTAAAACTGTAAATTATTAAAACCGTTAGCTTAAAATAAATGGCAACCATTCAAATTGAGCAGATCCATCCGGCGCTGACCTGGCGAATCAGGCATGAAGCCATGTATGCGGACAAGCCTTTCCACTTTGTGAAGCTTGACAATGACCACGATGGAATACATTTTGGTTTATATGCTGATGATCAGCTCACATCAGTCGTATCGCTTTTTGAAGAAGGTGACACCTGTCAGTTCAGGAAATTTGCCACACTGCCTGCGTCACAAGGCAAGGGCTTTGGCGGGTTGTTACTCGAACATATCATTAGCTACAACAGGAAAAACGGCATTAAAAAATTATATTGTAATGCGAGGGTTGGTGCTGCTGCATTTTATTCAAAGTACGGCTTCCTACAAACGAATAAAACCTGGTCCAAAAACGGGTTTGACTTTGTAATTATGGAGTTAGCGTTATAATGTTATTATATTTGTTTATAACTAAGAATTTAAGATGACTAAAAAGAAAGAGGATAAACAACCGCACGTAGCTGTAGTCAATAATAACTCACTACAGTTTTTAGAAGCCTATATTAATAACCCATCCCCAACTGGGTTTGAATACCCCGGTCAGAAATTATGGCTGGACTATCTTAAACCGTATATTGATGAAAGCTTTATAGATAATTATGGTACTGCCGTTGGGGTGATCAATCCTACAGCAGAATTTAAGGTGGTGATTGAAGCACATGCCGATGAGATTTCCTGGTTTGTTAATTACATCACACCTGAAGGTTTGATTTACGTGATCCGTAATGGTGGTTCAGACCATCAGATTGCGCCTTCGAAAAGGGTAAATATCCATACTGACAATGGCTTGGTTAAAGCCGTATTCGGCTGGCCAGCCATACATACTCGCAGTGGTGAAAAAGAAGAAGCACCTGCACTAAAAAACATCTTTTTAGATTGCGGATGCACGACGAAAGAGGAAGTGGAAAACCTGGGTATCCATGTAGGTTGTGTAATTACTTATGAGGATGAATTTATGGTGTTGAACGACCGTTATTATGTTGGTCGGGCATTAGATAACCGCGCAGGTGGTTTCATGATTGCTGAAGTAGCCAGACTTTTGAAAGAAAACAAAAAAGAACTTCCTTTCGGTTTATACATTGTCAATTCGGTTCAGGAAGAAATTGGTCTTCGTGGGGCAGAGATGATCGCCCAACGCATTAAACCGAATGTAGCCATCATTACTGATGTTACCCATGATACCACAACGCCCATGATCAATAAGGTTACCCAAGGCGATCTAGCCTGTGGTAAAGGACCTGTTGTATCTTACGCACCTGCGGTACAGACCAATTTAAATAAGCTGTTGATTGAAACTGCAAAAGAAAACAATATTCCTTTCCAACGTCAGGCTTCTTCCCGTTCTACAGGTACAGATACTGATGCTTTTGCCTATTCAAATGGCGGCGTACCGTCTGCGTTGATATCTTTACCGTTGAGGTATATGCATACTACGGTAGAAATGATCCATAAAGAAGATGTAGACAATGTCATCAGCTTGATTTATCACTCGCTGTTAAACATTGAGAAAGACCATGATTTTAAATACAATAAGTAAAAGTTGAGTCCTCCTCGAATTTTCTTTGAATATGAAGAAGGAGTTCACTAATTATTAAAAGAAATAGAAAAAGCGCGCTCGTTGATCAAGCGCGCTTTTTCTGTTATCATATTTGCGGTTCTTTTATTACATTTATAAAAACAGCTGTCTTATGAGTAATCAATCCACCGAATTCATAGCAAAAGTTAAAACATCTTACCAGCCCAGCGGCTCTTTTATCTATTTAGGTGCCGGTATTTTAGAAGGGCAAGTCATTGCTGATGCAGAAGTCAATTTATCGTTAAAGATGATGAACAGGCATGGCCTGATTGCAGGAGCAACTGGAACAGGAAAAACAAGGACCTTGCAACTGCTGGCTGAACAACTATCGGATGCCGGGGTACCTGTGTTTATGCTGGATGTGAAAGGAGATTTATCTGGTTTAAACTTAGCCGGTGAGTCAAATCCTAAAATAGAGGACAGGGCAAAACAGCTCAACAAAACGTTTGCCCCTGCTGGGTACCCGGTGGAACTCTATTCCCTTTCGGGGAAACTCGGTGCACAAATGCGGGCCACCGTACTGGAGTTCGGCCCTACTCTGCTTGCAAAAGTGCTTGACTTAAATGATACGCAAACAGGTGTGCTCTCGGTAATTTTTAAATATGCAGATGACCATAAACTACCGGTAATCGATTTAAATGATCTCAAAAAATTGGTTAACTATTTAGCTGATGGTCCGGGTGCCGAAGAAATTAAGGATGACTATGGCAAGATTTCTTCCTCTACATCAGGAACGATACTCCGGAAGATCGTCACCATAGAACAACAAGGACTCGGTCCGATGTTTGGTGAGCGCTCCTTTGATATTGAAGACCTCTTTTCCAAAACTGATGGAAAAGGCGTCATCAGTCTATTGAACATATCTGATGTACAGAACCAGCCCGTTTTGTATTCAACTTTTTTATTGAGCTTGCTGGCTGAAATTTTTGCTGATATGCCTGAAGCAGGAGACCTGGATAAACCGAAGCTGGTTTTCTTCTTTGACGAGGCCCATTTACTCTTTAAGAACTCCTCTAAGGCATTTATGGAACAGATCGAGACCATCATCCGGTTAATCAGATCTAAAGGCATAGGCGTCTTCTTTTGCACACAGTCGCCAACGGATGTGCCTGCAAGTATTTTGTCTCAGTTGGGTAACCGGGTGCAGCACGCCTTAAGGGTATTTACACCTAATGACGCGGATGCTTTAAAGAAAACCGTGAACACTTATCCGAGATCAGACTTTTATGAAATCGATCAGGTGTTGACTTCTCTGGGAACCGGACAGGCACTCGTCACCGTTTTAAATGAAAAAGGAATTCCTACAGAAGTTGTTGCCACCATGCTAACACCTCCGAAAGCGGTAATGGGACCGTTAAGCAGTACTGCCTATCAGCAATTGATTGACACAAGTGAGCTAACCACAAAGTATGCAGAAGCCATAGATTCGGAAAGCGCCTATGAAATCTTAACCAGCCGGGTGAACGAGAAATTGAGAGAAGAAGAAGAAGTTCCTAAAGAAATTAAGGAAAAATCAGTAAAATCCGAAAAAAACATTGTAGAAAAAGTGATGGGTGCGACCATCACAAGGCAAATTGGCAGAGAAATTGTACGAGGATTGTTCGGAATGCTGACCGGTAAGAAATCCCGTAGCAGAAGTAATAAAAGCCTTTTCGGTTTTTAAGTTAATTGGCATTTAAAGAAAAATAAACACTATATCATAAAAAAGTATTTACTTTTACGACGTAAATCACCTAAAATTAATTTTTTTAATGAAACCAACCTTATTGATATTAGCAGCCGGAATGGCAAGTCGCTATGGTAGTATGAAACAAATTGATGGCTTTGGCCCGAATGATGAAACAATTATTGATTATTCAATATATGATGCAATCAAAGCGGGTTTTGGAAAAGTTGTTTTCATCATCAAAGAAGAATTTGTAGAGAACTTTAAAGCCATATTTGAGCCTAAGTTAAGTGGCAGAATTGAAACTGATTATGTTTTCCAAAATTATGATCTTAAGCAGTTTGGAATTAATGAAGAAATAGAAAGAGGTAAACCCTGGGGTACCGCACATGCTATTCTTTCGGCTAGAAACACGATTAAAGAGCCATTCTGTGTGATTAATGCAGATGACTTTTATGGTTTGGATGCTTACCAGAAAATGGTTCATTTCCTTAACAATGAGGTCAACGGCAGTAATTATTCCATGATTGGTTATGAAATTGGGAAGACCTTATCTGACTATGGCTCCGTTTCACGTGGCGTTTGTAAAGTAGACAGCGCAGGAAATCTTGAAGAGGTTGTAGAACGTACTAAAGTTTACAAGGACGGAGAGCATATTGTATATGAAGAAGACGACCAGAAATATCCTTTGGCTGTTGATACCCGTGTATCCATGAATTTCTGGGGATTTACACCGGAAGTATTCAAGGTTACAGAAGATCTTTTCAGGGTATTTGCTTTAGAAAATAAAGAAAATCCAAAAGCAGAGTTTTTTATTCCTTTAGTTGCTGAACACCTTGTTAAATCCAACATTGCAAACTTTAAAGTTATCCCTACTGACAGTAAATGGTTCGGTGTAACTTATAAAGAAGACAAACCTATCGTTCAGGATTCTATAGACAAATTAGTCAAAGACGGCGTTTATCCTGAAAATTTGTGGAGTAATTCCCTGGTATAAGGATTACAATATTCAAATACCTGTTATCAAACCTTCTTATAAAATAAATAAGATAAAAAAAGAGCCCTGAAAATTTCAGGGCTCTTTTTTTATGTATTGGAGTAGATTACTTTTTATCGTCTTTTACTTCTTCAAAGTCAACATCAGTTACGTTGTCACCAGCGTTTCCAGCTTGATCACCACCTGTCGGCTGACCAGCATTTTCAGCTTGTGGAGCACCATCCTGACCAGCTTTGTACATTTCTTCAGATGCTTCATTCCAAGCTGCCTGAAGTTCTGCCTGAGCTGCATCAATATCAGCAAAGTTTCTTGCTGCATGTGCATCTTTCAATTTTTTCAAACCATCCTCAATTGGTGCTTTTTTAGCTGCAGAGATTTTATCACCAAATTCTTTCAATTGTTTTTCGGTAGAGAAAATCAATGCATCAGCACTGTTAATTTTGTCGGCTTCTTCTTTTTGAATTCTATCAGATTCAGCATTTTGTTCTGCTTCTTCCTTCATTTTCTTGATCTCTTCATCAGTTAAGCCAGATGAAGCTTCAATACGGATTTTTTGCTCTTTACCAGTAGCTTTATCTTTTGCACTTACATGTAAGATACCGTTAGCATCAATATCAAATGCAACTTCCACTTGTGGAACACCACGTGGAGCTGGTGGAATACCATCCAAGATAAAACGACCAATCGTACGGTTCTGAGCAGCCATAGGACGCTCACCTTGTAAGATATGAATCTCAACAGATGGCTGGTTATCAGCAGCTGTAGAGAAAGTTTCAGCTTTTTTAGATGGAATAGTAGTGTTAGCTTCAATTAATTTAGTCATCACACCACCCATAGTCTCAATACCTAGAGAAAGCGGGGTAACATCTAATAACAATACATCTTTAACTTCACCAGTTAATACACCACCTTGAATTGCAGCACCGATAGCAACAACCTCATCAGGGTTTACACCTTTAGATGGATCTTTACCAAAGAAGGCTTTAACAGCTTCCTGAATTGCAGGCATACGAGTTGAACCACCAACTAAAATGATTTCATCAATATCAGTAACTTTATAACCTGCATTTCTCAAAGCAGTTCTACAAGGTTCAATGGTACGTTTAACTAAATCACCAACCAATTGCTCAAATTTAGCACGGCTTAATGCTCTAACCAAGTGCTTAGGGCCTGTTGCGTCTGCAGTAATATAAGGAAGGTTAATTTCTGTCGTAGTTGTGCTTGACAACTCAATTTTAGCTTTCTCAGCAGCTTCTTTCAAACGTTGCAATGCCATTGGATCTTGGTGAAGGTCCATGCCATTTTCTATTTTGAACTCCTGAGCTAACCATTCAATAATCAAGTGGTCAAAATCATCACCACCTAAGTGTGTATCACCATCGGTAGATTTAACTTCAAAAACACCGTCACCTAATTCTAATACGGAAACGTCATGTGTACCACCACCGCAGTCAAACACAACGATTTTCATATCTCTGTGTGCTTTGTCTAATCCATAAGCCAATGCAGCAGCAGTAGGCTCGTTGATGATACGTTTAACAGTTAAACCAGCAATTTCACCAGCTTCTTTCGTAGCTTGACGTTGTGCATCATTGAAATAAGCAGGAACAGTAATAACCGCTTCTGTAACTTCCTGACCTAAAAAGTCTTCTGCTGTTTTTTTCATTTTCTGCAAAATCATTGCAGAGATCTCTTGTGGAGTATATTTCCGATCGTCTATTTCTACACGAGGCGTATTATTATCACCTTTAACTACTTTATAAGGCACACGTCCTACTTCTTTAGTAACCTCAGCGAAGCTGCTACCCATAAAGCGTTTAATTGAATAAATCGTCTTTGTAGGATTGGTGATTGCCTGACGTTTAGCCGGCTCACCTACTTTACGTTCTCCATTTTCTGCGAATGCAACAATAGATGGCGTTGTACGTTTACCTTCACTGTTGGCTATAACTACAGGCTCGTTGCCTTCCATTACGGACACGCAAGAATTCGTTGTTCCTAAGTCTATACCAATTATTTTTCCCATTTTATTATATCTTTTAATGTATATATTACTCGATATTGTTGTTAAACAATGCTTGTGCCAATTAACATTTGGCAGGCAAATGACACTATTTTGAACTTATTATGCTAAAATGTAATTAAGAAAGCGGAAAGTATATGACAGGATGACACAAATCATACATTAAGGCGAAATAACCGCTCTAAATGATGGTATCCAATTCCAAAGTAAGCCTTGGTTTGTTTGATCTTATCTAGAATAGCTTCTTTGTCAACTGCGCCTTGACTCTGTTTCACCCCAACTACCAACACATTTTTTGGCGTATGAACATCCGACACAAACTCCATCACTTTCGTTTTGTATCCAAAATATTCAAGAATCAAAGCACGAATCCCATCAGTGACCATCTCCGCCTGGCGTTCCATAAAGATGCCATATTTCAACAGGAAGTCCAGTTCATTTTGGGCTTTCCCGCTAGCGATTTGTTTTCTGATCTGTTTATGACAGCAAGGAGCAACCACTATCAGTTTAGCGCCAGCTTTAATCCCTTTAAAGATGGCATCATCCGTTGCGGTATCGCAAGCATGTAAGGCAATCAGCAGGTCAATGGCATTAGCTTCAAAATCCTGTATGGTCCCTTCCACAAAAGTCAAATCGGAGAAGCCAGATTTGTTAGAAATGTGGTTACAAAGATCAACCAGGTCTTTACGATATTCCACACCAACTACTTTAGTATCCCAATGCAGAACCTGATGCAGGTAGTCATATAAAGCAAAAGTAAGGTAGCCTTTCCCCGACCCCATATCAGCAACATGTTGAATTTGGTCACTGTTGAATTCCTTAAGCATCGGACTTAGCAATTCTACATATTGATTGATTTGTTTGTATTTATCCTGGGCATTTTTGAAAACTTCACCCTGGGCATCCGTAATCTTGAGCTCGTACAAATAATTCTTACCAGGTTCAGCTGTCAAAAGCCGTTTCTTTTCTTTGTTATGCGATGTAGAAGACAAGGCCTTCAAGGTAGGTGCTTTCTTCTTTAAGAAGTACGCTCCATTACTCCCCTCAAGACTAAGGTCCATTGAGGTAGTAAACAGGGTGGTCAGTGTAAAGCCAAGATCTATCTGCTCCACCATTAATTCAATCCCTTCCTGCGGTTTATAATTCTTAACTACATCGCGGGTTTTATACCGGTAAGTAAACGAAAGCCTGTCTTCTCTTTTAATGATTATTTTCCTGACATAAATATTTTTCAGCTCTATTTCCTTACCCTTATAATTACCAAGGGAAATTTTGATGAAAGAACCATTCGAAAGCGCCTCCATAATTTCAGCTTTAAATTGTCCTATTATAGATGTAGCCATATTGAAATCAGATTTTAGCACAAAAGTAAATAAAATAGGTATAAGCAAAAGGCCCTGCTGAATAAACAGCAGGGCCTTTTAAGTTTTAATATAAAAGAAGTATTAAGCTTCTTTTTTCTCTTCGCCCTCAGCAGGAGTTTCAGTAGCTGGAGTTTCTTCAACAGCAGCTTCTTCTTTCGCAGCCTCAGCAGCAGGAGCATCAGTTTTTTTAACTTTGCTTCTACCACGACGCGTAGTTTTCTTTTCTGCGGCACCAGCTTCTTTACCATAAACCTCGTTGTAATCAACCAACTCAATTAATGCCATTTCAGCGTTATCACCTAAACGATTGTTTAACTTGATAATTCTGGTATAACCACCCGGACGGCTAGCGATTTTGGCTGCAACATCACGGAACAATTCTGTAACGGTGTCTTTATCTTGTAAATAACTAAATACTATACGACGAGAGTGAGTTGTATCAGTTTTAGATTTAGTCAACAAAGGCTCAACATACATACGTAAAGCTTTTGCTTTCGCTAATGTTGTAGAGATTCTTTTGTGTTTAATTAGTGATGAAGCCATGTTAGCTAACATCGCTTTACGATGTGAATCTGTTCTGCCTAAGTGGTTTCCTTTTTTACCGTGTCTCATTTTTAAATTTATTCGGTGTGTACCGTCTCTTTGAAATTAATCTGAGGGAATTACACACGATTAACAATATATAATTTGTTGTATTATTCTTCGTCTAACTTGAATTTAGAAAGGTTCATACCAAAAGACAAGCTTTTAGATTTAACCAGTTCCTGAATTTCAGTTAATGACTTTTTACCAAAGTTTCTGAATTTTAACATATCTGCTACATCATAAGAAACCAGATCAGCAAGTGTGCGGATATCAGCTGCTTTTAGGCAGTTTAATGCACGAACTGAAAGATCAAGGTCAACTAATTCAGTTTTAAGGACCTTACGCATATGTAAGATTTCCTCATCAACCTCTTTAGTTTCTTCTTTTGCCTGAGACTCTAATACAAGGTTCTCATCAGAGAATAGCATAAAGTGTTGGATCAGAATTTTTGCAGCTTCTTTCAAAGCTTCTTCAGGATGAATTGATCCGTCAGTTGATATATCTAAAATTAACTTTTCGTAATCTGTTTTTTGTTCAACACGATAGTTTTCAATCGTGTATTTAACATTTTTCATTGGCGTATAGATCGAATCGATAGCGATCACACCAACCAGGGCATCATTAACTTTATTTTCTTCTGCAGGAACATAACCACGTCCTTTATTGATGGTTAATTCAACTTCTAAAGTAACAGCTTTGTCCATGTTACAGATCACAAGATCTGGGTTTAGAACTTCAAAGTTACTTGAGAATTTAGTAATGTCTCCAGCTTTAAATTGATCTTGTCCATTTACGATGATGAAAATCTTTTCAGAATCACCCACATCACCAACTTTTTTAAAACGCGCTTGTTTTAAATTCAGAATGATTTCAGTTAGGTCTTCCACAACACCTTTCATGGTAGAAAACTCATGGGATACGCCAGAAAAACGAATACTAGTGATGGCAAAACCTTCAAGTGAAGATAGTAAAATCCTTCTTAAGGCATTACCAATTGTTACACCGAAGCCGGGCTCTAAGGGACGAAATTCAAATGTACCATCGAAATCAGTTGATTTCTGCATGATGACCTTATCGGGTTTCTGAAATGCTAAAATTGCCATTTATAATGTTTTTAGATCGTTATTAATTTTTTGTAACGCAAAAAATTAACTGCCTTAAAAAAGGCAGCTAATTCATTTAGATTACTTAGAGTATAACTCTATTATAAGGTTTTCTTTAATATTTTCCGGAATCTCGTCGCGGTTTGGATAAGCCAGGAACTTACCAGTAAGTTCACTTGCATTCCAATCTAACCAATTGAATTTATTGATCATTCTACCTGCAACAGAGGTGGTAATTGCTTCAAGCGTTTTTGATTTCTCACGAACGGCAACAACATCTCCGGCTTTTAATTGATAAGAAGGGATATTTACCACTTCACCATTCACTGTTACGTGTTTATGGCTAACTAACTGGCGTGCAGCTGAACGTGTAGGTGCAATACCCAATCTATATACTGTATTATCTAAACGGGCTTCTAATAATTGTAATAAATTATCACCTGTGATACCTTGACGGGCATTTGCCTTCACAAATAAGTTACGGAATTGACGTTCCAATACACCATAAGTATATTTAACTTTCTGTTTTTCCATTAACTGAATAGAATATTCAGATTGCTTACCTCTCCTTTTTGAGGCACCATGCTGGCCAGGAGGATAGTTTTTTCTGTCTAATACTTTGTCAGGGCCGAAAATTGGCTCTCTGAATTTACGCGCGATTTTGGACTTGGGTCCTGTATATCTTGCCATTTCTTGTTTGTTTTAAAGTATCGTGCAACCTGAAGCTGCAGACTCTTAGCTTTAAAAATTAATAAATTAAACTCTTCTCTTTTTCGGAGGGCGACAACCGTTGTGAGGAAGCGGGGTAATATCTTTGATAGAGGTTACTTCAATACCTGCTACCTGCAATGTTCTGATTGCAGATTCGCGGCCTGAACCCGGACCTTTTACAAAAACTTCTACTTTACGCAGACCTAAGTCGAAAGCTACTTTACCGCAATCAGATGCAGCTTGACCTGCAGCATATGGAGTGTTCTTTTTAGAACCCTTAAAACCCATTTTTCCTGCTGAGGACCATGAAATAGTTTGACCGTTGTTATTTGTTAAGGTAACAATGATATTGTTAAAAGTAGCATTGATGTGCGCCTGTCCAACAGACTCAACTACAACAATACGCTTTTTGGTTACTTTTTTACTTTTAGCCATAATTATACTTCGATACTAATACTATTTAGTAGCTTTTTTCTTGTTAGCAACTGTTTTTCTCTTGCCTTTACGAGTACGAGAGTTGTTCTTAGTACGTTGACCACGTACCGGCAACCCTTTTCTGTGACGCAAACCACGGTAACAGCCGATATCCATTAAACGCTTAATGTTCAACTGAACTTCAGATCTTAAAGCACCTTCTACTTTAATCTGGTCGTTGATAATCGTACGGATAGCAGACAACTCGTCATCTGACCAATCTTGTACTTTTTTGTTTACATCGATACCTGCCTCCGCTAATATACGTTGTGCAGTAGATTTGCCTACACCAAAGATGTAAGTTAGTCCAATTTCGCCTCTTTTGTTTCTTGGTAAATCAATACCTGATATCCTAGCCATATTTTATACTATTGTGATTAATTGATTAAATGACAGACTGAATAACCCGTACATTCAATCCAATCATTCAATAATTTCTTATCCCTGACGTTGTTTGTATTTCGGGTTTTTCTTGTTAATTACGTAAAGTTTACCATTACGGCGAATTATCTTGCAATCAACGCTACGTTTTTTAATTGATGATCTGACTTTCATTTTATTTATATCTATAAGTAATCCTGCCCTTTGATAAATCATAAGGCGACATCTCTAATTTTACTTTATCTCCAGGAAGAATCTTGATGTAGTGCATCCTCATTTTTCCAGAAATATGTGCGATAATCTCATGCCCATTTTCCAGTTCTACCCGGAACATAGCATTAGATAACGCTTCTCTTATTACACCGTCTTGTTCAATTGAGGCTTGTTTAGCCATATAATATTGATTTTTACTGAATTAGCTGCTATTAAACAGGGTTGCAAAATTAATTAAAAAAAATTAATTATTCTCTTTTTTTCTTTAAAACTTCTTCGATTAGTGAAAATGACGATAAAACGTCTGCTTTCCCCTTTCTGACTGCAACCATATGCTCATAATGTGCCGAAGGCCGGTTGTCTTTTGTGGTCACGGTCCAGCCGTCTGACCAAAATTTAACACCCGCACTTCCTGCGTTAATCATAGGTTCAATGCAAAGTACCATTCCCTCTTCCAGTTTAATTCCACTTCCACGTTTACCGTAGTTAGGAACCTCTGGTTTCTCATGAAGCTGGACACCTACGCCATGACCTACAAGCTCTCTTACTACACCAAAGCCATTATCTTCTGCCAGCTTTTGAATAGCGTAGCCTACGTCACCTACACGGGACCCAACTACTGCTTTCTCAACGCCCAACTCCAAACATTGCATGGTGGTGTCTACTAGCTTTTGCCGTTCCGCATCAATCTCGCCGATAGGGAAAGTATACGCAGAGTCACTATAGTATTTATTTTTAATGACCCCACAGTCTACAGAAATTAAATCTCCTTCCTGAATTACATAATCGCTTGGGAAACCATGAACAATCTGTTCATTTGGCGATATACATAAAGCATAGGGGAAACCGTTATAGTTGAGGAATGCAGGCACGCCTCCATTGTCTCTTATAAAGGTTTCACCTAACTTATTTAAACTCAAGGTGGTCATACCAGGTCCAATTACTGAGGCTATCTCAGCTAGTGCACCTGATAAAACAACCCCGCTTTCTCTTATTAATTCGATTTCTTCTGCAGACTTATAAAAAATCTTCGACATTCTTACTATTAAATAACTGCGTTGCTACTGTTAGCTGCAGGAACGCCGGAGCGACCTGTAACCCTACCGGTTTTCATCAAACCATCATAGTGACGCATTAACAAATAACTCTCAATTTGCTGCAAGGTATCCAATACAACCCCAACAAGGATTAATAAAGAAGTACCTCCGTAAAACTGTGCAAATTCAGAATTAACCCCAAACTTCACTGCAATAGAAGGCAAAATAGCAATAACCGCTAATGCAATTGCACCAGGGAAAGTGATTTTAGAGATCACATCATCTATAAAAGTTGACGTAGCCAAACCAGGTTTAATACCCGGAATAAAACCACCATTTTTCTTCATATCATCAGCCATTTGAGTAGGATTAACTGTGATAGCAGTATAGAAAAACGTAAATGCAATAATTAAAAATGCAAATGTCAAGCTATACGCTAATGAAGTATAATCACTAAACTGGATCAACCAGGTGTTTTGCAGCGATGGGAAAAACCCTGTTAATGTAGCAGGAATAAACATCAGTGCCTGAGCAAAGATGATCGGCATCACACCTGCTGCATTTACCTTTAGCGGAATATATTGTCTTACACCACCAAATTGTCTGTTACCGACAATACGTTTTGCATATTGAACAGGCACTTTACGTACACCCTGTACAATCATGATGGTAAAGATAACTACGCCAAATAAAGCAACAATTTCAAGCACCAATGCAATTAGTCCGCCTTCGCCAACTAACCTCGAACTGATCTCTTGTTGTAAAGCAATAGGCAAACGCGCAATAATACCAACCATAATGATCAGTGAAATACCGTTACCGATACCCTTGTCCGTTATTTTCTCACCTAGCCACATTACAAATAAAGTACCCGCAGAAAGCACAAAAGTAGAAACCACAAAGAATAGCGTGTGGTTAATCATGATGGCTTCAGGCGGAACCTGGGTTTTAACATAACCAATAGCCTGAACAGCTGTAATGGCAACAGTTAAATACCTTGTAATCTGATTAAGTTTGTTTCGGCCGCTTTCCCCTTCTTTTTGCATTTTTTGGAAAGTGGGTACCGCAATACCAAGTAACTGAACTACAATGGACGCAGAAATATAAGGCATAACACCCAAGGCTAAGATAGATACACGAGAGAAAGATCCGCCGGCAAACATATCCAGAAGACCTAAAAGACCCGATTTTTCATTATCGCCTAAAGCAGTTGCATCAACACCCGGAAGAACCACGTGAGATACAAATCTATAAACCAAAAGAATGATGAGCGTAAATAAAATACGCTCTCTCAATTCTTGAATTTTCCAAATATTACTTAAAGTAGTGAACAGCTTCTTCATTAATTACAATTTTTCGATTGAGCCACCAACTGCCTCAATAGCTTTTTGTGCGGTTGCAGAAAAAGCATGTGCTTTAACTTCTATTTTAGATTTAACTTCACCACGGCCTAAAACTTTTACTAAGTCATTTTTAGACGCTAACCCATGCGCTTGCAGGGTAGTGAAATCTATGCTAGTTAAGTTGAATTTTTCTGCTAAGCCCTGTAGAACGTCTAAATTTACGCCTACATACTCTACACGGTTAATTGGTTTGAAACCTACCTTAGGCACACGACGTTGCAAAGGCATTTGACCACCTTCGAAACCGATTTTGGTTTTATGTCCAGAGCGTGATCCAGCACCTTTATGACCACGTGTGGAAGTACCACCACGGCCAGAACCAGTACCACGACCAATTCTCTTTACATTTTTTGTAGAACCTGCTGCAGGTTTTAAATTACTTAAGTTCATTTTGAAACTTATTGTGCTGCCCTTCGCTTTCACTAATCAGGGCAACGATTAAACATATATAAAGGTTGTAAATGTAAATATATACATTTTACAACCTTTATTATTAAATATTCTCTAAAGCTACCAGGTGATTAACTTTTCTAACCATACCTATGATGGCGCCCGTAGCTTCAACCTCTACACTTTGGTTTAACTTAGTCAAACCTAATGCTTGCATCGTACGTTTTTGGCGTTCGCTTCTGTCGATGATGCTTTTTATCTGGGTTATTTTGATCTTCGCCATAATATTATCCGTTAAAAACTTTATTTAAATCTACACCACGGTGTTGAGCTACAGTATAAGCATCGCGCATTTTAGTCAATGCATCAACAGTTGCTTTTACCACGTTATGTGGGTTAGAAGAACCTTTTGATTTTGCTAATACGTTGGTTACACCAGCGCTTTCTAATACTGCACGCATTGCACCACCAGCAATTACTCCGGTACCTACTGCAGCTGGTTTGATTAATACAAAACCACCAGAAAATTTACCGATTTGCTCATGAGGAACAGTACCATGTAATAAAGGCACTTTTACCAAATTCTTTTTAGCATCATCGATACCTTTTGCAATGGCTTCTGTAACCTCTTTCGCTTTACCTAATCCATAACCTACGACTCCGTTTTCATCTCCAACCACTACGATAGCGGAAAAGCTGAATGTACGTCCACCTTTGGTTACTTTGGCAACACGTTGTATGCTAACTAAACGATCTTTTAATTCGATCTCGCTAGTCTTAACTCTTTTTATATTGATAGTTGACATTTTTCTCTATTTTCAGATTAAAATACTAAACCAGCTTCGCGGGCACCATCTGCCAACGACTTAACACGTCCGTGGTATAGGTAGCCATTTCTATCGAAAACTACTTCTTTAATACCTGCTGCAATTGCTTTCTCAGCAACCAATTTACCTACAGCAATAGATTGTTCTGATTTGCTGCCGTTACCAGCGAAATCTTTAGATAAAGAAGATGCTGAAACTAAAGTGGTACCAGTTACGTCATTTATGATTTGAGCATAAATTCCTTTATTGCTTCTAAATACTGATAAACGTGGACGGTTGTCAGAACCGGTAAGTCTTTTTCTGATTCCTTTTTTTATACGATCTCTACGAGATAATTTTTTCCCTGCCATGATGATTATTTTTTAGAAGCTGATTTACCTGCTTTTCTTCTTAACACTTCGCCTACAAACTTGATACCTTTACCTTTATATGGCTCTGGTGTACGTAACGAACGGATTTTAGCAGCTACCTGACCAATTAGTTGTTTGTCAATACTTTCTAAAATAATTTTAGGCGTTTGACCTTTCTCAGAGGTTGTTGTTACTTTAATTTCCTCTGGTAACTGGAATACATAATGGTGAGAATAACCTAAAACAAGGTCTAGGGTATTTCCCTGGTTAGTAGCACGGTAACCCACACCAACTAATTCTTGTTGTATTTTATAACCTTCTGTTACTCCCGTAACCATATTATTAATCAAAGCACGGTATAAACCATGTAATGCTTTGTGTCTTTTTTGTTCTGTTGGACGTTGTACAGTTAGTACATTGTCTTCTACATTTACAGTGATTTCTGAATCAACTGTTTGTGTTAATTCGCCTTTAGGTCCTTTAACTGTTACTACATTATCATCAGATACTGTAATAGTTACTCCTGAAGGGATATTAATCGGGGCTTTTCCTACTCTTGACATTTTGCTATCCTCCTTTAATTAATAAACGTGACACAAAACTTCACCACCAATGTTTAATCTGGCAGCCTCTTTATCGGTCATTACACCTTTAGAGGTAGATAAGATTGCGATACCTAAACCATTCAATACTCTTGGCATATTGTCTACACCGGCATACTGTCTTAAACCTGGTTTGCTGATACGTGTTAAAGTACGGATTGCAGGAATTTTAGTAATCGGATTGTACTTCAAAGCTACTTTGATAGTGCCTTGAGCATTGTTATCTTCAAACTTGTAGTTAGCAATGTAACCTTTGTCAAAAAGTACTTTCGTAATTTCCTTTTTAATGTTTGATGCAGGGATTTCCACAATTCTGTGATTTGCCTTGATGGCATTTCTTACCCTTGTAAGATAATCTGCTATTGGATCTGTATTCATTTTATGAAATTGTGATAGTGGTTTCCTTTCCGAACCATTCGGAGCGACCTTCCATCGGTTAATATTTATTTTTAAACGTAGTAACGTTAGAGATGCTACGCATAACGTACAACTCTAACGTAAAATTACGATTTTACCAACTGGCTTTTGTTACTCCAGGAATTTTTCCTGCTAAAGCCATATCGCGGAACAATACCCTTGATATACCAAAAGTACGCATGTAACCACGAGGGCGGCCAGTAATTTTGCAACGGTTGTGCAAACGTACCGGTGATGAATTCTTAGGTAATTTATCTAGTCCTTCAAAATCACCTGCAGCTTTTAATTCTGCACGTTTGTCTGCGTACTTAGCTACCAATCTTTGGCGCTTAACTTCGCGAGCTTTTACTCCTTCTTTTGCCATTATAGATTTGTATTTTGATTTTTAAACGGTAATCCAAATTGTTTTAAAAGTTCCAATGCCTCAACGTCATTAGTAGCAGTAGTTACGAACGTGATGTCCATACCTAAAATCTTACTAATTTTATCGATGTTGATCTCAGGGAAGATGATTTGTTCAGTAACACCTAAAGTGTAGTTACCATGGCCATCAAAACCTTTGTCATTTACGCCTTTAAAATCACGGATACGTGGTAAAGCTACGGAAATTAATCGGTCTAAAAACTCAAACATATTGTTGTCACGTAAAGTTACACGTACACCAACCGGCATACCTTTACGTAATTTAAAGTTAGAGATATCTTTTTTAGATTTTGCACTTACCGCCAGTTGTCCTGCAATAGTACTCATTTCCAGAATTGAACTGTCAATGATCTTTTTATCAGTTACTGAAAAACGTCCAACACCCTGGTTGATCGAAATCTTAACTAATTTAGGAACCTGCATAACGCTTTTGTATTCAAACTTATCTTTAAGTGCGATTACAATTTCCTCTTTATATTTACTCTTTAATCTTGGTACGTAAGCCATTATTTGATCTCCTCTCCTGATTTTGTAGCAACCCTAACTAATTTCCCATCAGCGTTAAGCTTTCTGCCAACGCGGGTAGTTTCACCAGTTTTTGGATCAACTAACTGTACATTAGAAATATGAAGAGCAGCTTCTTTTTTAATGATACCACCGTTTGGGGTAGCAGCATTAGGTTTCGTATGTTTTGATACAAGGTTTACACCTTCCACTACTACCCTATTTTTAGCAGTAATAATTTCTTGTACTTTACCTTGTTGGCCTTTTGAATCGCCAGCAATCACCTTTACTAAATCTCCTTTACGGATTTTAATTTTTGGTTGTGTAGTTACTTTTTCTTTCATTTTATAATACCTCCGGTGCTAATGATACAATTTTCATGAATTGTTTTTCACGCAGTTCTCTTGCTACCGGGCCAAAGATACGTGTACCACGTGGCTCATCTTGTGCATTTAACAACACTGCTGCATTGTCGTCGAAACGGATATAAGAACCATCTTTACGTCTGATCTCTTTCTTTGTCCTTACCACAACTGCTTTAGAAACTGTTCCTTTCTTAATGTTTCCAGAAGGTAATGCACTTTTAACGGTAACAACGACTTTGTCACCAATAGAAGCATATCTTTTTCCAGTGCCACCAAGTACGCGGATAACCAATACTTCTTTTGCGCCGCTATTATCGGCTACATTTAATCTCGATTCCTGTTGTACCATGTTATTTAGCCCTTTCTAAAATTTGCACTAATCTCCAGTTCTTGTTTTTACTCAGCGGACGAGTCTCCATGATCAGTACTGTATCACCAATACCGCAATCGTTTTTCTCGTCATGAGCCATAAATTTGGTAGTTTTCTTAACAAACTTACCATAGATCGGGTGTTTCACTTTTCGTTCTACCGCCACAACAACAGACTTATCCATTTTGTTGCTTACCACCAACCCGGTTCTTGTTTTTCTTAATAGTCTTTCCATTTCGACTCTAAATTTATTTAGTTTCAGTAGCAGACTCAGCTTTGCGCTTAGTCAATTCAGTATTTAATCGGGCAATATCCTTCCTTACCTTAGTAATACGGGTAGGATTCTCAATAGCCGAAATTGTATGCGCGAATCTTAACTTTACTAAGTTTTCCGTTTCCTCCGCAATCCTGGCTACTAGTTCTTCTTGTGAAAGCCCTGTAATTTCTGAGTTCTTCATTTTTTAATTTTTTTTATAAGTAACTCTTATTATGCTTCTACGTAATCTCTACGTACCACAAATTTTGTTTGTATTGGTAATTTTTGAGCGGCTAAACGCATTGCTTCTTTGGCAACTTCCAAAGGCACACCTTCAGCTTCAAAAATAATTCTTCCGGGTCTAACTACGGCAACCCAATATTCCGGAGCACCTTTACCTTTACCCATACGTACTTCAGCTGGCTTCTTAGTTACCGGTTTGTCCGGGAATATTCTAATCCACACCTGGCCTTCACGTTTCATGAAACGAGTTACCGCGATACGGGCTGCCTCTATCTGACGACTGGTAATCCAGGTCGCTTCTAGAGATTTGATCCCGAAAGATCCGAATGATAATTCAGCACCACGTGTTGCTAAACCTTTCATTCTGCCTTTTTGCATCTTTCTGAACTTCGTTCTTTTTGGCTGTAACATTGTATTTAAATATTATCGTAAAACGATCTGTTAACTAATTATTTGCGGGGTCCTCTGTTAGGAGTGCTACCGCCTCTGTTATCTCTTCCCTGACCTGGAGCACCTTGACCTGGACCTCTTCCGCCACGACCTTTATTGTCGTTTCTTCTGTCGCCACCGCCACGGTTATCTCTGTCTCTGCCACCGAATGCACCTTCAGGTCTGCCACCTTTACCAGGAGCATTGTTGGTTGCACCAATGTTTGGAGATAAATCACGTTTACCGTAAACTTCTCCTTTACAGATCCATACTTTAACACCTATTTTACCATAAGTAGTTAAAGCTTCAGCCAATGCATAATCAATGTCTGCGCGGAAAGTATGCAAAGGAATTCTTCCTTCTTTATACTGTTCGCTACGTGCCATCTCTGCACCACCTAAACGACCAGAGGTCATGATTTTGATACCTTCAGCACCCATACGCATGGTAGATGCGATGGTTGATTTCATTGCTCTACGGAAAGAGATCCTTGCCTCTAACTGTTTTGCAACGCCTTCAGCCACTAATTGAGCATCTAACTCAGGACGTTTAATTTCAAAGATGTTGATTTGAATTTCCTTTTTGGTCAATTTTTTCAACTCTTCTTTGATCTTGTCAACTTCCTGACCAGCTTTACCGATCACAATACCCGGACGGGCAGTGTGAATAGTAACTGTGATGCGTTTCAATGTACGCTCAATAACCACTTTTGCTACGCCACCTTTTGCAATACGGGCAGCAAGATATTTTCTTATTTTATCGTCCTCAACTAATTTATCAGCATAGTTGTTGCCTCCGAACCAGTTAGAATCCCAACCTTTGATGATTCCTAACCTGTTTCCTATTGGATGTGCTTTTTGTCCCATTTCTGTTAATTAGTTTTGAGTTTCAACGTTTTTACTATCTACTATCAAAGTTACGTGATTTGAACGTTTACGTATTCTGTAACCACGTCCTTGAGGTGCCGGTCTCAATCTTTTTAACTGGCGACCACCACCAACCATTATTGTTTTCACAAATAACTGGCTTTCTTCAGGGCGAGAACCTTCATTTTTTGTCTCCCAATTTTTGATGGCAGATAACAAAAGTTTTTCAACTTTAATCGCTGCTTCTTTATTGGTAAATTTCAAAATATGTAATGCTTTCTCTACACGCTCACCTCTGATAAGATCTACAACCAAACGCATCTTACGTGGTGAGGTTGGACAATTGTTTAATTTCGCTAATGCTTCCATCTCTTAATTATTTTTTCTTTTCAGAGTGACCCCTAAATGTTCTGGTTGGAGCAAACTCTCCCAGTTTATGACCAACCATGTTTTCTGTTACGTATACCGGTATAAATTTATTACCGTTATGTACTGCAAATGTATGATTCACGAAATCTGGTGAAATCATTGATCTGCGAGACCAAGTTTTAATGACAGACTTTTTGCCTGAATCATTCATAGAGTTTACTTTTTTCTCTACGTTATGGTCAATATAAGGTCCTTTTTTAATTGAACGAGCCATTATTTCTTCCTTTTCTCTATGATGAAACGATTTGAGTATTTTTTAAGCGTACGAGTTTTAAATCCTTTCGAATAAACACCGTTTCTTGAACGAGGCTGACCTCCTGATGAGCGACCCTCACCACCACCCATTGGGTGATCGACAGGGTTCATCGCTACCGGACGAGTCCTAGGGCGACGGCCTAACCAACGTTTACGACCTGCTTTACCCAATACTTCATTTGCATGATCCGAGTTAGAAACAGCACCAATTGTAGCCAAACAAGTAACCAAAATTAATCTGGTTTCGCCAGAAGGCATTTTCAATGTTGCATATTTACCATCACGAGCAGCTAATTGTGCATAAGCACCTGCACTGCGCGCTAATTGTGCTCCACGACCAGGATGAATCTCTACGTTATGTACAATAGATCCCAAAGGAATCTTAGATAACTTTAGTGAATTCCCTACTTCTGGAGTAGCTGTTTCTCCCGAAACTACTGTTTGTCCTACTTGCAACCCTTCAGGTGCAATAATGTAGCGCTTCTCTCCGTCCACATAATGTAATAATGCGATACGTGCAGTACGGTTTGGATCGTATTCAACAGTTGCTACTGTTGCAGGAATATCAAACTTATCACGTTTAAAATCAATTAAACGGTAAGATTTTTTGTGACCACCACCCATGTAGCGCATAGTCATCTTTCCTGTATTGTTACGTCCTCCCGACTTTTTAGAAGATACAACCAATGATTTTTCGGGCTTGGTTGCTGTAATCTCCGTAAAATCAGCCCCAACTCTAAAGCGGGTACCCGGAGTAACTGGTTTAAATTTTCTTAAGCCCATAGTTATATATAATTCAATTCTTATTAAAGATTTGCGTAATAATCTATTGTTTCACCTGCTTTAAGTGTTACAATAGCTTTTTTGTATTTCGGGCTACGTCCTGAAACTAGACCACCTTTTGTATTTCTTGATTTCAATTTACCAATCACCACCATGGTGTTAATTGCTAAAATGCTCACACCGTACATTTTTTCGATGGCTGCTTTAATCTGTAGCTTATTTGCTTTGTTATCTACTTTAAAAGTAAAGCGGTTAGACTTTTCTGTTAATGCAGAAGCTTTTTCTGTTAATACTGGTTTTTTTAATAATTCCATATTACTTGGCAAATGCCTCCTCCAATGTTTTAACAGAATCTGTAGTAAACAAAATTTTGCCACAGTTTAACACATCATATGTGTTTAATTGATCTGCAGTGATCACTTTTGCTTTTTTAAGGTTTCTGCTTGATAAATAGATATTGTTATTTTGTGAAGGTAAAACCAACAATGTCTTTTCATTAGTCAATTCCAAAGCATTAACTAAATTCAAATAGTTCTTAGTTTTAATAGAATCAAAGTTAAAATCTTCTAAAACCACAATGTTGTTATCTTGTGCTTTATAAGTCAAAGCCGATTTACGGGCTAATGATTTTAATTTCTTATTCAATTTAAAACTATAGTCACGTGGCTGAGGACCAAACACACGACCACCACCATTGAACAATGGTGATTTAATACTACCAGCACGAGCGCCACCAGTACCTTTTTGTTTGTATAATTTGCGGGTTGAACCTGCAATTTCATTACGTTGTTTAGATTTGTGCGTTCCCTGACGTTGGTTAGCCAAATACTGTTTAACATCTAAATAAATTGCGTGATCAACAGGCGTAATACCGAATACCGACTCAGGAAGTTGCACTGTTGCACCTGTCTCTTTTCCTGAAATGTTTAATACTTTAACTTCCATCTGCTTACTTATCTAAGATTACGTAAGAACCCTTAGCTCCCGGTACGGAACCACTAACTACCAAAAGGTTTTGATCAGCATAAACTTTCAAAACTTGTAAGTTCTGAATCTTTACTCTGTCACCACCCATTCTACCCGCCATACGCATACCTTTAAATACACGAGCTGGATAAGATGCAGCACCTAATGAACCTGGCGCGCGACCTCTGTTGTGTTGACCGTGAGTCTGGCCACCAACACCACTAAATCCGTGGCGTTTTACAACACCCTGAAATCCTTTACCTTTTGAAGTACCAACAACATCCACAAAATCGCCTTCATTGAAAATACTTACCGTGATGGTATCCCCTAAGGATACTGAATCTTCAAACGGCTCAAATTCAACTAATTTACGTTTTGGGGTAGTGTTTGCTTTCGCAAAGTGGCCTTTCAAAGGCATGGTAGTGTTTTTCTCTTTAGCCTCGCTAAAAGCTAACTGAACTGAAACGTAACCGTCGTTTTCTTCGGTCTTTACCTGTGTTACTACACATGGTCCAGCTTCGATAACCGTGCATGGTATGTTCTTACCATCCGCGTCGAATATGCTGGTCATTCCTACTTTTTTTCCAATAATACCTGACATTTTTTAATTTAATTTAACACCCATCGAAGCAGTAGGGCTTCGTTCAAGGTGGATATACATTCCCGTTAAGGGAGGGCAAAAATAAGAAAGAAATCTTAATTTTCAAACAGTTAGCGAATTATTTTTCATAATAATTGCAAATATTTAAGGGAAAGGGAGGAAAATAACAGGTGGCATTTTTTCTTAACCAACCAATTTATTGCTTAAACTGAATAAGATGACAGAAAGTACAATTAAACCAATGACTACATAAAGGTAATCTCTTTCAATTAAAAAGCTAAAGATAGAAAAAACGACCCTGGTTATGGGCGTAAAAATCAATAATATGGTACCAAATTGTATAATTGCTTTGCTATCCATGATATATAAGCCCTTAAAAATAGCTGCAATCGTAGCATACTCATTATCAAATGGTTTGAATGTGTTGTAATCAACCAACTCATTGCTATACTCCATCAGATACATGACACCACCAATCAGCACCACTGTCATCGCCAGGATTACTCCTACCCTTAATAAGGTGCCCAATATAACTTGTATATCTTGGTCGACCAGGTGCTGTTTGGTTAATTTCTTCATAACTTCCCTGATAAACCGTTATAAATCATTTGAAAGGCTAAAAATATAACCACTACAGCAAATACTAGCTTAAGCTTGTCTGTATTGGTACGCACCAAAATCTTTGAACCTACTGTAGCGCCAAAGAGCACCCCTATAGTCACTGGCATGGCAATGCCCGGGTCAATTTGTCCCCGGTGCAGGTAAACCACCGCACTAGCCGCCGCAGTTACCCCCATCATGAAGTTACTGGTGGTGGTAGACACCTTAAAAGGCAAACGCATGATGTTGTCCATCGCCAGCACTTTTAACGCTCCTGAACCAATCCCCAGTAAACCAGAGATAATTCCGGCAAAAAACATCATGATAAAACCGCCTGCTACATGGTGAACACTGTAACTTCTGATACCTTCAGGTGTGGGGAAGCTCCCGTTTAACTTAAATACAGTAGCGAGTTTACTTTCCGGACCGCTATCAACATGGTCAACTTTTTTACGCACCATCATGACAGCAGAAAAAATCAAGATCAGACCGAATATAACCGCAATGTAACCAGGATTGATAAAGACAGTTATCACCGCACCAAAAATTGCGCTCACTGTGGTGGCAACTTCCAGGAACATTCCAATGCGGATGTTGGTGATACCTTCTTTTACATAAGCCGCAGCAGATCCTGATGACGTAGCTATCACTGAAACAATTGAAGCCCCAATGGCATAGTGAATATCTACACCCAGACCAAGCGTTAATAAAGGAATAATGATGACCCCACCACCCAGCCCGGTTAATGAACCAATCAAGCCGGCAACAAATGCACCGGCTAGCACAATTACTGTGAAAATGAGAACAGACATCAGTACAAATATACCATCTGCATGGCAAACACAATAAAATTAAAATATTAATGTTAAATTAACAGAACAATACCAAACTATGAAAAATTTTATGCTACCCTTTATCGCCGTGTTATGTTTTATGCTCACCTCACAAAGTCTCCAGGCACAAGACAGCACGAAAGTTGACCCCACCCTTTCAGGTCAATACAAATTGATGCTTAGCAAGTCAAAAAACTTCAATGGCTCTAAATTGGTTAATCCAAACCGGTTAACCGGTTTCTGGAGAAGCGTTAGAGATACCTTGAATTCTGAACGCAAGGAATTGTATAATGCACGTGCTAAAATTAATGCCCAGCAAAAAACAATTGTAGATCTTAAAGAATCAATTGACACCAAAGAAAGCGCATTAAACACTTCTAAGGCTAAATTAGATGAAATTAGCTTCATGGGTATCTCATTCAGCAAATCAAGCTACAATAGTATTGTATGGACAATCATCATCATACTTGGTCTTACATTGGCCGTACTGATCATCCGTTCAAGAAAACTACTTTATGAAGCTAAGTACAGGTCTGGCCTATACAATGAAATTTCTGAAGAATATCAGAAATACAAAGTAAAGACCAATGAAAAAGAGAAAAAATTAGCTAGAGAGTTGCAGGATGAACGCAACAAATTTGAAGAATATAGAAGTACTGGAAGGTATTAATCAAAATACGTATTCATAAAAAAGGCTGTCTCCGGACGGCCTTTTTTGTGAGTAAAATTCCACAACGCTGTTTGTAGCTATATATTGTAGATCAGACATCAATATAAAATATAGCTTTACCATAGAAGCACTCATGGGCGACCGGACACTCAGCAAAGGTTAAATTTCTTTTGCTTACTCAGCGCTGAAAAAGACTGGAAAGTGCTGGAGGAGGTTAAAAAGCACACCCATAACGACACCTTCCCGGATTTGTACAGGTATTGATAAATTCGTGCGTTAACATTGTTCGCCTCAGTGAATTTCACCTGGCTAAATAAAAAAGGCGCTCCATTGCTGAAGCGCCTTTTTTATAAATGGAGTATCAATTAAACTTTAATTTCTACTTCAACACCGCTAGGCAATTCAAGTTTCATTAAAGCATCAACTGTTTTTGAATTAGAGCTATAAATATCTAACAAACGTTTATAGGCACACAATTGAAATTGCTCTCTTGCTTTTTTATTCACGTGTGGTGAACGCAAAACAGTAAAGATTTTCTTTTCTGTTGGCAACGGAATTGGTCCGCTAACCACTGCACCCGTAGGTTTAACAGTTTTTACGATTTTTTCAGCAGATTTATCTACCAAATTATAATCGTACGATTTTAATTTAATTCTGATTCTTTGGCTCATCTTATTTTATTTAAGGCTGCCTGTTAGAGCTATTAATAACAGGCAACCGGTTTATCTATTTTTATAACCTGAAGAATTAATCCCCAGACTTAACTTTACCTTTTGCTTTGGCAATTACTTCTTCCTGAACGTTTTTAGGAGCTGGCTCATAATGATCAAATTCCATAGTAGACGTTGCACGACCAGATGTAATTGTACGTAACTGCGTTACATAACCAAACATCTCAGAAAGTGGAACTAATGCTTTAATTACCTGAGAACCAGCACGTGTGTCCATACCTTGCAGTTGACCACGACGACGGTTTAAGTCTCCCATAACATCACCCATGTTTTCTTCCGGTGTAAGCACTTCAATTTTCATGATAGGCTCCATTAATACCGGTTTACATTTAGGTAAAGCTTCACGGAAAGCAGAACGAGCGCAAATCTCGAAAGATAAAGCATCTGAATCGACTGCGTGGAATGAACCATCAATCAAACGAACTTTCATATCAGGAAGCGGGTAACCAGCAACAACACCATTAGCCATCGCTGCAGCAAAACCTTTTTCTACTGAAGGGATAAATTCACGAGGAATTGAACCACCAACAATTTCATTAACGAATTGCAATCCACCTTTTTCAAAATCTGCATCGATCGGCGATATAATAACCTGGATGTCTGCGAATTTACCGCGACCACCAGTTTGTTTTTTATACGTTTCACGGTGCTGTGTTGTACCTGTGATAGCCTCTTTGTAAGCAACCTGAGGAGCTCCCTGGTTAACTTCCACTTTAAACTCACGTCTTAAGCGGTCAATAAGGATATCTAAGTGAAGCTCACCCATACCAGAGATAACAGTCTGGCCAGTTTCCTGATCAGTTTGTACCCTGAAAGTAGGATCTTCTTCAGCAAGTTTACTTAAGCCAACACCTAACTTATCAATATCAGCCTGAGTTTTAGGCTCAATAGCTAAACCAATAACCGGCTCTGGGAAATCCATTGACTCAAGAACGATTGGGTTTTTCTCATCACATAGTGTATCACCAGTTTTGATATCTTTAAAACCTACAACCGCAGCAATATCACCAGCACCTACATTAGGAATTGGGTTTTGCTTGTTTGCATGCATTTGGAAGATACGGGAGATACGCTCTTTGTTACCAGAACGTGCGTTGTACACATAAGAACCAGCTTCAAGGTTACCTGAATAAACACGGATAAAGCATAAACGACCAACGAAAGGATCTGTTGCAATTTTAAATGCTAAAGCTGCAAAAGGCTCTTTTTCACTTGGTTGACGAACAACTTCTTGTTCTGTATCTGGGTTGATACCTGTGATACCTTCAACGTCCATTGGTGATGGCAATAATTCCATCACATAATCAAGCATGGTTTGTACACCTTTGTTTTTGAAAGATGAACCACAAACCATAGGTACAATTTTAGCATCTATAACAGCTTTACGTAAAGCATCTAAAACTTCACGCTCTGTAATTGTTTCCGGAGCATCGAAGAATTTCTCCATCAATGACTCATCATAATCAGCTACAGATTCAAGCAATTTCTCTCTCCATTCAGCAACTTCATCCAACATGTCTTCTGGAATCGGTACTTCAGTAAAGGTCATTCCTTTATCGTGCTCATTCCAAACGATACCACGGTTGTTAATTAAATCAACAACACCTTTAAAGTCATCTTCACCACCAATTGGTAATTGCAATGGAACGGCATTACTGCCTAACATATCTTTAACCTGTTTAACAACTTTCAAGAAATCTGCACCTGAACGGTCCATTTTATTCACGAAACCTATACGAGGCACGTGATAGTTGTTGGCTAAACGCCAGTTGGTTTCAGATTGAGGCTCTACACCATCAACTGCTGAAAACAAAAACACCAAACCATCTAACACACGTAACGAACGGTTTACCTCTACGGTAAAATCCACGTGTCCCGGTGTATCAATGATGTTCATATGGTATTTCTGGCCTCTGTAATTCCAATCTACGGTTACAGCTGCAGAAGTGATGGTGATACCACGTTCCTGCTCTTGTGCCATCCAGTCTGTTGTCGCAGATCCTTCGTGGGTTTCACCCAGCTTGTGACTTACGCCAGAATAGAAAAGAATACGCTCAGTTGTTGTGGTTTTACCCGCATCAATGTGAGCCGCAATTCCAATGTTTCTTGTGTATTTTAAATCTCTTGACATTTTATTATGATTCTATTTTAGAAACGGAAGTGGGAGAAGGCCTTATTAGCCTCAGCCATTTTATGTGTATCTTCTTTTTTCTTAACGGCTGCACCTTCACCTTTAGCTGCTGAAACAATTTCACCTGCTAATTTTTCTTTCATGGTTTTTTCACCACGTCTGCGAGCGTAAGAAATTAACCATTTCATGCCTAAAGCAATTTTACGGTCAGGTCTTACTTCTGTTGGTACCTGGAAATTTGCACCACCTACACGACGAGATTTAACCTCTACAGCAGGCATAACGTTATTTAATGCGCGTTTCCACATTTCTAATCCATTCTCACCAGCTTTTTTCTCAGCAAGTTCAACTGCATCGTAAAAAATAGAATAAGCGATAGATTTTTTTCCGTCGTACATCATATTGTTTACAAAACGGGTCACCTGAACATCGTTAAATTTTGGATCAGGAAGGATAATTCTCTTTTTTGGTTTCGACTTTCTCATTTTTGTTCCTCCTAATTATTTCTTTTTACCTTTTGTTGGTGCCGCAGCCGCTTGTCCTGGCTTAGGGCGTTTTGTACCGTATTTTGAACGACGTTGGTTACGTCCAGCTACACCGGAAGTATCTAATGCTCCACGAATGATGTGGTAACGTACTCCTGGTAAATCTTTAACACGACCACCACGAATCAATACAATGGAGTGCTCCTGTAAATTGTGACCTTCACCTGGGATGTAGGCGTTAACCTCTTTACCATTGGTTAAACGTACACGGGCAACTTTACGCATTGCTGAGTTTGGTTTTTTAGGGGTAGTGGTATATACACGTGTACATACACCTCTTCGCTGTGGACAGCTGTCCAACGCAGGAGACTTACTCTTGAACTCCAGTGCTACTCTACCTTTTCTAACTAATTGTTGAATGGTTGGCATTGTTTTTTATTGGTTTTCTATTAAAATTTAAAAACTTTACCCCTAATAAAGGGAATGCAAAGGTAAGAGAATACAATTTATAAATCAAGCACTTAATGAATAAAATTTGCTTATGATTCGCCGTCTGGAATATTTGCCCGAAGAGGTCAAACAGTCCTAGGTCGGCTTGCCATAAGCAAATTTTCTCCGTGTAGGGAGGAGGAGATGTTATGTTTTTTGCTTTAGCAGGTTTGGTTATTTGATTGGTGCTTTAGTTGGTTACTTTTTGGTTGGTTAGGCTGGTTGTTTTATGATGCTCTAGCAGGTTATTTTTCGGCTGTTTAAACTGGTTGCTTAATGCGGTTATTGATTGCCTGTCCATTTTTGAACCTTCCTGGTTTAAGACTAGCGTCAAGTGCAGGTGAAACCATACTGAGACAACCATGCATGCGCGGTGTGTCCACCCTTTGTTCGGCAAAACGTAGATTCACTGTGGACTCATGGTGGACTCACTGTGGACTCACCATAGGCAGTCGACAAGCCCTCGGTCAAACTGCGACTAAAAAAGGAAGGGATTAATGAAAGGTATCCAGGTATAGTTTTTCCACTTTTTTTCTTGCCCAGTCGGTTTTGCGTAAAAATTTCAGGCTTGAATTAAGTGTGGGGTTGTTGTTGAAACAGTCTATACGCACCAGTTTGCCCATTTCCGGCCATCCGTAATGCCAAACCAATTGCTTTAAAATAAATTCAAGCGATTTACCATGGAGGGGGTTATTCACTTGTTCTCTTATTTTTTCCATAGTGTAAAATTAACAAGTAATAACTAAATTTGATGTATGCAAGTAAAATTAGGTGATTTTGTTCGTTTTGTCGACGAGAATATTGAAGGTTATGTTACCCGAATTATTGATAAAGACATGATCGGTGTAACCGATGCTAATGATTTCGAAATACCTGTGCAGGCTTCGAAAGTTACATTGGTATATGGAGAGATGTCTAATGACAGCGAAGTGGTTAAAAACAAAACGCAAGTGGCCGTGCCTGAAGCGGAGTTCATCAAAGAAGGTGTGTACCTGGGCCTGGTGAGCGACCAACACAGTAATGTAATCGCGCATTTCCATTTGGTGAATGATACTTCCTACCAGTTTTTGCTGGCTTTCAGTTCTGAAAAAGGAGATCACTTCAGAGGGGAATTTGCGGGTTTCATCCCTCCTCATGCTGCAGTTAAAATCTTCTCGGCAAATATGGGCGATATTCAATTATGGCCTAAATTCAGGTTGGAAGCGCTTTATTATACGCCTGCTAATGTAGAACCGAAGGCTCCGCTGCTATTTCATCAACAGATCAAGGGTAAAGATTTATCGGTAGCAAAAACTGAGATCGCCCTGCTCAAACAAAAAGGCTGGTTAATCCGGTTAGATACTCCTCCTGCTGTTTTAGATGCTCAAAAATTAAAGGAAAGCTTTTTTAAATAATACTGCTTAACGGCAGCCCTGTTACCTGATTCCTTCCAGGGTCGGTATCACTTTCTGAATTTGTCCGTCTGCATCAAATTCCAACTTATCAATGCATACTTCGCGATGGTAACCCGCCGCAGTCCCCATTTTTATTCCATGGGGAACGGCAAAGCGGTGGTAAACGATATACCACTCATCGGTGCCCGGAACCTGGATCACACTGTTATGTCCTGTGCCATAAATCCCTTTTTCAGGGCTTTTCTCCAGGATGAGGTTGTTAGCTGCGATCGTGATTTTACCAAGTGGCGAATCGGCTGTGCCATACCTTACACGGTAATCCTCGCTCCGGGTATCATTTTCCGACCATAAAAAGTAATACTTGCCCTTGCGGTAAAACACCTCGGCGCCCTCTCTAAAGGTCTTATCCGGCGTGATGACTTTTAGCGTGGAGCGATCAATCGAAATCATGTCGGGCTGCAGTAAAGCACCCGCCAAGTAACCATTACCCCAATATAAATAGCTTCTCCCGGAATTCGGATCTGTAAATACGTCAGGATCTATTTCCTGTCCACCGGTATGGCCTTCCGGCTTTTCTGCAATAAGCGGCTTACCGCTATCTACAAAAGGGCCGGTTGGATGATCAGCCACCGCCACACCTATTTTCTGCGCTGCCGTGAAGTAATAGTAATATTTATACTTTCCTTGCACTTTCTTTTCGGCGATGGTTGGTGCCCAGGCATTTTTAGCTGCCCAGCTTACCTGCTGAGGTAAATTAAGGATCAGTCCTTCGTCTTTCCAGTTTACCAAATTACCTGAGGAAAATGTTTTAAAGTAGGTGCCACTCCAGCCCGTAAAACCATCACTCGTAGGATACAGATAATATAAACCCGTTTTTTTGGAATATAACACTTCGGGATCAGCATAAAAACCTTTCAGGACAGGGTTATGGTCACCTCGCCTGCGCAATGGCTGTACTGGTGTTTTGAAGCTACCAAGGGTATCCCAATATTGTTTCAGCCTGCTGGCTTCGTCTTCGCTGATCGTCATGATTGTACCGTGCCGCGGATGAAAATCCATAGACACTTTTTCATCAATTATTTTGAAATTTTCCAGGTCATTACTTTCCGTAAACTGGTAGCGCCCTTTGGTATAAACATCATACATCAAAATGTAGTTGCCGTTATGGTGTTTGAAAATCCCGGCACCTTCCACGGGGTCTGTCGTTTGCTGCAAATACTTATCCTCAATCACATAGCCGGAAGTAAGTTTCGACGAAACCGCCTTTTTGATGCCATTACCCGAACCTTCAGTTTTGAAAAACAAGTGGTATTGTCCGTTCTTAAAAATGATGTCACCGTCAATACAGGCCTGGTTATTCGAGCTGAACAACAATTGCCGGGGTTCAGTTTCTAAACCTGTAAAATCTTTATTGGCATAAGCGTAATAGATGATATCCGGCCCATCACCGAAACGCATCGACCAGTACAACATGTACTTTTTTACCTTCGGGTCATAAATAGTCTGTGGTGCCCAAACCCGGTTAACATCTTTAAACGCCACAAAGGTTTTCGGAATATTTACCTGCTGCGCTTCCCAGTTAATCAGGTCCGTTGACTTCATCATCACTAAACCATAGTTTGGTCCCCAGTCATACTTAGCTACCTGCATATCGGTCGCTACCATATAAACGGTCTTCCCATCTTCTCCACGTAAAATATGTGGATCACGCACACCACCGGTCACACTAATAGCTTCCGGGTTTAACACCGGTTCATTGTTGTTCAATGCTTTATAGGAATAACCATCATCGCTGAGTGCAAAACGGATGGCTTCTTCGCTTGGGCCATTGCCAGTAAAATAGGCAAACAGGTAAGCAGGTTTTTCAGCGCTTTGCGCATTCACCTTTTGTACTAAAACTGCCATGATCAATAATAATAGTCTCATATTTCGTCTTCTTTATTCGCCTGTCTGATGGTGTATCAATATAGTAAAAAAAAGGCTTCTGGTTTAAACCAGAAGCCCTATTAATTTATTCAAGAATTCGATATTCAGTTTTCGATTGTTATTTCTTCCAGCTGTTATTCGCCGGATTGACATCAGGCAAAACCTTATCTGCATCGATCACCACAGCAACCACTTCTTCATTCGTTGGGTAGTGCACTGTCCATACTTTATTACGCATCCAAACATCCACAGGAAGTTTCAGCGTATCTTTTTTTCCGCCTTTTAAAGTAATCGTTAACAGTACGGGCATCGGCAATTGCTCCAGGTTGGCTACTTCAATATTATAACCACGGCTTTCGGAAGTAGAAGCTGTAACGCTGTTAATGGCCTGGTCCATCTTCCAGTTTTCCATGAACCATCCTCTCCAGAACCATGATAAATCCTCGCCGGCGCCATTTTCCATCGCGCGGAAGAAATCCTGCGGGGTTGGGTGTTTATAAGCCCACTGCTGGATATAAGTTTTAAAGGCATAATCGAAACGGTCAACGCCCAAAATCTGGTTTCTCAACAAATCCATGCCCATACCTGGTTTTGCATATAAGTTAATGCCTATATTCTGTTCACGCATGGCATCCGGTGCCAGCATCACATGTTCAATTTCAGGTTTTGCAAGAAATTTTGCTACCATGTGCATGTCTAAAGAGTTTTCTTTGTATTCACCATTGTTAAATGCTGCAGTAGACAGGCCATTGATAAATGTATTTAAACCTTCATCCATCCATCCGAACTTCCTTTCGTTACTGCCAACAATCATCGGGAACCAGGTATGTCCGAATTCATGGTCTATAACACCCCATACATTACCTTTTTTAGCTTTCCATCCACAGAAAACAATACCTGGATATTCCATTCCACCCTGGTTCGAAGCAATATTTACAGCCATCGGGTAAGGATACTCAAACCATAATTTAGAATAATGTTCCACGGAGGCCTTCACGTATTCAACACCACGACCATAAGCGTCATCACCATTGCTTTCTACAGGCTGTGCTGAAACTGCAATGGATTTTTTGCCGCTAGGCAGGTTAATACGGGCTGCATCCAATACGAAAGCTTTTGAAGAAGCAAAAGCGACATCACGTGTGTTTTCCATCCTGAACTTCCAGGTCAACCTGTCTTTTGAGGGACGGGATTTGGGATCTGTTACTTCTGCCGCTGTGCGGATCGACACTTTTTTATCACTGTTTTTAGCAGCATTCCAGCGCTTCAGCTGTTCAGCCGTAAATACTTCCTGAGGGTTCAACAATTCACCGGAGGCCATCACAATATGGCTTGCAGGTGCATTAACTGTAAAATCGACATCGCCAAACTCACAATAAAACTCACCGGCGCCCCAGTAAGGTAAGGTATTCCAGCCCACAACATCATCATACACACTTAAACGAGGATACCATTGCGCAATCGTATAAATCTCTCCATTTTGGGTAGTCAAATGGCCCATCCTGTCTGAACCGTTGATCGGAATGACAAAGGAGAAATCCATTTTCATGGTGATCTCACCTCCATTGGCGGCTAGAGGCTCTGCCAAACGGATTTGCATACGCGTATCTTCTATCAAAGAGGTAAAGTTTACGGCTTTATTTTTTTGTGAAACTGCTAAACCCTTAATGGTATAACCACCATCAATTTTTTCGCCACGTGAACCGTAGCGGCTGCCTTCGGGTATTAACGCGGCACCCCTGGAGTCTTTAGCAAACAGGTTTTGGTCAAGTTGCAACCAGATAAAAGGTAAATGATCAGGACTGTTGTTCTTATAGGTAATCGTTACCGAGCCGGTAACCATGTTTTTTGTATCGTCAAGGTTTGCGCTGATGTTGTAATCTGCGCGGTTTTGCCAATATTTTGGCCCTGGATAACCACTTGCAGAACGGTATTCGTTTCCATTTTGTGTATAAAACAAAGGATTGAAGGCGGCATGAGGATCGTAATTGCTTTCAGACGAGCTTGTTGCCTGTTGTGCAGAGCTGTTAAAACTTAAGGCACATAATAAAATTATAGCACCAAAAGGCTTAATAAAAGAGATATTCATATAAAATAATAAGGGTTATGTTGATAAGGATAAAAGTATCAAATTCAATGATACTTCTATACGATGTAAACATATTTCACATTAAAATGATTAATCCTGAAGATTCAGATTTTGCATTGGTGGTTGTTTGCGCTCGTGAGGGGCTAATTTCAGCCATTTTTGATGGGCCTGCGCAATGTAATAGGAATAATTAAATGGCCTTTCGCTTTTAATCAGGGCAACAGATGGCCGGTACATGTTAATAAAATCTTTTAGTTCCTGACCAGTCAGCTTGATCAACTCATGAACCGTTTTCTCGTTAAAATTAGCCTGAATTTCGGTTTCATAAGCATCCCGGGCTTCCAGCTTTTTGATTTTCTCCTGCTCGCGCCGGTACTTACCGTAGCCCAGGGCAAATTGTAAGCCTCCGGCCCTGTCTGTATTTTCTTTACCTTCTATCCCATCGGTACTGATTCTTTTGCTCTCCTCAGCATTAGGATTTTTGAGATCAAGGTAAGGAGAAAGTTTGGTATCAACGATTTCTACTTCTTTCAGGCTCATTGAATTAGCTGGAAGGTAAATGGTTTTTGGTTTAAGGTCTACCAGGTACAAGGTATCCACATGGTAACCAACCAGTGTAAATTCAAGCAGATCACCTTTATTGGCAGCGATGGTGAATTGCCCCGTGGCTTTTGTAACTGCAATTTGTTTGTTGCTCAGGTTTCTGACTGCTACTTGCTGTAATGGAAAAGTCTTGTTCTCAAAATCATAGACTGTTCCGCTAACATTCCCCTGAGCAAGCATTTTGAACGGCAAGACAACAAAGAGGAACAATATCAGTTTTTTAACCATGGCCAAATTTACTATACTTCTAGGATCTACTTCCTAATTTAACAAAATTTAACATGAATAGTTTTATCCAGGACTGGCCTAAACGCCCAAATGAGCACTATATTGCGCTTCGTTAAACCCCAGTAATATGGCCCTGCCCTTTTGTTCAATAACGGGACGTTTGATAGCACTAGTATGTTTCAATAATACAGCAATAGCCGTATCCTGGCTGGTTACTGCAAGTTGTTCTTCCGCACTCAGCTTTTTCCAGGTAGTCCCTTTTTTATTAAGTACATTTTCCCAGCCGAAGGCATTGCACCATTCGTCAAGCTTTTCAGCCGTGATTCCCTTTTTCTTGAAATCATGAAATTCATAACTAAAACCTTTTTCAGTTAGCCAGATTTGTGCCTTTTTTACTGTATTGCAATTTGGTATTCCGTAGATAATCATCACTGCAAATTTATACTAAAATTTAAGCAAATACACTTAAGGTTTACAAGATTATCCTTCTAAGACTTAAAAAATTACGGAATTATTATATAAAAAATTTATACACTATATTGTCCCTTGTCATCTTATATAGCATTGTTATATGTTTAAATTCTCCTTCAAACAGCAAGTCATTACGGGCTTTGTTGTTTCCTTAGCATTTGTCCTGGTATCCGCTATTACTTCCTATTTAAGTATAGAATCAGTTAAAAAAGATGAAGGCTGGGAACACCATAGCCAAGATGTCATTAACCATGCTACATTGATCAATTCACATTTGACTAATGCAGAGACCAGCATGAGGGGTTTTTTAATAACCGAAAAGCCGTCCTATCTTCAACCTTATAACCTTAATATCGAAGAGATTGCACCAACTTTAAGAGAACTTAAAGCCTTAGTTAGTGACAATCCGGAGCAACTTCTAAGAGTTGATTCCCTGGAATTTTATGTGACTAAGAAACTGCTCATTATGCATGAAACTTTGGAGGCTTATAAGTCAGGTAAAAGCGCAGCAGCAATAAACATCCTTCGAACCGACAAAGGGGAGTCATACATGGATCACATGGACCGGATTACCGACCAGATCACACAAGAGGAAAACATGATGCTTGTTGAAAGAATAAAAGTTAAGGAAGAAAGCGGTAAGAGAGTCGTCTTTATTGTATTAGGAAGTGCGCTCATTAACTTCTTCTTGTTTATACTGTTGTTTTCTTATATCAAGCGCACATTTGAGGAACAAAGGAAGAAAGAGACACTCATCCGGAAAACTAATATAGAGCTTCAAAAATTGTCATCTGAAAACAAACAGAAAAACCGTTTGCTCTCGGGGCTTGCCGCCATTAACGATGCAATGCGTGGAGAACATGAGCTGGAAGATCTCTCCAGCCTGGTGATTAAGGAAATATGTAGTTTCGTTGCAGCGCCGGTAGGTGTGTTTTTTTTAGCAGATAAAAAAAATCAAGTGTTGAAGCAAAGCGGAAGTTATGCTTATCAGCAACAGCAACTCAAGGAATACTATTTTGGTGAGGGAATGTTAGGGCAAGCGGCGCTTGAAATGCAAAATAAATTGATCACGACGGCAGGTGATGAGGATCTTAACATTAGAACAGGCCTGGTAAACATGCCACCAAAATATATTTACCTCTGCCCGGTGGTATTTGAAGGCAAAACGCTAGCTGTAGTTGAACTAGGGTTAAATGATGCTCCAGACGAGGCCACAATTGCTTATCTGGAAACGATTGAAGAGAGTATTGCCGTAGCCATTAACAGTACCAATGCCCGGATCAGTCTTCAGCTTCTTTTTGAACATACACAACAACAAGCTGAAGAACTGGAAAGTCAGCAGGAAGAACTGCGTACAACCAATGAAGAATTGATGTACAAAACTGATCAGCTGCAAGCGTCAGAAGAGGAATTACGTGTGCAACAGGAAGAATTAAGGCAAAGCAATGCAGAGCTGGAGGAAAAAAATCTTTCCATCAATGAGGCAAATGAAGCCATTAGTTTGAAGGCAGAAGAACTGGCCTCTACTAACAAATATAAATCAGAGTTCTTGGCCAATATGAGCCATGAATTAAGGACACCTTTAAACAGCATTTTAATTTTAGCCAGGATTTTAAGAGACAATAAACCTGATAATTTAAATGATGAGCAGGTGAAATATGCCGGTGTGATTCACAGTGCAGGCAGTGACCTGCTCACGCTGATCAATGACATTCTTGATTTGTCTAAAATTGAGTCCGGAAAGATTGATTTGAAAATCGAATCGGTGAGCCCTGCTGAAATTAAACAGAATATGGAATCGCTGTTTAATGAGTTGGCCAAGAGTAAGGCAATAGTATTTGATGTGCAACTGGCGCATGATCTGCCAGAAAAATTAGTGACGGACCTTTCACGTATGGAGCAGATTATCAAAAATCTGTTGAGCAATGCCTTCAAATTTACACCGGCCCAAGGAGAAATCACTTTAGCGATCTCCAGGGCTAAAGCATCACAAAGATTTTTTAGAGAAAAACTGAGCGAAGCTGACGATGTTGTTGCCATTAAAGTTAAAGATTCTGGCATTGGAATTCCTGAAGACAAGCAAAAACTAATATTTGAGGCCTTTCAGCAGGCCGATGGTTCTACCAGCAGAAAGTACGGCGGCACCGGTCTGGGCCTGTCCATCAGTAAAGAACTTGCCCATATTCTGGGTGGGGAAATCCAGGTGGAGAGTTTACCAAATACGGGCAGTACTTTTACGCTGTTTATTCCGGCAACCTTCCCTCAATCTGTAGAAACAGAAGAAAACACAATCATAGAAGAAGCTTTAGCTGCTGCTGCGATAAAGTCAGCTTTCCCGATCATTTCGTCGACCAACAGGGAAGAGAAACTGCCGGCAGATAAAAATGGGAAGGTGCTTTTAATCGTAGAAGATGATGTGGTATTTGCAGAAGTACTGAAAGATTATGCACTGGAAAAAGGTTTTCAACCGCTGATGGCCTACCAGGGAGACATTGCCCTGGAAATGGCAATAGAGAAACTCCCTGATGCCATTATCTTAGATATCATGTTACCGGTAATGGATGGCTGGACGGTGTTGAAAAACTTAAAGAGTAATGTGCATACACAGCATATTCCTGTACACATGATGTCGGCAGGTGATGAAAGAACGGATAAAGCGCAGCATGAAGGTGCCATCAGTTTCCTGAAGAAACCAATAGCAAAAGAGCTGCTTGACCACACTTTCGACTCCATTTTGGATCAGCATTCGAAATACAATTTCAAAACCGTTCTCCTCATTGAAGATCAGGAACTGCAAAGCAAATTGGTTAAAGACGAGCTGCTCAGCAAAGGTATAGAGGTTGAACAAGCATTTAGTGGTGCCCAGGCGATGGAATTACTACAGATAAAGGCTTTCGACTGCATTATTCTGGATTTAAGGCTACCTGATATTTCTGGTTTTGATCTGTTGGATAAGATAAAGGCACAGCCTGCCTATGCCAACATTCCGGTAGTGATCAATACGGCAATGGAATTAGATCAGGAGAAGATGGCTCATATCATGAAACATTCGGAAGCGATGGTGTTAAAATCCATGAAATCTAACAACAGGCTGATTGATGAAGTAAGCTTGTTTATGAATAAATTAAAAAAGGAAGACAAACTGCTTTCGCCACAACTGAAAAGCCCAAATAACAATCATGCCCTGACACTGGAAAAAGCATTTCTGGATAAAACTGTTTTGATTGCAGATGATGATATGAGGAACATTTTTGCTTTATCAAGCGCCTTACAAGACTACAACCTCAATATTGTGGTTGCCAGCAATGGCAGGGAAGCGATTGAAAAACTGGAAGGCACAACAAATATAGACCTGGTATTGATGGACATCATGATGCCAGAAATGGATGGTTATGAATCCATGCGCAGCATCAGGCTGAAGAAGGAATTTGCTAAACTGCCTATCATTGCATTAACGGCCAAGGCCATGAAAAATGACCGGGAAAAATGTATCGCAGCTGGTGCAAATGATTATATTTCTAAACCAGTGGATATCGATAAATTATTGTCAATGATGCGTGTCTGGTTAAGCTAAATATGGAACAACCATTAGATAATCTTCCTGAAGCCATTAACTTTGATGAATTGCGGCAATTGGTGCACCTGGTTAATCAGGTTTATGGTTTTGACTTTAATGATTATTCGGGGGCTTCTTTAAAAAGAAGGGTCACCAGATTGATGCAATTACACAAGCTAACTTTGTTTGATCTGCGGACTTTGCTCACCAATAATCCAGCATTTTTTGAATTATTCTTGAAGGAGATAACGGTCAACGTGACAGAAATGTTCCGTGACCCAGATTTTTATAAGTCGGTTAAAGCGCAAGTCATTCCTTACCTCCGCTCCTATCAGCATATTAAAGTGTGGAATGCAGGCTGCTCAACCGGAGAAGAACTTTATTCTTTTGCCATCCTGTTTACTGAAGCCGGTCTTTATGATAAAGCCTTCTTTTATGGAACTGATATCAACACCGATGTTTTGGTTCAGGCAAAAAGCGGGATTTATGATTTGCAAAAGATGAAATATTATGCTGAAAACTATGCGCAAACGCATCTAACCCAAACCTTATCCAATTACTATACCGCGAAATACGATGCAGTAACGATCAATCATTCTTTAAAGAAAAATATCTTATTCTCGGTACATAACCTTGTTTCGGATGGTGTATTTAATGAATTTCAATTAATATCATGTCGAAATGTACTTATTTACTTTAACCAGGATCTTCAGCAGAAAGTAATTGACCTATTCTATAATAGTTTAGCTAATTTTGGCTTTTTGTGCCTGGGCTCTAAAGAGACTTTGAGAAGTTCAGAATTAAAAAAATTTAAAGTAATTGATAAGAAAAATAACATTTATCAAAAAATAGCCTAACAGAACACCACACAAATGACACATCATATACAGGAGAAAATTAATCTGTTAATTGTTGATGACCGGCCAGAGAACATCATAGCGCTAGAAGCACTTTTGCAAAGAGATGACATTAACCTAATCACGACCACTTTACCCAATGAGGCTTTACGTATTTGCTGGGAAATGGATATTTCTATAGCCTTAGTGGACGTACAAATGCCAGGAATGGATGGTTTTGAGTTGGTAGAAATTCTCAAAAGCAATCCACGCACAAAAGATATCCTGATCATCTTTGTTACTGCGATATCTATGGAAACCAAGTACGCGGTTAAAGGATTGAATACCGGAGCCGTAGATTACTTATACAAGCCTTTAAATCCTTATGTCACTTCTGCTAAAGTTGATTCTTTTATTCAATTTGTGCGCAATCAGCGTAACATTAAGCGGAAGAATAAGGAACTGGAGGCTTATCAGAAAGAGCTCATTGAAGCTAAAGAACTTGCTGAACAGGGAAAAAGGGCTAAAGAAAGTTTCCTTGCAAACATGAGCCATGAAATCAGAACACCGATCAATGGCATTGTGGGCATCGCTTCCTTGTTAAATAACACCGATTTAACCGATGAACAACGAGAGATGATCAAGTTATTGGAGATCTCCTCGCAATCTTTGCTGGGGCTGATCAATGATATTTTGGACCTCTCGAAAATTGAATCTGGAAAGTTCAAAATTACAAGGTCAGAAACCGATCTGATCAAAAATTGTAATTCTGTGATCAACCTGTTAAAAATCCGTTCCAAGGAAAAAGGACTTGACTTAATTACAGAATTTGACGAAGAATTGCCTGAACTAATTATGGCAGATTCATTAAGGCTCAATCAGATTTTAATGAATCTGCTTGGCAATGCTATAAAATTTACGGCAACAGGCACTGTCACCCTGAAAGTAGAGGTTTTGGACCGCAAAGGAAACAACCTTCAGCTCCGTTTCTCTGTGGTGGATACTGGAATAGGGATTGCAGAGGAAAATATTGACAAAATATTTGAAACTTTTGAACAGGCAGAGGACCATACCACCATTAGGTACGGCGGAACCGGACTGGGTTTATCGATTGTAAAGAACCTGGCTAAACTTAAAGGTGGCTTACTAGAGGTACACAGTGAAGAGCAAAAAGGCAGTACATTTTGCTTTACCAACTGGTATGAGGTGATGCAGACTAAGAGAATAGCACCGGAAAAAGATAAAGTGTCCTTTTTTCCTTTTGAAAATGTAAGGATACTGGTGGCAGAAGATAATCAGATTAATAAATTTCTGATCACCAAAATACTTAAAGGCTGGAACGTAAACATGGACCTGGTGGATAACGGCCAGGAAGCCTTGGATAAACTAAAGGATAACGACTACGACCTGATTTTAATGGACACCTTTATGCCGGTGATGAATGGCCTGGATGCCATCAAGCTAATCAGGAACGGCTATGTCAGCGGAAAAGAAAATATTCCCGTGATAACCTTCTCGGCGGCGGTGATGGAACAGGATATGAAAACGGCCATTGATGCCGGGGCTAATGATGTGGTGAGCAAACCTTTTGAAATGGCTGTACTTTATCAAAAGATAAGCTCATTTGTTAAAAGAAAATAATATTATTTGTTAAAGGAGGTCATTGTTAGCGGCGCGCCAATGGTAACCAGGCTTTGAATTAAATTAATGCTTTTGTCGATAAGGGCAGGCAGTTCCGGCTGCTCATCCTTGTCGAAGGGTGACAATACATAATCAATTTGCCGTCCTTTTGAGAAGTTTTCATCAATACCAAACCGCAGGCGAGGGTAGTTTTGTCCGCCACAAATGTCTTCAATACTTTTTAAACCGTTATGGCCGGCACTGCTGCCTTTTAATTTCAACCTTAATTTACCGAATGGCAGGGCAAGGTCATCAACCAACACCAGAATATTCTCCAAAGGGACCTTCAATTCATGCATCCAGTAATTAACAGCTCTTCCACTTAGGTTCATGAAGGTAGTAGGCTTAATGACATGCAGTTTCCTGCCCTTATAAGTAACTTCAGCATAATAGGCCAGTCGCTGGTTAGAGAAAGTACCACCAAGTTGTTTAACCAGCTCATCAGCAATATCAAAACCAATGTTATGTCTGGTATGTGCATATTCAGGTCCTATATTTCCTAAACCTACGATCAGGTATTTCATGTGAGTTATTTGATAGATTTTAAATAGATGTTATCAGGCAAAGGTAATGGTTTTAAAAAAGAAAAGCAGCACTGAATGAACAGTACTGCTTTTCTTCTACAAAGAGATAGTGATTATTTCTTACCGCCTATTTGTTCTGCTTGTTTCAATGCTCTTGACATACCTACAGATACGATAGTATCTTCAGCTGTGTTAGTCACTGCATAAGCACCTTTTTCAAGGTCACGAACACGGAATAAGTTACCTACTTCTAATTTAACAATACTTACTTCAATAGCCTGAGGCATATCTTTAGGTAATGCTTTTACACGAAGTTTACGTAATTTCTGAACCAGTTTACCACCCATTTTAACACCTGGAGAAACTCCGGTTAATCTAATAGGAATCTCCATCAAAATTTCTTTAGTTTCATCCAACTGAAGAAAATCTACGTGCAATAACACGTCGGTAACCGGGTGAAATTGTAATTCTTTAATGATGGCTTTCGTTTTTGTACCGTTAAGGTCAATTTCTACGAAGTTAGCTTCAGGTGTATAAATTGCATCTTTAAGCTCAGTTGTTACTACAGCAAAGTGTACTTGATCTTTACCACCATACAATACTGCAGGAACTTTACCTTCATAGCGAAGTCCTTTAGCATCGCGTTTCCCTACGTTCTCTCTAAGAGAACCGCTAATTGCGATTGTTTTCATTTTTTTTGTTATTTGATTTTTAATTGTAATGAAGCTATCATAGGCTTTTATTCAGCTGTTTGTAAGCTGTAAGCTTTGATGGTTTCATTTTACTTATTTATTTTATTATTAATATTAAACTTGAAAAAGTGCACTGATAGAACCGTGTTCATTTACATTGGCAATGGCCTTTGCGAATAATTCAGCAGTACTCAATACCCTGATTTTAGGACTTGCGTGTTTTAACGGAATGGTGTCGGTAACAATAAGTTCTGAAAGCTTTGAATTTTCAATGGTTTCATAAGCTTTTCCCGAAAGCACCGCATGGGTACAAACCGCTCTTACACTTTTTGCACCTTTTTCCATAATTAGATCTGCAGCTTTGGAAAGCGTGCCGGCAGTATCACAAATATCGTCAATCAAAACAATATCCTGTCCTACTACATCACCGATGATGGACATTGATTCAATTTCATTGGCTCTTTTACGGCGCTTATCGCAAATCACCACCTCTGCATTAAAGAATTTAGCAAAAGAACGTGCACGGTAAGAACCGCCCATATCAGGTGAGGCAATAATCAGATTCTTGAGTCCTAAACTTTTAATGTACGGAACAAAAATAACTGAAGCATCCAGGTGATCAACAGGGACATCGAAAAAAGCTTGTATTTGAGCAGCATGAAGATCCATGGTCATGATACGGTGGATTCCCGCAGCCTGCAATAAATTGGCAACCAATTTAGCACCTATAGCTACACGAGGTTTATCCTTCCTATCTTGTCTTGCTAAACCGTAGTAAGGGACAACAGCAGTGATGTAATGCGCGGAAGCACGTTTCGCAGCATCAATCATCATGAGCAGTTCTATCAGGTTATCATTTGGCTGACAGGTAGACTGAATGATGAATACATCAGATCCTCTAACAGTTTCTTCATAAAAAGGTTGGAATTCGCCGTCACTAAACCGGCTTAGGGTAGATTTCCCCAGGGGTCTGCCGTACTCGTCGGCAATTTTTTGCGCTAATTCTTTTGTACCTGTTCCCGCAAAAAGTTTAATCGGATTGAATTGCAAAGGCATGACTGAATGGTATCAATGCTGGGTTAAATAAAAAAAATTCGGATCGCGGCATATTCGCAATCCGAATGTAGTTATGTTGCCCGACCAGGATTCGAACCTAGACAAACGGTACCAAAAACCGTTGTACTACCTTTATACTATCGGGCAATCTTTCTGTTTAAAAGGGTTGCTTTGAAACGGAATGCAAATCTAAGCACATTTTCCAGAACTGCAAACACAAAGTGAAAAAACTTTCACTTTTTTGTTTAACACATTTATTTTCAGGCTGATTATTTATTACAAAGATATTTCACTTAGTTAAATTTTGTTAAAGCCTTCCATATTTATACTAATCTCGAACTAATTCTTTATTTTCGGCTGCATTTAGTACCTCAACTTTATTCTATTTTAATTAAATGAATTATTCGAAGATAAATAACATTATTGGCTGGCTCTGCTTTTTCGTTGCCACGTTTACTTATATATTAACGCTGGAGCCGAACGTCAGTTTTTGGGATTGCGGAGAGTTCATAGCCTCTGCATTCAAAATGCAAGTGGTACACCAACCTGGTGCACCCTTATTTTTAATGATTCAACGTTTCTTCTCTTTACTGGCAGCAGGTGACGTCACTAAAATTGCTTACTTCATGAACGTAGGTTCTGCCGTAGCCAGTGGTGCAACGATCATGTTCCTGTTCTGGACAATCACGGCCCTTGCTAAAAAATCTATCGTTAAAGCGGGTGAACAAATATCTAAAGCCAACCTGGTTACCATTTTTGGTGCCGGTCTGGTAGGTGCCTTAGCTTATACCTGGTCTGATACTTTCTGGTTCTCCGCAGTTGAATCTGAGGTTTATGCCTTATCATCCTTATTTACCGCTATCGTTTTCTGGGCAATACTAAAATGGGAAGCCAGTGCCGATGAGCCGCGTGCTGACAGGTGGTTGTTGTTTATCGCTTATATCATGGGCCTTTCCATTGGCATTCACCTGTTGAACTTATTAACTATTCCTGCCATTGCCTTTGTTTATTATTTCAGGAAAACAGCTAAGCCAACAAATGCCGGTATTTTCAAGACTTTCTTCATAGGAATCCTGATCCTGGCGGTCATCCAATATGGTATTATCCAATACCTTGTTTCTTTTGGTGCTTATTTCGATCTTTTCTTCGTCAATACCTTAGGCCTTGGTTTTGGCAGTGGTGTCATCGCATTTGCGCTTTTGGTGATCGGTGGCCTGGTGTGGGGCATACGTTATTCCATCAAACACCAAAAAAAGATTTTAAACCTTGCCCTGCTTTCTACAGTGCTGATTATTTTCGGTTACGGCTCTTTCGCCATGATCATTATCAGGGCTAAAGCCCACCCCAACTTAAATAACAGCAACCCGGATAATGCTTTCTCATTTTTAAGTTATTTAAACCGTGAGCAATATGGCGACAGGCCATTATTGTTTGGCCCTAATTACAATTCAGAAAAAATAGGCCTTAAAGAAGGTAAAAACATTTATAGAAAAGGCGCCGAAGATTATGTGGTTGCCGGAAAGAAAACTGATTATGAATACGACAAACTGACTCCATTTCCAAGGATGTACAGTGATGACGAGCGTCATGTTTCTTATTATAAAGATATGATGAACCTGGATGATTCTAAATTTCCAAGTTTAATAGATAATACGGGTTTCCTTTTCAAATACCAGATCGGGAATATGTACATGCGTTATTTCATGTGGAACTTTGTTGGCCGGCAAAATGATGACCAGGGCCAGGGAAGTTTGTATGAAGGACAATGGTTGAGTGGCGTCAAGCCTGTTGATGCATTAATGCTGGGAAACCAGGAGAATCTTCCACCTTCCATTGTAGAAAGCAATGCCTATAACAGGTTCTTCTTCTTACCTTTAATTATTGGATTATTAGGTGCAATATGGCATTTTAAGCGGAACCAAAAGGACGCAGGCATCGTTGGCTTGCTGTTCTTCTTTACCGGTATCGCCATTGTATTATATTTAAATCAGAAGCCATTGGAGCCAAGGGAAAGGGATTATGCGTATGCGGGATCCTATTATGCCTTTGCCATCTGGATAGGCTTCGGGGTATTAGGGCTGAAGGAATGGTTGTTTAAGAAAATTAACGCCACCAACGCAGCCATTGGTGCAACTGTTATCTGCATGCTTGGTGCGCCGGTATTAATGCTTGCCCAGGGATGGGATGATCATGACCGCTCTGAGAAAATGGTTGCACATGACATTGCAGTTAACTATCTTGAATCATGCGCTCCCAATGCGATCTTGTTTACCTACGGTGATAATGATACCTACCCATTGTGGTATGCTCAGGAGGTAGAAAACATCAGGCCGGACATTCGTTTGGTTAACCTAAGTTTGTTTGATACAGACTGGTATATCGATGGCATGAAGCGCAAGCAGAATGAATCTGCCCCTCTTCCACTGACCATGACCAAGGAACAATATGTGCAGGGTATAAGGGATGTAATGTATTACCAGGATTATAAAATTGAAGGATCTGTGGAATTAAAAACCATAGTAGAACTTCTTTTATCGGAAAATGATGCAGATAAAGTTCCATTGCAGAATGGTACCAAAGAAAACTTTATTCCTACCAAGAATTTCAAAATCACGGTTAACCCTGAGGATGTGATTAAGACAGGTACTGTATCTGCTGCGAATGCAGACAAAATTGTTCCTGCTGTGGAATGGACCTATAACAAAGGTTACGTAACTAAAGGAACACTTGCCATGTTGGATATCCTGGCCCATAACAATTGGGAAAGACCAATTTATTTCGCCAGCACTGTTCCTTCCGAGCAATTCAATGGCCTTGACAATTATTTATACAGTGAAGGAATGGCTCTACGCTTATTGCCATTAAAAATGGATACTGCTGCCACTTCCAGAACTGACCTGGTGAATACGCCGGTATTATACAACAACCTGATGAATAAATTTTTGTGGGGTAATGTGAAAACAGCTTCTTACTTGGATACACAATCAGCTGATGATATTTCCATTTTCACCAACCTTTTCAATACTTCTGCATCCAGCTTGATCAAAGAGGGTAAAATGGCAGAGGCTAAAAAAGTCGTAGACAGGTATTATGAAGTGATGCCGGAAAAATTCTATGGCATGCGTTCCATGATGGGTACCTATTTCATGGCGGAGAACCTATACAACCTGAAGGATACGAAGAGGGCGAATGCTTTAATTGAAAAAGCTGCCGACTATATTCAAAAAGAACTGACTTATTTAGCTGATGTTTCGGAAAGTAAGCAACGCTTTGTTGGCGGACAAAATGTGCAGTTAGGCATGTCGTTCTTAAACCAGATGGCTCACACTGCAGAACAGCATCAGCAAACAGCGTTGAGCAAGAAACTACAAAGCCAGTTTAGTGCACTAGAATCCAGATTTGCTGCATTTTTCCCTATGGAAGGCAACTAAGTTCGAAAGTATCAAGGCACAAAAAAGCCTGTCGTCATGTTTAAA